>USGS01000011.1 GCA_900554275.1 uncultured Eubacteriales bacterium
GCGCAGCACCCGGGCGCACAGCGCGTCCAGCGCCGCCTCGTCCAGCCTGCCCGCGGCCAGGTCCCGCTCGAAATAGATATCCAGAAACGTGCTCACGCGGCCCAGGCTCATGGCCGCGCCGTTCTGCTCCTTGATGGCCCCAAGGTAGCCGAAGTAGGTCCACTGCACGGCCTCGCGGGCACTTTGCGCCGGGCGGCTGATGTCGCAGCCGTACAGCGTGAACAGGCTCAGTAGATCGATGCTGATCTGATCCGCCGTCTTGCGGCTGTCGGTATCCAGCGACGCCAGAAAACGCAGATCCTTTTGCCTGTCGAACAAGCCCACGGAGATGTTGGAATTGCCAATATCAATGGCTAACAGCATACATACGCCCTCCCTTTCCTGCCTGTATTCTTCCTTGTCTATATCATACCACGGCCCGGGACGGTTGACAAGGGCGGCAGACGGAAATATCCCCCGGCCTGCGGCCGGGGGATAGAAAGCATAGACGCTTACGCCTGCTCTACAAAGGCATCTGCAATATCCACGGTGTGCATATGCTCCAGCATACGCACCACCATATTGCTGTAGCCCCATTCGTTGTCGTACCAGGCTATGAGCTTCACGAAATCCTGATCCAGCTGGATGCCGGCGGTCTCATCGAAGATGCAGGGGCAGGGATTGCCGATCAGGTCGGTGGATACCACCTGATCGCGGGTGTAGCCGATGATACCCTTCATGTACGTCTCAGAGGCGTGCTTGATCTCATAGCAGATGTCGGCATAGGATGCCGTTTTGCTGAGCCGGGCGGTCAGGTCCACCACGGAGACGTCCGCCGTAGGCACACGGAAGGCCATGCCGGTCATTTTACCCTTTAGCTCGGGGATCACGCGGCCCACGGCCTTGGCAGCGCCGGTAGAGGTAGGGATGATGTTGTTCAGGATGGAACGGCCCGTGCGCCAGTCGCTGCCGCCGCGGGAGTCCACGGCCTTCTGCTTGGCGGTGGAGGCGTGAATGGTGGACATGAGGGATTGCTCGATGCCGAATTCCTTGTTGATGACATAGGCCAGGGGCGCGAGACAGTTGGTGGTGCAGCTGGCATTGGAGATGACCTGCATATCGCTGCGGTATTCGTCGCTGTTGACGCCGAATACAAACGTGGGTGTGGCATCGTCCTTGGCAGGCGCGGTGAGAATGACCTTCTTCGCACCGCCCTTGAAGTGCCGGCTGGCCTTGTCCGTGGTGTTGTTCGCACCGGTGGATTCGATGATATACTCCGCGCCGCAGTCCGCCCAGTTGATCATGGCGGCGTCGGACTCGCTGTAGACCTTGATCTTGCGGCCGTTGATCACCAGATCGCCGCCGGCGTGCTCCACGATACCGGGGAAATTGCGGAATACGGAGTCGTATTTCAGCAGATACACCATGTAGTCGATGTCCGCCTTCCGCAGGTTGATGCCGCACACGTCAAAGCGCTCGGGGTCATCCGCCAGAATACGCATCACGACACGTCCGATACGGCCAAAGCCGTTGATACCGATTTTAATTCCCATGTCCTGTTCCTTTCCTTCTCGTGCCGCCCGGGGCGGCTGTATTTGTTCCAAGTACATTATAACAGCTTTACAGAATTTGTCACTATAAAAGTAAAATTTATTCAAGTTTTTTCAAGGTTTTTCCATGCTTTTTCAAGTGAAAAATTCAAAAAATACACCAATCAGAGCCGAATGTTCCATACGTTTCAAACCTTGGAAATGTGCCGGTATACCGCTCTGATACGGCAAAACGGGCGGCATACAGCCGTCCGTTCTGCGCTATGGAGGTATATCGTACAGGTCACAGAATGATGCAGATCAGGCCGCCCCCGCCCTCGTTTATGATGCGCTCCAGGGCTTGCCGCAGCTTGCTTTGCGCGTCGGCGGGCATCCGTTTCAGCTTGGCCTGCAGGTCCTCGCTGACGATCTCGTGGAAGCTGCGGCCAAAGATATTGGACTGCCACAGCTTGCCGGTATCGCCCTCAAACTCCTGCAGAAGGTAGTTGACCATGTCCTCGGATTGCTTTTCATTGCCTACGATAGGCGAGACCGTTGTTTCTATATCGGCGCGAATCAGATGGATGGACGGCGCGCTGGCCCGCATACGAACACCATAGCGTCCCCCCTGCCGCACGATTTCGGGGTCTTCCAGATTCAGCTCCTCCACCCCGGGCATCACGATCCCATAACCCGAGTCGCGGGCCGCCTGCAGTGCCGGAGCAAACTTGTCATATTCCCGCTTGGCGGCGGCGAGCTCAGAGATCATCTGCATCAGATCTCCGTCATCCTCCACCTTCAGCCCGGAGCGCTGAGACAGCGTGTCGTAGAACAGGTACTGCGGCAGCTGGATCTCCGCCTCCGCCACGCCGCTGCCCAGGTCAACGGCCCGCGTTTCCGCGCTCTCCACGTTCTCCTGTCCCGCCAGGGCCTGCAAGCAGGGCTGTAAGCAGCAAATACGGGCCAAACCCGATGTTCCCTCGGCTATGCCCTGGAACAGCCCGCTCTTGATGGGATGGTCTCCGGGCAGCGCATCCACCCAGGCCGGCAGGAAAAAGTCCAGCTCCTGCAGCGGAAATTGATACAGCAGGTCGCGGATCAGCGCGGAGATGTCCTCCTCTGTCAGCGTCAGGCAGTTCACCGGCACGCAGCGCACACCGTAATTCTCCTCGATCTCCGACGCGATAGAAGCGGCACGCTGACTCTCCGGCTGCGCCGAGTTCAGCAGAACGATAAACGGCTTGCCGATGGCCTGCAATTCCCGTATGACGCGCTCCTCGGCGGGCTGGTAGTCCTCTCGCGGGATGTCCGTCACCGTACCGTCCGCAGTGACGACTACCCCTACAGTGGCGTGATCAGTGATGACCTTCCGCGTACCGATCTCCGCGGCCTCGGTCATGGGGATCTCGTGGTCAAACCAGGGCGTCATCACCATGCGGGGCGCTAAGTCCTCAAACTGTCCCACAGCAGAATCGACCATGTAGCCTACGCAGTCCACCAGCCGTACAGAGAACCGAACGCCTTCCGCCAGCTGGATCTCCACGGCCTCCTCCGGCACGAATTTCGGCTCGGCCGTCATGATGGTGCGACCAGAACCGCTCTGCGGCAGCTCATCCTGCGCGCGATCCCGGCGGTACATGTTGTCGATATGTGGCAGCACCTGCGTCTCCATGAACCGTTTAACAAAGGTGGATTTGCCGGTACGAACAGGGCCAACTACGCCGATATACACACTGCCGCCGGTGCGGGCGGCCATATCCTGATAAATGGATGCGGTATTTTCCATAATGGCTTCCTCCGATTTTCAGCTGTTGTCACATATCTATGCGCCGGAATGCTGAATTATACGCTGTAATCAGTCCGGATGGCGAAAAAGCACTTGCGTTGGCCGCACTTTTTGTGCTAAAATCAACATACAGTCAATTAACCACCGAAGGGAGTGCTGAACGCCGTGGAGGAGCAAAAGATCGATCGCCGTGTCCGAAAAACAAAGTCGCAGCTGCGTCAGGCGCTGATGCAGTTGATGACGGAGAAGCCGTTTAAGTCCATTTCTGTCCGTGAACTGTCAGAGCGGGCGGACATCAATCGTGGTACATTTTATATTCACTACCGGGATGTCAGCGATCTGCTGCAGCATCTGGAGGATGAGATGGTGGAGCGTCTGATCACAGTCTGTAGGAAGTACGCCTATACTGATACAGCGGTCGAGGCTTTCCCCTATCTGACGGAGCTGTACCGCTTTGCTCAGGAGAATGCAGATCTGTGTCAGGTGCTGCTTGGGCCGAATGGCGACCGCGTCTATACGGAACGCATTTGCAGCATCCTGCATAGCTACTTCCTCCGGGATTTCGTCGCCCGTTTCTACAGTGGCGACCGGGATCGGCTGGAATACTTCTGCCGCTTCATCGTGTCGGGAAACCTGACGCTGACGCTGCAATGGCTGTCCAGCGGCACAAAGGAGACACCGGAGGAGATGGCACAGTTGGCCGGCGGCATCATTATGGACGGCGTGAGAGCGCTGTGAGCAAGACACCGGAATCAAACAGATAAGCGAAAGGCGGCCTGATGGCCGCCTTTCGCTTATCTGTTTGTATGTGTGTGCCCTCAATCCTGCTGCCAGTTATGCCAGACGTTCTGCACGTCCTCGTTGTCCTCCAGCATATCCAGGAGCTTGGTCATGCTGCGGACATCGTCCTCGCCGGTCATGGTGATGTAGTTCTGAGGAACCATCTCGATCTCGGCGCTGACAAAGGTATAGCCCTTGGTCTCCATTGCCTTGACAACATCGTTGAAGCTGTCGGGATCAGTGGTGATCTCGAACACCGGACCGTCGGCCTCCATATCCTCCGCGCCGGCATCCAGCGCGTCCATCATGACGGCATCCTCGTCCAACTCACCCTCTTCATTGTCAATGACGATGACGCCTTTGCGGTCGAAGGACCAGCTGACGCAGCCCTGGGCGCCCATGCCCTTGCCGAACTTATCGAAATAGTGGCGGATCTCGGGAGCGGTACGCTGGCGGTTATCGGTCAGCGCCTCCACGATGACGGCCACGCCGCAAGGGCCGTAGCCCTCGTAGGTGACGGCTTCGTAGTTATCCGTGTTGCCGGAGCCCAAGGCCTTGTCGATGGTGCGCTTGATATTGTCGTTGGGCATATTGGCGGCCTTGGCCTTAGCCACCACGGTGGCCAGGCGGGAGTTGTTGGCGGGGTCGCCGCTGCCGCCCTGCTTGACCGCCACGATAATCTCCTTGGCGATCTTGGTAAAGGTGGCGCTGCGCTTGGCGTCAGCCGCACCCTTTGTCTTTTGAATATTGTGCCATTTGGAATGTCCGGACATTGTTTACTTCTCCTTTATGCAGTATTGGATGACCTCGCTGCTGTGCGCGGCCGAAACGGAAACGGTGGCTGCGGGAAACGCCCTCCGGAGATACGCGGCCAGCGGCCCGCAGATGACGTTCTCTGTGGGGAAATGGCCCGCATCGATGAGGTTGATACCCTCGGTGTCCAAAAAATCGTTATACTTCAGGTCAGAAGTCACGAAGGTGTCGCAGCCTGCGGCAATGGCCTGAGGGATGTAGCATCCGCAAGCGCCGCCGCCCACCGCCACCCGGTGTACGTCTTTACCGCAGGATACATAGCGCAGACCATGACATCCTAATGATTTTATCACAAAGGGTAGGAACTCCACAAGAGGTAATTCGCATTTTAATGTGCCGACACGGCCAATTTTTTCCTCCGTCAGCATTTCCAGGTCTTTCAGTTCCAGCGTGCGGGCCAAAATGTCGTTGACACCGCCCTCCGCCGCGTCCAGATTGGTGTGCATACAGATGGCGGCAATGTTGTGACGCACCAGATCCGTCAGTACCCTCCCCTGCCGGTCATCGGTGCGCAGCGTCTGCACCTGATGCCAGGCGCAGTTCATCACCGGGTGGTGGGCTACGATAAGCTGGCAGCCGGTATCTGCCGCTTCCCGCACTACGGCGGGCGTGATGTCCAGCGCCACCAGGATGCGGGATACGGGGGCGTCCGGGTCGCCTACCAGCAGCCCCACATTGTCCCAGCTCTCCGCCAGCTCACGGGGCGCCCAGTCATACAGCGCCTGTTCCACAGCTCGTACGGTAGTCATAGCGTATCCCGCTCCTTTTCCAGTTTATTCGCCAGCAGCTCCAGTGCGGCAGCGCGGTGGGCGGCATTCACCTGGCGGCTGCGCCGCAGGCCGGCAGCGGTTTTGCGCAGTTTCTCTATATGCTGGGAAAGATACTCGCCGTAAAGCGGGTCACCCGCCAGCTTTATACCGCACAGCAGCTGCCCCTCCGTCAGAGGCGGACAGCTTCCGCCCCGAACACACAGCACCGGATACAGATGGCCCTTATCCCAAACCAGTCGTTCTCCTGTAAAGTGGTATCCGCTTACAGATAGCCAGCGACGTAAGTCCGGCGCTTTTGTCATGGGCTGGAGCAGCAACTGGTGGACACCGTCCCTTGTCCAGGGCGCGTTTTCTAAAATATGGATGATCGTCTCGCCGCCCATGCCCGCGATGGCGACAACATCCACCTCGTCGGGGTGAATATCAGACAATCCGTCGCACAGGCGCAGCTCCAAACCGGTCACGCCATACTCCTCCGCTGTGCGGCGGGCGTGCTCCAGCGGCTCTACTCCGATATCCGCGGCGATGGCGCTGCGGATGTGTCCCTGCTGGAGCAGGTACACAGGCAGATAGCCGTGATCCGTACCGATGTCCGCCAGACGGCAGCCTGGCGGCACAAGCTCCGCCAGCAGCGCCAAACGCGGCTGCAGGGCCAGTTGCTTCTGTTCCATTTCTCTCCCTCAACACAGAAAGCGCCACGCATACAGCCGTATGCGTGGCGGCTTGTTTGTTTACTCCGCGATGGGCTTGTTGGCCTCTTCGTTCACGATCTCCAGCAGCTTGTCCACGTCAACGCCATGAACAGCGCAGGCCTCCTCTACCGTCTCACCGCGGGAAGAAGGGCAGCCCAGACAGTGCATACCGATGGACAGGAAAATGGGTGCGGTCTGGGGGGCAACATCCAGAATATCACCGATAATGGTGTCTCTCGTGATCTCAATCATGTTGGAAAACCTCCAAATATAGTATTGTGATTATAGTATATCCCAAAATGTAAAAAGTTTCAACAGGATTTTTCATCACGGGACGCACAAAAACCGCCCTCCGGCAGCACCGAAGGGCGGTTTTTTTATCTACTTAACAGTGTGCAGTCAGCAGATCAGCCGTTCTCACGCATCTTGGCGAAGCAGTCGCTGCAATAAACAGGACGATCGCTCTTGGGCTCGAAAGGCACCTTGGCCTCGCCGCCGCAGGCAGCGCAGACAGCGGTGAAATACTCCCGGGGACCACGGGCAGCGTTCTTACGGGCATCGCGGCAGGCCTTGCAGCGCTGGGGCTCATTCTGGAAGCCGCGCTCTGCGTAGAACTCCTGCTCACCGGCGGTGAAAACGAACTCGTTGCCACACTCTTTGCACACTAAGGTCTTGTCTTCGTACATGATTTTACCCTCTCTTTGAGAAAATATATTGCGCTCAGCCGTTGCTGATGTCGCCGGATAAAAGCTGCCGCGCTATTTTGCGGCGCAAACGCTGCACGGCATTGTCCACGGATTTGGTGGACTTGCCCACAGTCTCTGCTATCTCACGGCAGGTGAGACCGTCCAAATAATACCCTAAAATCTTTACCTCGAATTCGGACAGCAGCTTGCGCGTATTCTCCAGCAGAGCGGCAGTTTTTTCGCGGTCGATGAGCAATCGCTCGGGATCGACTTGGGCAAAGGACAGATTTGCGTCAAAGAAAGAGGGATTCAAAGGAACGGCTTGGTTCAGCGGTGAATGCTTCCCGGAGGCTGCGGACCGCAGCACCGAGTACAGCCGATGGCGGATACACGTCTCGGCAAAGGTGCAGAAGGATGCATCCCGGTTGGGATCGTACTCGCGGATGGCCTTGATCAGACCGAACATCCCCTCCTGAGAGAGATCCTCGCTGTCTCCCCCCGCCAGGAAATATGGTCGGGCACAGGAGCGCACCAATCGGTGGTATCTGCTGACCAGAAGCTCCTCGGCATCACGGCTTCCCTGCTTTACCAGGGCGCACAGCGCCTCGTCGGTCAGCTTATCCAAATCGCCGCGATCAGCCTTAAACTCATTCACCATACAGTATTATACCTTTTTACAAAATAATTTGTCAAGAGACCTGCGAAAGTTTGTCAAAAACATCTCAAAAGTGACGTTCTTTTTATGGTATTTAGACAATTATTGCACCCTAATCCCTGCATAACGCTTATAATTCCAGCTGCTCCTGGCCAGTAAACGCCATGTGCAGGTGCTCGTAGGCCTTCCGTGTGACGCAGCGCCCACGGGGCGTGCGTGTCAGAAAGCCCAACTGCATCAGGTACGGCTCATACACATCCTCCAGTGTCACGGACTCCTCACCGATGGTGGCCGCCAGCGTATCCAGCCCCACCGGACCGCCTCCGTAGTTCTCAATAATGGCCCGCAGCATACGCCGGTCCACGTTGTCCAGACCCAGCGCGTCCACCTCCAGTGCCAGCAGCGCCTTGTCCGCCACATCCTTGGTGATGACGCCGTCCGCCACCACCTGGGCAAAATCCCGGACGCGGCGCAGCATACGGTTGGCGATACGGGGTGTTCCCCGGGAGCGTTTGGCGATCTCCATTGCGCCGTCCGGCTCGATGGCCACATCCAGTATCCCGGCGCTGCGCTTGACGATCTCCTGCAGCTCCTCCGGCGTATACAGCTCCAGCCGTAATGTGACACCAAAGCGGTCACGGAGCGGCGCGGACAGTGATCCGGCCCGTGTGGTAGCGCCGATCAGGGTAAACTTTGGCAGATCCAGCCGGATGGAATTGGCGGACGGGCCTTTGCCGATGATGATGTCGATGGCGTAGTCCTCCATGGCCGGGTACAGGATCTCCTCCACCGCCCGGTTCAGGCGGTGTATCTCATCCACAAACAGAATGTCATTTTCGCTCAGATTGGTCAGCAGCGCCGCCAGATCACCGGGCTTCTCGATGGCCGGGCCGGAGGTGATGCGGATGTTGACGCCCATCTCCTGAGCGATAATGCCCGCCAGTGTGGTCTTGCCCAGTCCCGGGGGGCCGTGGAGCAGCACGTGATCCAGCGCCTCCGTGCGCCGCCGTGCGGCCTCGATAAAGATGGACAGGTTCTGCTTGGCTTTCTCCTGTCCGATATACTCTTTCAGCGTTTTGGGGCGCAGCGACGTCTCTCCTGTGTCTTCGCTGAGAAGTGTCTTGGACACGATGGGTTCTTCGTACAGCTCTGCTCCGAAATCAATGCTCATGTACGCCACTCCCCTACTTCATCATTTTCTTCAGCGCCTGCCGGATAACATCCTCCAGTGACAGCGCATCCATGTCGATACCCTTCAGCGCGGCGGCGATCTCCGCGCTGCCGTAGCCCAGCACCGCCAAAGCCGCCGTGGCCTCGCTCTTTTTACTGTGAGGCAGACCGCCGATTGTCACGGGAACGCTGCCCTTGCCGGAGACAACGGCTTCCTCAGCAGCCAGCTTGTCCTTCAGCTCCAGGATCACCCGCTGGGCGATCTTTTTGCCGATGCCGTTGGCTGCGGTCAGGGCTTTCTCGTCACCGGCGACCACCGCCAACGTCAGCTGCTGGGGCGTGACGGCGGACAGAATGGCCAGCGCGGCCCGAGGACCGACACCGGACACGGAGATCAGGAGCTTGAAGCTCCGCAGCTCGCTCTGATCCGCAAAGCCGAACATCTCCATGGCGTCCTCGCGGACGTTGAGATATGTATACAGCTTGGCGGGCGTTCCCTTTTTCAGCCGGGACAGCGTATAGTTGGTGGTGGCGCAGGCATAGCCCACGCCACCGCAGTCAATGACCGCCAGACCCGGCTCGATGTCCGCCACCGGGCCGCTTACATAGTAAAACATATCACACGGTCTCCTTCACGTTGGGGTCTTTTCGCCGCAGCAGGCTGGTGGCGCTGCGGGCGTGGCAGATGGCGATAGCCAGCGCATCCGCTGCGTCATCCGGCTTCGGAACGGCCTTCAGCTTCAGCAGTCGCCTGGTCATGTCCATGACCTGCCGCTTCTCCGCCAGACCATAGCCCACCACCGCCTGCTTCACCTGCATGGGCGTATACTCAAAAATGGGTATGCCCAGCCGCTCCGCCGTGCACAGCACCACACCGCGCCCATGGGCCACGGCAATACCGGTGGTGATGTTCTTGCTGAAGAACAGCTCCTCAATAGCGATCTCATCTGGCTGAAGCTGCCGGATCAGCGCGCGCATATCATCCTCGATCTGCACCAGCCGCGTGGCCAGCGGCAGCCCTGCCTCGGTGGTAACAGCACCATATTGCAGCATCCGCATATTTCCGCGGTCTGACTCGATCAACCCGAAGCCTACGATGGCGATGCCCGGATCGATTCCCAAAATACGCATAGACGCTCCTCCACCCCATACTTTGATCGTATTATACCAAACCTGCGCCAAAATAGCAACAAGAAACCGCCCGGACAAAGGCCGGACAAAGGCCGCCTGACACAAGAAAACACACGGTTTTACCTGTGTCAGGCGGCCTAATCGGGCGGTGTGTATGCTCAGGCGCGGGGATGGGCCTTGTTGTAGACATCCTTCAGCTGTTTTTTGACGACGTGGGTATATATCTGGGTGGAGCTGATGTCGGCGTGCCCCAGCATCTCCTGGATGGACCGCAGGTCTGCGCCGTTCTCCAGCAGGTGTACGGCGAAGGAGTGCCGCAGCGTGTGGGGTGTGATGTCCTTGTCGATTTCCGCCTTTTCCTGATAGTATTTGATGATTTTCCAAAAGCCCTGGCGACTCATACGCTCACCGTTCATGTTCACGAACAGCGCGTGCTCCTCCTCGTCGGCGATGATGCGGGGGCGGATGTTCCGGACATAGTCCTCCAGCGCCTTTACGGCGGTATGGTACAGCGGCACGATGCGCTCCTTGCCGCGGCTGGTGCAGCGGATAAAACCGGCGGACAGGTTCACATCCTCCACGTTCAGCCCGATCAGCTCGCTGACACGGATGCCGGTGGCATACAGGAGCTCCAGCATGGCATGATCGCGGAAGCCCTTTTCATCCACGCACTTGGGCTGCTCCAGGAACAGCTCCACCTCCCGGTTCGTCAGGATCTCCGGGTATTTGCGCTCTACCTTCATGGCGGCCACGGACTTGGCGGGGTTGGCCTTGATCGCGCCGGATTGCAGCAGGTAGGCGTAAAAGGACTTGATGGAGGCGGTGGATCGGGTGACGGTGGCGGGACTCTTGCCTATTTGCGTCATGTGGAGCAGATACTCGTTGATGGCTTCCTTTTTCACCTTCCGCAGATCCGTGATGCCGCTGCCCAAAAGCCACGTGCGGAACTGGTTCAAATCGCGTATGTAGGAGCTGAGGGTATTGGCGGACGCATGCTTCTCCTGGGCCAGATAGGCCTGATACGCTGCAATATAGTCTGCCATATAGCTCACTCCTCTCTACCTGATCTTCTTATGCTATGCGCGGCAGCAGCAGCGCAAACAGCTTCGGTACAAGGGCGCACTCGGCCACCGTACCGGTCAGCAGCACAAACAAACACAACATCAGACGCCGCCGGTCTCTATGCTCCGGCTTCTGCTTTTCCGCGCGGCACCAGGCGGACTGAAAGCTGTCCGACGCCGTGACCAAAAGACACGGCAGCACGAACAGACACCGCAGGCCCAGCGCCGCCAGCGCCAGCGTTACCCCGCCGCGCCCCAGAGAGGCGGCAAAGCAGTGTACGCTGAAAGACAAAAAGAACCCCTGCGCCGTACACAGCAGCGGCAGCAGCATAACGCCCCAGGCTGTAAAGCCTAACAGAAACGCCGCCGCAGGGTAGCGCAGGTAAGCCCATACCACACTGATGATGTCCGCCGGCTGCTGTGCTGTCAGCGCCGCATAATCGCTGAAATAACTGCCCAACGCCAACAGGTCGTCCGACTTCACGGTGCGCCGCGCCAAAAAACCGGCCAAAATGCCGGCAGCAAAAAATAGACACAAAAGCCATGCTCGCGTCTGGGGCGGCTTGGTCAGACGCGTCCGGCGATGTTGCAGCTTCATCGGCTCACCTCACCACAGCCTATGAGTCAAGCTGTCGGAATAGAAGCGCCGAATACACTTATAAATATATGGCAAAATCACCAAATTCGCAAGCCTTATTTCGTAAAAGCAGTTTTTTTGTAAATTATGTCAAAATGTTATGTAAACATTATTATGTAAACCTTATAAACCGATTGGTATTGCCGGCACCGGCACATTGACGAAACGGCGATATGTGGGAAATAGCGGCCACGACAAGCACCACATATAGAAAAAAGCGCCGGAGCGCATCTTACTGATACAGTGCGCTCCAGCGTCAAGTTATTTTCCGGTGAAAAATGCAATTTCGTTATTTTAACTATGCTTTGCTTTATGTCACCGCCCGTTTCCGCCGTTTGTCGACCACACGGCGCTTCCCCCTCGGCACGGTCTTTCTCCTGCGTTTCCCCTGCCCCATGATCCCGGCCAGCGTCCCTCCGCCCCAAACAGCGGCCGTGAGCCACAATCCGTTTTGACCGAAGGACACCTGTGCATCGCCGCCCAGCACTGTGAGCCACATCGCCCCGTAGACGCAGGCGGACACCGCCAGCGCCCGGGGCAGCGGTCCACCCTCACCGCCCCTGACGGCAATGCGCCCGCCGAAAAAGCAGGCTGCTGCCGCACTGATGTACGCTGCCGCAGGTATGGCGCTTTCCGGTATGACGCCCCGCAACAGCAGCAGCGACGCGACACCCAGCAGCACCAACAGCACCGCAGCCGCCGCAGCCATGCCCAACCACGTTCCCTTTCCCGCCAATTCCTTCCAAGACATAAAAAGACCTCCCCTGTCGGCTGTACCACAACCTATGCAGGGAAGGTCTTATTTTATGCAGAAATCACTCGGCGTCAGTGCTGTCGGTCTCCTCGGAGGCCTTCTCCTCCACAGCGGGAGCTTCCTGGGCCTTGTCCGCCTTCTTGTCTTTCTTGGCGGGGCGCTGCTGGGCGGCAGCCTGCTCGTCCAGCGTACCGACCTGGCCGATAGCAGACTTCAGGAACTCCACGCGGACGCGGTCCTCGCTGGTCTCGATGACCACGGTGCGGTCGGTGATGGCCACGACACGGCCATACACACCGCCAATGGTGGTCAGCCAATCGCCCTTCTTCAGAGAACTGCGCATCTCTTCAGCCTGCTTTTTCCGCTTGTTCTCGGGGCGGATCATCAGGAAGTAGAAGATGGCGATCATCAGGACGATCATCAATACGGTAGAACCCATACCGCCGGTGGCGGCGGTGGAGTTGGCAGCAGTTGCGTAAGCGATCTGGATCATGGAACGTTACTCCTTTATAATCAAATTAGCCCTATTATACATAGTTCTTCACCGTTTGGCAAGAGGTTTCACGCCTTCTCCGCCAGTTTTTTACTGTAAACAGCCTGGAACTCATCGAATGTATTGTTATCCAGGCTGTCGCGGATGCGCTGGGTCAGCTTGTTGTAGAAGTACAGGTTGTGCATCACCGCCAGCCGCATCCCCAGCATCTCCTCCGCCGTAAACAGATGGCGCAGGTACGCCCGGCTGAAATTCCGGCACACGGGGCAGTCGCACTCCGGGTCGATCGGCCCGTCGTCCAACTTGTATCGGGCGTTCTTGATGTTCAGCGTGCCGCTCCAGGTGAACAGCTTTCCGTGACGGGCGTTCCGTGCCGGCATGACGCAGTCAAAGAAGTCCACGCCCCGGGCCACCCCCTCGATGATGTTGCTGGGCGTGCCCACACCCATGAGATACCGGGGCTTGTCTGCCGGCATATAAGGCTCCACCGCGTCGATGATGTCATACATCACCTCCGTCGGCTCGCCCACCGCCAGCCCGCCGATGGCGTAGCCGTCGCAGTCCAGCTTGGCAATCTGCTGCATATGCCATATCCGCAGATCCCGGTATGTCGCGCCCTGGTTGATGCCGAACAGCATCTGCCCCGGGTTCACCGTGTCCGGCAGTGCGTTGAGCCGGTCATGCTCCTTTTTGCACCGTTCCAGCCACCGCAGCGTCCGCTCGCAGCTGGCTTTTGCGTAGTCGTAGGGCGCGGGGTTCTCCACACACTCGTCAAAGGCCATGGCGATGTCGCTGCCCAGGTTGGACTGGATGCGCATACTCTCCTCCGGGCCCATGAAGATACGGTGGCCGTCCAGATGGCTGGCGAAGGTAACGCCCTCCTCGCTGATCTTCCGCAGTCCGGCTAAGGAGAACACCTGAAACCCTCCGGAGTCCGTCAGGATCGGCCCGTCCCAGCGCATGAACTTATGCAGACCGCCCATGGCCCGCACCACATCGTCGCCTGGCCGCAGGTGCAGGTGATAGGTGTTGGACAGCTCTATCTGCGTACCCAGCTCGTTTTTCAGGTCAAGGGCGCTGACGCCGCCCTTGATGGCGGCCTGTGTACCCACGTTCATAAACACCGGTGTATGTACCTCGCCGCCGTGGGCGCAGGTGAACACACCGCGCCGGGCGCGGCCTTGCTTTTTAATGACTTTGAACATTTGCTTCCTCCCGTCAATGGATAAACATGGCGTCACCGAAGGAGAAGAAGCGGTAGCGCTCCTTTACAGCCTCCTTGTAGGCGGACAGGACGTGCTCCCGGCCCGCCAGGGCCGATACCAGCATGATAAGCGTGGACTCCGGCAGGTGGAAGTTGGTGATGAGCGCATCCATCACCTTGAACCGATAGCCGGGGTAAATGAAGATATTCGTCCAGCCGCCGGTGGCGGTCATCGTGCCGTCCTCCCCGGCCCAGCTTTCGATGGTGCGGCAGCTGGTCGTGCCCACGCAGATGACCCGGCCGCCGTTTTTCTTCGTCTCATTGATGAGATCTGCCGTCTCCTGTGGTATCACGCAGTATTCGCTGTGCATATCGTGGTCGGTGATCTCCTCCTCCTTCACGGGGCGGAACGTGCCAAGCCCCACATGAAGTGTAACATATCCAACCTTTACACCTATTGCCTGTACTCGCTCCAGCAGCTCCGGTGTAAAGTGCAGCCCCGCCGTAGGTGCAGCCGCCGAGCCGTTGACCTTGGAGTACACCGTCTGATACCGTTCGCTGTCCCGCAGCTCCTCCTTGATGTACGGCGGCAGGGGCATTTTGCCAAGCCGCTCCAGTACCTCCAGGAAGATGCCCTGGTACTCAAACCGCACCAGCCGGTTGCCGCCGGGCAGCTCATCCACGATCTCCGCCGTCAGCTCGCCGTCGCCGAAGGATACCCGCGCGCCCTTCCGCAGCTTTTTGCCGGGGCGCACCAGGCATTCCCAAACATTGTCGCCCTTGTCGATGAGCAGCAGGATCTCGCACGCACCGCCGCCGGGCACACGGTGTCCCAGCAAGCGGGCGGGCAGCACCCGGGAGTTGTTCAGGATCAGGCAGTCGCCGGGGCGCAGGTACTCCGGCAGGTCGTAAAAATGACGGTGCTCCGTCTCCCCTGTCGCCTTGTCCAGCACCAGCAGTCTCGATCCGTCCCGCCGCTCCAGCGGTGTCTGGGCGATGAGCTCCGGCGGCAGCTCAAAATAGAAATCATGGGTCTTCATACTGTATCACTCATTTTCTCAGAATTTGCACACTGCGGCATATTATAGTATACTTCCCGCCGTTATGCAACGGTTTTCCCGGGAAAAACCTTTATAGGCGGAGAAAAGCCGCGGCAGAGCCGCGGCTTTTCCCAAAGATGGAGATTACATATGATGGTAACATCATATACGGAAGTAATGCGGCGCTTACACCAAAACGGCCCGGTGGAACACCTTCTTGCCCTTCTTGATGATCACGCCCTCGCCGGTAAACTGCTCGCAGCCGAAGGTCGTCTCGATAGCGTCCACCTTAGCGTCGTTGACAGTGACGCCGCCCTGCTGCACCAGTCGGCGGGCCTCGCCCTTGGAGGCGGCCAGACCACACTTCACCAGCAGCGTCAGTACGTCGATCGCGCCGCCGCCGAAATCGTCGCTGGTCAGCTCGGTGGTGGGCATATGCTCCGTGTCGCCATCACCGGCAAACAGCGCACGGGACGCGGCCTTGGCCTTCTCGGCCTCCTCCTCGCCGTGGACCAGCTTCGTCAGCTCATAGGCCAGGATCTCCTTGGCCTCGTTGAGCTGAGAGCCTTCCCACTTGTCCATTTTGTCGATCTCCTCCAGCGGCAGGAATGTCAGCATACGGATGCACTTCAGCACGTCGGCATCGCCCACGTTGCGCCAGTACTGGAAGAACTCGAAGGGACTGGTCTTGTTGGGATCCAGCCACACGGCGCCCTTGGCGGTCTTGCCCATCTTGTTGCCCTCGGAGTTCAGCAGCAGGGTGATGGTCATGGCGTGGGCATCCTTGCCCAGCTTCTTACGGATCAGCTCCGTACCGCCCAGCATATTGCTCCACTGGTCATTGCCGCCGAACTGCATATTGCAGCCGTAATGCTGGAACATGTAGTAGAAATCATAGCTCTGCATGATCATGTAGTTGAACTCCAGGAAGCTCAGGCCCTTCTCCATACGCTGCTTGTAGCACTCGGCACGGAGCATATTGTTGACGCTGAAGCAGCCGCCTACCTCGCGCAGCAGCTCAATATAGTTCAGGGGCTTCAGCCACTCGGAGTTGTACAGCATCAGCGCCTTGCCATCGGAAAAGTCGATAAACTTCTCCATCTGACGCTTGAAGCACTCCGCATTGTACTTGATGGTCTCCTCGGTGAGCATCTGGCGCATATCGGTACGGCCGGAGGGGTCGCCGATCAGGGTCGTGCCGTCGCCGATCAGGGCGATGGGCTTGTTGCCCGCCATCTGCAAACGCTTCATCAGACACAGCGCCATAAAGTGACCTACGTGCAGAGAGTCCGCTGTGCAGTCAAAGCCGATGTAGAACGTGGCCTTGCCGTTGTTGACCATCTCTCGGATCTCTTCCTCGTTGGTGACCTGTGCGATCAGTCCGCGGGCCACCAGTTCCTCATAAATACCCATAGCTTTTATTTCCTTTCTTATATTCTCATCAGTTGTACTTGTCAGGGAAAAAACAAACGCCCCCTGTCCCTGGACAGAGGGCGATATAAACGATCGCGGTACCACCTCATCTTCGCCGTGTCCTCACGAATACGGCCTCATCGGGTGCAGTCACACCCTATCGCTGTAACGGGCGAACCCGACACAACCCTACTGATCCATTCAGAAGTTCGGGAGGCTGCTCCAGGATGTATTCACACGGTCCGCCCTCTCCTCCTTACACCACCCGGAGGCTCTCTTGGCAGGCGCAGAAGCGTGCTACTTCTTCCCTTCATCGCTGTTGCGGTATCAAGTTGAGGCTATTGTAGCAGATTTTTTTCGTTTGTCAACCACTTTTTTCATATTGCGAAAAAAGATTTACAGCCCTGCACGGAACGCCTCCGCCTGGGCCAGCAACTCCTCCGCACCGTCCAGCATAGTCTGAGACACGTGGCTGCCGCCGGTGAGCCGCGCCAGCTCCTGCCGCCGCTGCTCCCGGTCCAGCCGCCGCACCTCTGTATAGGTACGTCCGTCCCGCTCCCCCTTTTCCACGGAGAAGTGGGTGTCGGCCATGGCGGCCAGCTGGGGCAGATGTGTCACGCACAGCACCTGCTTGCTTCGGCTGATTCGGGCCATCTTCTCTGCCACCTTCTGGGCGGCGCGTCCGCTGACGCCGGTGTCTACCTCGTCGAACACCAGTGTAGACACCTTGTCCTGCTCGGAAAGCGCATTCTTCATGGCCAGCATGATACGGGCCAGCTCGCCGCCGGAGGCGATCTTGTGGATAGGCCGCAGCTCCTCACCTACGTTGGCGGACATGAGAAACCGCACCGTGTCCGCGCCGTCGCTGTCCAGCGGTTTTTTCGCAAAATCCACCGCAAAGCGGATCTTGCCCATGTCCAGCTGCCGCAGCTCCTCCAATATCTGCTCGCTCAGCCGCAGCGCCGCCGCCCTCCGCGCATCGGACAGCGCCTGCGCCGCCTGACGGGCATCACGCTCCGCCGCCGTCAGCTCACCGGCCAAGCGGGCCAGCGTGTCACCGGCGTATTCGATCTGCTCCAGCTCCGCCTCGCAGCGCGCCTGATACGCCAGCATATCCTCCACCGTAGCGCCGTATTTCTTCTTCAGGCGGTAGAGCTGATCCAGCCGACCCTCCACCCGATCCAGCTCACCGGGCGAAACATCCAGTTCGCTCCGCTTGTCCTCCACGCCGGCGGCGATGTCGTACGCCTCGCTGTAAAGCTCACCCAGCCGCTCATAGAGCTGGCCGAAGCCGTCGTCCAAATGCCGCACACCGCCCAGCGCGTCGTGGGCTTGCCGCAGCGCGCTCAACGCGCCGCCGCCGTTATCATCCCCGTTGAGGGCATAGTCCGCCTCCGCCGCCGCCGACAGAAACTTCTCCGCGTTACGCAGAAGCCCCCGGCGGCTGTTCAGCTCCTCCTCTTCGCCGGGCCGCAGCTTTGCCCGTCGCAGCTCATCGATCTGATAGCGCAGCGTGTCCACCCGGCGCTCTTTCTCCGCCTCGTCCATCTCAAGGGTCTGTATCTGCCGCTTGATTTCTGTAAAGAGTTTATACTTTTCAGTATATGCGGTTATAAGGTCTTCCGTTTTTCCAAAGCTGTCCAAATACACCAGATGCTGCTCCTCATCCAACAGCGCCTGTCCGTCGTGCTGCCCATGGATATTCAGCAGCCGTCCGCCCAGTGCTTTCAACTGACTCACCGTGACCGGCCGTCCGTTGACCCGGCAGACGTTCTTTCCGTCGCTGTGTATCTCCCGCTGGAGCAGCAGCGTGCCATCCGCTTCCGGTGCGATACCCAGCTCCTCTGCCAAGGCGCTGTCTACGCCGGAAAACGTTGCGCCCACAAACGCCTTGTCCGCGCCGGTGCGGATCAGTTCCCGGCTGGTGCGCTGCCCCAACACGGCGCTGAGTGCGTCGATGACGATGGACTTACCCGCGCCCGTCTCGCCGGTCAGCGCATTGAAGCCCCCCTCGAAAGAGATGTCCGCCTCCTGAATGATGGCAATATTCTCGATGTGCAGCAACTCCAGCATGCAAAGCCCTCCTCAGTGCAGCATCTGCCGCACCTGCTCACAAAAATCCGCCGCGTGACTGCTGTCGTGGAACACCAGCAGCACCGTATCGTCGCCGGCCAGCGTCCCCACGATGTCCGTGCCCTCCATATTGTCCAATGCAAAGGCCGCCGCGTTGGCCATACCGTTCAGCGTTTTCAGCACAGCCAGATTCTGTGCATTTTCCACCGTCAGCACGCACTCCCGGAAGATGGTACGCAGCTTCTCCTCAAAGTTCAGCCGCGTTTTCTGCTCCGACACGGCATAGCGGTAGTTCCCGCGCCCGTCCGGCACCTTCAGAAGGTGCAGCTGCTTGATGTCCCGGGACACGGTCGCCTGAGTGCAGGCGAACCCACGTTGGGCCAAAAGCTGCATCAGCTGCTCCTGGGTCTCCACCGTCTCCTCCTCGATGACCTGTAAGATCATGGACTGCCGGTCATTTTTCATGCTTCAGTACCTCCGTGCCCATTTTGGAATCCAGTATTTCGCAGAAGCTCTTCTTGCTCAGCCTCACCAGCTTTGTGACGAACCTGGACTGCCGCACCCGCACCTTGTCCCCATTTTTCAGAGAAAATGCCTTGCCGCCGTCTACGGAGAGATATACAAACTTCCGGTTGGCATCCGCCGCCTCGATGGTGATGGTGTGATCCGGCGACAGCACATAGCTGCTGGCCCGGGTGGAGTGGGGGCAGATGGGCGTCAGCAGCAGATTGCGGGCCGTAGGCTCGACGATAGGCCCGCCTGCGGCCGGGGAATAGCCGGTAGACCCGGTGGGTGTGGAGACGATCGCGCCGTCGCCGGTGATTTTCGTCAGCCGTCCCTCCTCCGTGGCCACGTCCAGCCGCACCACGCGGGCCACGCTGCCCTTGGAGATCACACCGTCGTTCAGGGCGATGTTGTTGTAGACCGGCTTGCCGTCCCGCAGCACCGTCACATCCAGCATCATCCGTGACTCCACGCTGAAGGACCAGTCCTTCAGATCATGCAGCCGCTCCAGCTCGTTCTGCTCCAGCTCGGACATAAAGCCCAGGCTGCCCAGGTTGATGCCCAGCACCGGCACGCTGTGGAGCGCCACCGTCCGGGCCAGGTGCAGGATCGTGCCATCGCCGCCGAAGGCGATCAGCAGGTCGGCCCGTTTGATCTCCTGCTGCAGCTGCCGGATGGGCACGCCCAACTGGTCGTCGTAGCCCTCCCTACTGAACGGCAGACACACCACCGTTTCAAAGCCGATGCCCTCCAAAATCTCCTTGGAGCGCTTGGCCACCTTCAATTCGCTGTCCCGATAGGGATTGGGGCATAAGATCACTCGCTTCATGCTTCCCCGTGCGCCTCCTTCAAATCGCTGTGCGAGGCGTCTACCAACGCCCTCAGATCGGGGATGCAGTCCGCGCCCCCGTTCTTTTTCAAATAACCCAAATATTCGATGTTCCCCTCCGGTCCTCGGATAGGAGAATATGTAATACCAAGCACTGTAAAGTCATTTTCCTTTGCGTGAACAAGAAAACCCTCCAGCACCTCCAGATGCACCTTCGGGTCGCGGACGACCCCTTTCTTCCCCACCTTTTCCCGTCCTGCCTCGAATTGCGGCTTGATCAGACAGGCGATCTCGCCGTCCTCCCGCAGCAGCCCGTACAGTGCCGGGAAAATCAGCTTCAGGGAGATGAAGCTCACGTCGATGGACGCAAAGTCCAGCTCCTCAGGGATCTCCTCACGGGTGAGGTAGCGGGCGTTGGTGCGCTCCAGACACACCACCCGCGGGTCGCTGCGCAGCTTCCAGTCCAGCTGTCCATAGCCCACATCCACCGCGTAGACCCTGGCCGCGCCATTCTGCAGCATACAATCCGTAAACCCGCCGGTGGACGCGCCGATGTCGGCGCAGATCTTGCCCTCTATCGTGATGGGAAAAGCAGCCATGGCCTTCTCCAGCTTCAGGCCGCCCCGGCTCACATACCGCAGCGCATGGCCGCGCACCTCCACGGCGGCGTCCTCCGCCACCGGCGTACCGGGCTTGTCTGAGCGCTGTCCGTCCACGAACACCAGCCCCGCCATGATGGTGGTCTGGGCCTTCTGCCGGCTCTCACACAGGCCGCGCTCCGTCAAAAGCACGTCCAGCCGTATTTTCTTACTCATGCAATACCTCCCTGACCGCCAGGGCGATGCCCTGGGCGTCCAGCCCCAGCGCCTGCCACAGCTCTGATACCGTCCCCTGGGACGGCAGCACGCTGCCTGCATTCCGCAGCAGCAGCTTCGCCTGTATGCCGCGCTCCGCCAGCACCGCGGCCAGCCGCTCTCCGGCACAGCCAGTCCGGAGCTGGTCCTCCGCCACGACGATATGCGACGCGCCTGCCAGGGCCGCGCAGATCGCCTCCGCGTCCAGCGGCGCGACACGGTTCAGCTTCACCACCCGGAGGTCGATGCCTTCCCCCTTCAGCAGCTCCGCCGCCGCCAGCGCCTGCCCGGTCAGGATACCGTATGTCACGACAGCAGTCTTGCCGCCGCCGAACACCGTTACGCTCCCGTCGCCGCAGTCGCCCTGATAGCCGCACTCCCCGCCCCGGGGATACCGCACGGCCACCGGCCCTTTTTCCTCCAGCACTGCCCGCCGCAGCATACGCCGCAGCTCCGCGAAGCTGGCCGGGGCATATACCGTCATCCCCGGTATCTGCGGCAGATAATCGATGCAGCCGTGGTGTGTTTCACCGTCCGCGCCCACCAGGCCGCAGCGATCCACGCCCAGCACCACGTGCAGCTTCTCCAGCGCCACGTCCTGCACCAGCATATCGTAG
This sequence comes from uncultured Eubacteriales bacterium, assembly GCA_900554275.1. Taxonomy (GTDB): domain Bacteria; phylum Bacillota; class Clostridia; order Oscillospirales; family Oscillospiraceae; genus Vescimonas. Next base: position 21,471 of record USGS01000011.1, read on the forward strand.
CCACGCTGCAGGAAGCTGTCATACACGGCGAACACCGGGGTCAGGCCCTGCTTGGCCATGCCGCCGGCCATCGCCACCGCGTGGCCCTCGGCAATGCCCACGTCGAAAAACCGCCGGGGGAACATACAGGCGAAGCCGGTCAGCCCCGTGCCTTCTCCCATGGCGGCGGTGATGGCGCACACGCGCTCATCCTCCCGGGCCAAAGATGTCAGCGTCTGGCCGAACACGGAGGAAAACGTCTCCCCCGCCGCTTTTTTCTCCCGCCCGGTCGCCGGGTCAAACGGCCCTACACCGTGAAACCGCTCCGGCTCGCGCTGCGCCGGCTCGTAGCCGCTGCCCTTCACCGTGTGAACGTGTACCAGCACGGGCCGTTTTTCCTCCCGCGCCGCCTGCAATACAGCGGTGAGCCGCGCCACATCGTGGCCGTCCACCGGCCCCATATAGGCAAACCCCATGTCCTCGAACATGGTGCTCACCGGCGGCAGCAGCGACTTCTTCAGCGCCGTCTTTACCTCGTGGCTCAGTCCGTACAGCGCACTGCCGCCCGGCAGCCGCGACAGCGCCTCCCGATACCTTTTCTTGAACTCATAATACTCCGTCGTGGTACGCACCCTGGACAAATGCCGTGACAGCCCGCCCACATTGGCATCGATAGACATTCCGTTGTCATTCAGCACCACGATGAGCCGTTCACCGCTGCCGCCGGCGTCGTTCAGCCCCTCAAAGCTGAGGCCGCCGCCCAATGCGCCATCGCCGATCACCGCCAACACGTGGTAGTCCTGACCCAGCAGCGTCCGTGCCCGGGCCATGCCCAGCGCCACGGACACGGAGTCCGACGCATGACCCGCCATAAAGGCGTCGTGCTGGCTCTCATAGGGCTTGGGAAAGCCCGACAGTCCGTCAAACTGCCGCAGCGTGCCGAACAGCTCCCGCCGCCCGGTCAGCGCCTTGTGGACATAGCACTGGTGTCCCACGTCGAACACCAGCCGGTCACTGGCGGTGTCGAACACCCGATGGATGGCCACGGTCAGCTCCACCGCCCCTAAATTTGACGCCAAATGCCCGCCGGTGCGGGACACCTGCTCCACCAAAAACCGGCGCAGCTCGCCGCAAAGACGCTCCGTATCCGCATCTGACAGGTGCTTCACATCCGCCGGACTCTGTATGGTCTCCAAGATCAATTCCTTTTACCGTCCTTCGCTCCTCCGGCGGTGCAAAGGCATCCGCCGTTTCAAGTTTTTTCAAATTGCAATTATAGCACATTCCACACCCGTTTACAACTATTTACAAGTTTTTATACAGAATGAATATGCAGAATATCCTGCATAACCATTCCCGCCATGCTGCTTTGTTTCCGCTTTGTAACGATTTTTGCAGTACAGTCTGCTACTATTTTGTCAAGTACTTCAGAAAGGATCGTGGTATTGTGACCAGGCAGAAAAAGAAACGGCTCATTATCAGCTGCGCCATCGCTGCCGCTGTGGCCGCAGCGCTGCTGCTGTACCTGATGCCCCGCCGGGTAGACAGGGCGATGCATCTCCCTGCCGCATCGGAGGATGTGCAGTCCGTCAAACTTGTCAAATTTATCAGTGTTTTTGCCCCAAAAATTACTCTCCGCAACTTTCAATACACGCTGGACAGACAGACCGACCCGGCCCTGATGGAGGAAGCGCTTCACTGGCTCTATTCCGCCCGCCTACGCTGTCCGCTGCCGTCGGACGGCAGTCTGAACAGCGGCAGCACCGCCGCGTCCTATACGCTGTTTGCCTTTGCCGATGGCTGTGACACTGAGGTCATCCTCCTTTCCGGCGCCGGCTACGCCGTGGTAGGCAATATGCGCTACCGGGTGAGCCAGAAGGACATGGCCAGTCTGACGCTGCTTTTCGACCGCCTCACCGCCGAATAAAATACGCACGGTCAAGTGCCTGCCCGCAGCTGCGGACAGGCACTTTTTCTGCGCCCGCGTCATAGAATATGGCTGTAACGAACCCCATAAGGAGGTCAACTATATGAACGAACAGGATATTATGAACAAGCTGAAAAGTGATCCCCGTGCCCTGAAGTCCGTCATGCAGTCCCAGGACGGGCAGACGCTGCTGCGGATGCTGTCCGGCGGCGACAGCGCCGCGCTGGGCAGGGCGGCGCAGCAGGCCGCTTCAGGAGATATGTCCGCGCTGTCCGCCATGCTCTCACAGGTGCTGTCCAGTCCACAGGGGACGGAGCTGGTGCAGCGGCTGGAAAACAGGCTTCAGCAATAATACGACCACAAGGGAGGCGGCAGTGTGGATGACATCAACGAAAAACTGAATACGCTGCTGTCCGACCCCGACAGCATGGCCCGCATCATGCAACTGGCCCAGCAGCTCTCCGGCGGCAGCGGCGGCCAGCAAACCGCCGCACCTTCGCCTCCGCCGCCAGCCGCGCCTCCGGCTGTGCCCAACATCGACCCGCAGCTCATCGCCCGGTTTCTGCCCCTGATACAGGAGTTTTCCAGGGATAACAGTCAAACCACCCAGCTGCTGTACGCTCTCCGTCCCTTTTTGAAGGACGGTAAGCAAGAAAAGGTGGAGCGTGCCGCCAAGCTGGCCCGGCTCATCTGCATCGGCAAGCGTTTCCTCACGGAAGGCGGTGGTTTGCTTGTATAACCGCTATGTCAGGGGCGATGACGGCAATTACGCCCGCGTGCCGTTTGACGATGCACCGCCTCCCCCGCCGCCGCGTCCGAACGGCAGCCCTCCACCACCTCCACCGCCGCCATCCCAAGGCGCACCGGAGCGCGGGTTCTTCAACGACCTGCTGGGCAAGCTGCATTTAAGCGACCTGGACGCGGGCGACCTGCTGCTCTTGTTCCTCCTGTTTTACCTCTCCAAGCAAAAGGCAGACGAGGAGCTGCTCATCGCCATCGGGCTGCTGCTGATCTTGTAGCTGGAAATCATTGCATTTGCAAAAAGGTTACAAAACGGTTACAATGTACCCATCCTTGCAAGGGACACTACACATAGGAGGTCACAGTATGTTCTGCAATTTTGACTGCGCTTCCCTGCTGAAGCTACTGTGCGGTTTCTTCGGCAAGTGCTGACGTATATACGCACATAAAATATCCCCTGACCGTTATGGTCAGGGGATATTTTGCGTGTAATGATGATTTACTTTACAGCTTCGGCCACCGCTACGGCTACGGCCACGGTCGCGCCGACCATGGGGTTGTTGCCCATGCCCAGGAAGCCCATCATCTCCACGTGCGCGGGAACGGAGGACGAGCCTGCGAACTGGGCATCGCTGTGCATACGGCCCATGGTGTCGGTCATGCCGTAGCTGGCAGGACCGGCGGCCATGTTGTCGGGGTGCAGCGTGCGGCCCGTGCCGCCGCCAGAGGCCACGGAGAAGTACTTCTTGCCCTGCTCGATGCACTCCTTCTTGTACGTGCCGGCCACGGGATGCTGGAAGCGGGTGGGGTTGGTGGAGTTGCCTGTGATGGACACATCCACGCCCTCGTGGTGCATGATGGCCACGCCCTCGCGAACGTCATCAGCGCCGTAGCAGCGGACATCGGCCCGCTCCGTCTCAGAATACCGGATCTCGCGGACGATGTTCAGCTTGCCGGTGTAATAGTCGAACTGCGTCTGCACATAGGTGAAGCCGTTGATGCGGCTGATGATCTGAGCCGCGTCCTTGCCCAGGCCGTTCAGGATCACGCGCAGAGGCTCTTTGCGGGCCTTGTTGGCGTTCTTCACGATACCGATAGCGCCCTCGGCGGCGGCGAAGGACTCGTGGCCGGCCAGGAAGGCGAAGCACTTGGACTCGTCGCTCAGCAGCATTGCACCCAGATTACCGTGGCCCAGACCCACCTTGCGATCCTCGGCCACAGAGCCGTCGATGCAGAAGGACTGCAGGCCCACGCCGATCATCCTGGCGGCCTCGGCGGCGGTCTTGACGCCGGACTTGATGGCGATGGCCGCGCCCACGGTGTACGCCCAGCAGGCGTTCTCAAAGCAGATGGGCTGAATGCTCTTCACGATCTCATAGGGATCGAAGCCCTTTGCCTGACAGATCTCGCGGCACTCCTCCACGGACTTGATGCCATACTGAGCGAGGACGCCGTTGATCTTGTCTATTCTTCTCTCGTAACTTTCAAACAGAGCCATTTTGTCGTCCTCCCTCTCTTATTCGTGGCGCGGGTCGATATACTTCGCCGCGTTGTCCCACTGGCCGTAATGGCCGGTGGCATTCTTCAGTGCCTCGTTGGCATCCACGCCCTTCTTCACGGCATCCATCATCTTGCCCAGGCTGATGAACTCGTAGCCGATGATCTCGTCATCCTTGTTCAGCGCCAAACGGCTGCAATAGCCCTCGGCCATCTCCAGATAACGCGGGCCCTTCTCACGAGTGCCGAACATAGTGCCCACCTGGGAGCGCAGGCCCTTGCCCAGGTCCTCCAGAGACGCGCCCACGGCCAGGCCGTCCTCGGAGAAGGCGGACTGGGTGCGGCCATAGACGATCTGCAGGAACAGCTCGCGCATGGCGGTGTTGATGGCGTCGCACACCAGGTCGGTGTTCAGCGCCTCCAGAATGGTCTTGCCGATCAGGATCTCGGAAGCCATGGCGGCGGAATGGGTCATACCGGAGCAGCCGATGGTCTCCACCAGAGCCTCCTCGATGATGCCGTTCTTCACGTTCAGCGTCAGCTTACAAGCGCCCTGCTGGGGTGCGCACCAGCCGATACCATGTGTGAAACCGGAGATGTCGGAGATCTCCTTGGCCTGTACCCACTTCCCCTCCTCGGGAATGGGCGCGGGGCCGTGATAAGCGCCCTTGGCGACAGGACACATATGCTGAACCTCAGTCGTGTAGATCATAGTGACGATCTTCCTTTCTGCGTTATAGTAGTGCCTTGCGGCGGTCAAACCAATACCATTATAGCAAATGTTTCCGTAAATTGCAAGAAACATTCCAAACATTTGGACACGATCCGCCCAGCGACTGTTCCATTTGTAGAAATCCCATGCCAATACCGCACATTTCGTGAAATGCATTGACTTTTCCCCGGAAATAATTATAATTAATAAGTATTTTTTAGAGATCATATACGGAGGTCGTCCTTATGACTGACAAAGCATACTTCGATGCCATGGAGGCGCGCATCCCCAAGGGACAGGTCCGCACCCGGTTCGCCCCCTCTCCCACCGGGTATATGCACATCGGCAATCTGCGCACCGCGCTGTATACCTGGCTTATTGCCCGCAGCCGCGGCGGCACGTTCATCCTCCGCATCGAGGATACCGACCAGGGCCGTCTGGTGGAGGGTGCGACAGACGTGATCTACCGCACCATGGCGGAGTGTCATCTGACCCACGACGAAGGCCCAGACGTGGGCGGCCCTGTCGCGCCCTATATCCAGTCCCAGCGCCGCGACACCTACGGAAAGTATGCGGAGCTGCTGGTGGAAAAGGGCGGCGCGTACTACTGCTTCTGCGAAAGGTGCGCCTCTGAGGAGGACAGCGGCGAATTTGACCGTGCCGACGATCCCTGCCGCGATCTGCCGCTGGAGGAGGCCCTCCGCCGCGTGGCCGCCGGTGAGCCGTATGTTATCCGCCAGCGCATCCCAAAAGAGGGAACGACCACATTCCACGACGCGGTGTTCGGCGACATCACCGTGGAGAACGGCACGCTGGACGATCAGGTACTGCTGAAGCGGGACGGCCTGCCCACCTATAATTTTGCCAATGTCATCGACGATCACCTGATGGGCATCACCCATGTGGTCCGTGGCAGCGAATACCTGTCCTCCGCGCCGAAGTACGATCTGCTGTACCACGCCTTCGGCTGGGAAGTACCCACCTACGTCCACTGCTCCCCCGTGATGCGGGACGCGCAGAACAAAATGTCAAAGCGCCACGGCGACCCCTCCTATGAGGACCTGAAGGCCGAGGGCTACCTCACCGACGCCATTTTGAACTATGTGGCGCTGCTGGGCTGGTCACCCAAGGGTGAGCTGGCCGAGCAGGAGATCTTTTCCCTCGACGAGCTTGTGAAGGCATTTGACCTGACAGGCATTTCCAAGTCCCCCGCCATCTTCGATAAGGCCAAGCTGGATCATTTCAACGCCGTGTACCTCCGCGCTATGTCTCCGGAGGACTTCGCCAAATTGGCTACGCCCTATATCCGTCAGACGGTCAAGGGTAATTTCGATGTGGCCGCTATTGCCGCTCTGCTCCAGGCACGCTGTGAGAAGCTGACGGACATTCCTGAAAAGGTGGACTTCTTCGATACCCTGCCTGAATACAGCGTGGACTTCTACACCAACAAGAAGTCCAAGACCAACCCCGAGGTGTCTCTGGCCATGCTGCAGGCCGCCGTTCCGGTGCTGGAGGCCCTGCCGGAGTGGACCCAGGATGCCATCCACGACGCCCTGATCGACTTGGCCGCCCGGCTGGAGGTCAAAAACGCCACTTTGATGTGGCCCGTCCGCATCGCTGCTGCCGGCAAGCTGGTGACCCCCGGCGGTGCCGTGGAGATCTGCCACATTCTGGGCCGTGAGGAGACCCTGCGCCGCCTGCGCCATGGAATGGAGCTGCTGGACGCATGAGTCTTGGTTTTCCTTCCGCCTACGGAGACCTACTCTCCGCTTGGCGGGACGGCGTAAAACGGGAAACCGGCCGCTCTGCCGCTGCATTTTTGATTTTGATGGTACTCACCTGCGTGGGTTGCCTGTTGATTCCGGGACTTCTGGATCTGCTGAGCGGTGTGATGGGAAATCTGACCGTGGATCTGGACGCCGTTACCGATGAATCCGGAAATCTCTCTGCCCTCGCGGTATTTGTCAGCAATCTGCAAGCCACCACCTTTATCATGCTCTATGGCCTGCTGCCCTTTGTGCAGCTTCCGGCCATGGCACTGGGACTCAATGCCGTACTACTGGGTTGGCTGGCGGCAGTATATGTACGCAACGGCCTTTCCCTGGCGTTGTATCTGGCAGCGTTGATTCCTCATGCCATTTTGAGCTGCCGGCCATGATGCTGGCCTTTGGCGTGGGGCTGTACACCTGCGGACAGCTGACCCGCCGTCTGCGGGGAAATGAGGAGACACGCTCCGTTACCGGCTGTCTTTCCCTAATGGGGCAGACCCTGCTGCTGGCACTGGCGCCGCTGCTGCTGGCCGCCGCCTTCGTGGAAGCCTATGTCACACCAGCCATCGCCGCCTGGTTCCTTTAAAAAATCCCAATCTGAAAAGGACTGTTTGACTATGAGTAAAATTGTGATCCCCGCGGGGTACCGGATGCCCTTGACCAACAATGAGCTGCAGCGGGCCATTGAGCTGATCCACAGCGAGTTTCAGCACAGCCTCACGGTCCGGCTCAACCTGCACCGGGTCTCTGCTCCCCTTTTCGTGGACGGCAAGACCGGTCTGAACGACGACCTGAACGGTGTGGAGCGCCCTGTCACCTTCGACATCCCCGATGTGGGCACTGAGGGACAGGTGGTGCACTCTCTGGCCAAATGGAAACGCTTGGCCCTCAAGCGCTATGAGTTCAAACCCGGCACCGGCCTCTACACCGACATGAACGCCATCCGCCGGGATGAAGAGGTGGACAACCTCCACTCCATCTACGTGGACCAGTGGGACTGGGAAAAGCATATCGACACTGCCAACCGCAACGTCGAGTATCTTCAGGATACCGTGCGGGACATTGTGGGTGCCATCTGTGACACCGCCGCTGCACTGCGGAATGCCTTCCCGGTTCTCACTTTCATCCCTGACCGGGAGGTCTACTTCATCACCACGCAGGATCTGGAAGACCGGTTCCCGGACCTCACCCCCAACGAGCGGGAAACCGCGATCTGCCGGGAGCATCATACCGTGTTTTTAATGCAGATCGGCAAGAAGCTCAAGTCCGGCAAGCCCCATGACGGCCGTGCCCCTGACTATGACGACTGGGATCTCAACGGCGATATTCTCATGTGGAACCCGGTTCTGGAAAGCCGTTTTGAGCTTTCTTCCATGGGCATCCGGGTGGATGCCGCGGCGCTGGACCGTCAGCTGACGGAGCGGGGCTGTGACGACCGCCGGAAACTTCCTTTCCATCAGATGCTGCTCAAGGGAGAGCTCCCTCCCTCCATCGGCGGCGGCATCGGCATGTCCCGCCTGTGCATGCTGCTGATCGGCACCTGCCACATCGGCGAGGTCCAGGCCAGCCTGTGGGATCAGGCAACCATGGACGCATGTGAGAAAGCGGGCATCACGCTGCTGTAACGGCGGGTATTTGCCGATTTCTCCATCTCTTTAAAAAACAGGACCGCCGAAATTTCTCGGCGGTCCTGTTTCTTTTTTGATTTTTACTGGCAGCTTAGTGCAGGATTTCGTCTGCAATAGCGTCCGCCAGTGCCTCCAGGCTCCGGCGCTGGGGCTCCTTCACCGAGGACTTCAAGGACACGGAACCTTCCATCACCCGCATCTCCTTCATGTCCTCCAGGATCTTGCCCATCAGCATGCCGGCCCGGGCGGCCCAGGTACCATTGTCGATGATAGCCACAGAGCGGTTCCGCAGGCCGTGACACTCCAGATCCCGCAGGAAGTCCTCCATGGGGGTATAGATGCCGCCATTGTATGTAGCAGAGGCCAGCACCAGGTGGCTGCACCGGAATGCCTCACTCACAAGCTCAGAGACGTCCACATGGGACACGTCATACAGAACTACATTCTTCACGCCCCGCTCTGCAAGCCGGAATGCCAGGATCTCAGCGGCATTTTCCGTGTGGCCGTAGATGGAACCGCAGAAAATAGCCACAGCCTTCTCTTCCGGAGTGTACGTGCTCCAGCGCTGGTATTTCTCTACAAACCAAGCGATATTCTCCCGCCAGATGGGACCATGGAGGGGGCAGATACACTGGATTTCCAGCTCCGATGCCCGCTTGA
>USGS01000012.1 GCA_900554275.1 uncultured Eubacteriales bacterium
CATCCCGCCACAGTATCTGACATCATTGCCCATCTGAATGGAAAAGGAATTCAGGCAGTGCGGCAGACTGTTTACGCGGATACCAATGCTCTGATCGATGCAGGGATTGATATTGTGGTGGTCAAGAGTACCCAAAACCAATATTTTATGGGAAGCCGCCTGTTTGAGTATCCAGAACTGAAAATGCTGACAGACGCAGTAGCATCCTCGAAGATCATTTCTGCCAAGAAATCCGAGGAACTGGTACAGAAATTATGCCGTCTGACCAGCACACATCAGGCAGAGCAGCTTCGGCAGCTCGCCAGCCTGTCCAGCCGGGTGAAACCGGACAATGAGCAAGTCTATTACATCATTGATGCCATCCAAACGGCGATCTTGGAAAAGCGGCAGATACAATTCCAGTATTATGAATATACGCCCGAGAAAAAACGAGTTCTCAAACATGGCGGTTATCTCTATCAACTGGACCCCTATGCTTTGGAATGGAAGAATGACCACTATTACCTGATTGGCTTTTCTCACAAACACCAGCGGATGGCCCACTTCCGAGTAGACCGCCTGTCGGGGATCAAGATACTTCCCGCCGGCTTTACACCCGATGAAAACTTTGATGTGGCGGGCTACACCAACAAGATCGTTGATATGTTTGCTGCTGACCGCACAGTTTCTGTTGAACTGCTCTGTGAGAACAAGCTGATGAAAACCATCATAGACCATTATGGAGAAGCTGTACCAACCCGCACATATGACGAGGAACACTTTACGGCAAACATTGAAGTCGACCCAAGCGGCACCTTTTACGGATGGGTATTCAAATTTATGGGCGGGATTCAGATCATAGCACCTCATGAGTGTGTGGAAGAAATGAAGCGGATCGCCCACAGGTTTCTCTAAAACAGGGGCCAGGTGTTATGGAATTTTAACACCTGCCCTTCGTCTCCTTTTTTATCCTTGTATCGAACGGATGTACCGGCTATAATATAAACAAGATGTTCGCAAACCAGCGAAACTCTATGAAGGAGGGAGACCAGTGACCTTTGGAGCTTTCATCAGCACACGGCGCAAAGAGGCCAAATTAAACCTCCGGGATACCGCGAAACACCTCGGTATCTCCAATGGGTACCTGTGTGATATTGAGCAGGGACGCCGGCCGGCGCCAGAGGGAGCGTTTGTAGAGCGGATCTCTTCTTTTCTGGAATTGGATAAGCAGGAGCATGAAATGCTGCTGGATCTGGCCGCAGATTCCAGGCAGACAGTTCCGGCCGATCTGCCTGACTATATCCGCCAGCATGACATCGTCCGTGCAGCATTGAGAGTGGCAAAGGAAGTAGATGCTACCGATGAGGAATGGAAAGCATTTATGGAAATGCTGCAGAACCGCCAGAACTAAGGGGGGATTTTCTTGTCTGTACCAAAGTATCGATTGGACGCAATTGAAACCATTGGACGGAAGATCCTGCAAGAGTATGATCCCGTTTTGTTGGACGGGCCTCCCCAGGCAGTCCCCATCGAAACTATCATAGAGACCAAATTTGATCTAACTCTGGAATATCATTGCCTACGCAAAAACGGGAGCATCCTTGGGGAAACGATTTTTGATGAAGGAGCGGCCATTTTATATGACCAAGATGAAAAACGCTACCGCTTGATTGCAGTCAAGGCCGGAACGATCCTGGTGGAGGAGCGGCTTTGTGTGGACAGGCTCCTCGGCAGGCTGCGGTTCACCTGTGCTCACGAATTGGGGCACTGGGTCCTGCACCAGAAGCTGTACTCCGGCACAGGCGATGTGGCTGCCTATGAAGGAAAAACATCTTTGGATGAAAGCCACGGTCTGGTCGAATGGCAGGCGGATGCTTTGGCTACTGCTCTCCTCATGCCCCTGCCGCAAATCAAAAGAAGTTTTTACCGTTTGCGTGCAGGCAGGAGCAATGAGCAGTTGGTTGCGGAAATGGCTCAGATCTTCCAAGTCTCCAAGCAGGCCATGCGTATTCGGTTGGAAACACGCAATCTCATATAAGGTTGGTACACGGCAAGCCCCCCTCCTGAGAGAGGGGCGCAGCCGCACCAATGTTCACAGGCTTTGTTATATGCATTTTGTTCGCAGTTTAGCGAACATGGGAGGAGGAGAATGGCATGAGAAAAGAAAGCTCCACTGTGCAGAAATGTAAAAGGCAGATGGCGACCCTTGGATTTGACAGCCAGCTGGCCTATCACCGGGTAAAGCTGATTTTGAAAATCTACCGGGATGTGGTGTGGGTCCTCAGTGAGCGGGTGGAGGAACTGCATGAGTATGCCTGGGAGCTGGGCGATCAGGACGCTGATACCGGGCTTATCTATCTGCAAAGCTTCGCCCCGGATATGGATCTGCAGGAGTTTGAGGAACGGGTCTGCTGTGTGATGGAAAACCGGATGCTGGTGGATGTGATCGACCGTGCCCTTCTCCGCTTGAAACGATACCCTGACCGGGGTGAACTTTACTATGAGATCCTGACCAAACAATTTATCCACCGTTTTAACAGCACAGAAAAAGAACTGCTGGATGAGCTGAATATGGAGCGAAGCGTATTCTATGACCGAAAGCGCGAGGCGATCTTCTTATTGTCCCTCTGCCTTTTTGGTTATGCTGTGCCGGAACTTCAGGAAGAATTGGAGATGCCCCGACTTTATCCCGACTGATTCCCGATGAAAAACCGACGAAATCCCTACTCCCTTCCGACTTTGCCTCTGCTATACTCAGTACAGTGGCAGGTATGCGCAAAAATGAATAGAACCAACTGACAAGGGCCGGGACGCTGTAAAGTGTCCCGGCCCGCTGTATTCCTGCCGCAATATGGCGGCGGGGATCGGCCGGGGATGCAGAAATGCGTCCCCGGCTATTTTTCTGCCCGGCACTGGGAGGGCCGGCATGGGCTGGGAGGCTTATATCGCCAAGTACCCCTGATTTCAAGATTTTGATTCGCCATCAAAATCTTGAAATTTGGAGGAAAGGCACATGGAATCCAACGGGAAGTTTACCCTTATTGTTTTTAACACCTGCACTCGGGAATATGAAGAAGTTATGGTGACAGAGGAGGTCTATCGTACTTACTGCAGAACCCGGTGGAACATCAAGGATAATGATCAGAGCTTTTTTGACCATGAGATCCAGACGAGTGGGATGATTGGAAGTCAGGATGGCGCCTATGAAAATTTCCGGGAGTTTATTGACGCTATCAACACCCCGGAACACATCATCCTTGAGCAAATAAAGAAAGAGGCCCTGTACCAAGCGATCTCAGCGTTGCCTGCTGCGGATCAGGCATTGGTACAGGGGTTGTTTTTTAAGGGACAAAGTGAACTTGACTATGCAAGAGAGATTGGCGTTTCACAGCCTGCAGTGCATAAACGGAAAGTCCGTATTCTCAAGTCTTTGAAAAAACTTTTAGAAAATTGAAATTGGAGGGTTATTAAAATGCCGACATCTTCCCCTATACAAGCGAGAAGGAAATGCTTCTCACTTGTTCCTTGAAAACCGAATATCCGATTGTCTGAATACTTTCCTGGCGGGGCTTTTGAAAAAAGCAAGCGACGCTGGAGGATGCGCCAAGACCACCTGTAGATGAGCGGCATGGGTTGAAAACGAAGACACCTATACATTTTTGTTCGGTTTTGTCAATCAGCTGATCACCATCTATCAACGACGGCCAAATAAGGTGCTAAGCGGGTCCATCCGTCCAAAAAACAGCCTGTGGCAAGCTGTATCGCAATGACTCCGCCAGGGATAATGATACTTCCGTCCAGTCACAGCCCCCACCGAAATGGGGATCAAGCAATGAGGGCGGCCGACAGAGATCCTGCCGGGGGTGAGAGTCCCATGACGCGGTGAAGCCAGCCGCGGTTCAGATGGTCGCCCTACGGAGCCAGCGCCAGTGGCGCAGGCTTTTGCGCTTGGGGAAGTAGTGTCAAATACGAGCGCAGCAGAAGACAACACAAATGTGAAGTCTTAATATCAGAAGCTATGGGGATCGCTTCTGTCCAAAACCCGTTTACTGACCGGAACATGCCGTATGAGCAGCCATTCCAACCAGATGCGGGAGATGCGGAGGCGGTCCCTATTTTTGTGATATTAAGCCCAATATGCTGAGGAGGTGTATTCTGTGAAAACATATTGCAGACAGGAAATCAGCCGTGGTGACATTTACTATGCTGACCTGCGGCCAGTCATCGGGTCTGAGCAAGGTGGTATCCGTCCGGTACTCATTCTGCAGAACAACGTGGGCAACCGCCACAGCCCCACAGTGATCGCAGCCCCCATCACCAGCAAGATGGGAAAACCGCGGCTGCCTACACATGTTTGTTTGAATAGGCAAGCGAATGGATTGAGCTGTGGTTCCGTTATCCTTTTGGAGCAACTTCGCACTATTGATAAGTCCAGGCTCAGAGAACGCGTTGGAGCATTGGACACCTCCGAGATGAAACAGATTGACTGGGCGCTTGGTATCAGCGTCGGTCTGGCGGAAGGATATCGGTAGAATAGGTCAATTTATGAACATTTATTCTGTTGGTATTGGTGAATAGATGTTGCCGCCTTACTTGTGGTATTGTTTGAAAAAGCACTTGGAATAGGAAAACGAGGTGAAGCAAGAGTGGAGTACCGAAAAGTTTACTTCCGGATTCGCAGCCGCTATCAGTTCGATTCCGGCTGGCCGGCTGAGACTGACGCCGCCAAATTTCATGAAGAAAGCCGCAGCCTGTTCCAGAGTGCGGGCTGGGATCTACAGCCCGGTGGGGACAGCACATCTGATACCGTCATAAAAGGCCAGCAGGAGTTATACCTGCATCCGATGAACTTTAGTGGTATTATAGAGATGGACGAGATCCCAGCCATCCAAGAACTACTGAAGGATGCGAAATCGTTCTGCTGCTATGGCTTCGACTGCTACGAGAGGTATTGGGATATTACCGATGAGGAATATCTGGCACAGTTGGAGACCAAGCGCGAGGAGATCACACATGAAATTCTGGAACGGTGCCGGACAAAACGGAAAAACCTGTATATCACAGGCCCGGTTGCTTTAAATGTCGCTCAAAAGTTCTCTGTACACAGGCTCTGTGATAAAGAAGGCAAGCATAATCTTGCCAACCGCTTCGTGGGCGAACTGATGGAGCAGCTTGTTCAAGATGGCCTGCTGGTGACAACGAAAACCAGAAACGGTCCTGGTGTCCGCACGGCAACCGATGCAGAAATTAGCTCCCCACTGCCAGGGCAGCAGCAAATGACCCTGTAAATCGAGGTGCGATGGAATGGCAATTTATATTACGGGTGATACTCACGGCGACTTCCAACGCTTTGGGAGCAAATACTTCCCACAGCAGAAGGAGATGATCTGGGAGGACTATGTGGTCATCGCGGGTGATTTTGGAGGACTGTGGGATGGAAGCCAGAAAGATCAATATTGGTTGGACTGGCTGAACAAGAAGCCCTTCACCACCCTGTTCGTGGATGGGAACCATGAGAATTTTGACTTGCTGAACACTCTACCAGAAAAAGAATGGAATGGCGGACGGGTCCATGTGGTGCGGGAGCATGTCCTGCACCTTATGCGGGGACAGGTCTTCGACTTCGGCGGCCTCACCTGGTTCACAATGGGCGGTGCGGCCTCCCATGATATTCAGGATGGAGTTCTCGATCCAGCCGCTCCGGACTTCGAACACCGGTATTGGCTGATGCGTCGGATGCGGTCCATGTTTCGGGTCAAGGGGGTAAGCTGGTGGGCCGAGGAAATGCCCAGCCAAGCGGAATACCAAGAGGCTCTGGCAAACCTGGAACGGGTCAACTGGACGGTAGACTGTGTTCTCACCCACTGCGCTCCCAGCGGTGCGGTGCGGAAGCTCAATCCATCCTATGGAACGGATGAACTGACGGACTTTCTTGAAGCGATTAGTCAGCGATGCCAATTTGCCTACTGGTTTTTTGGACATTACCATGAGAATCGAATCATAGATCAGAAATACATCCTCCAGTGGGAGAAGATATCTGAACTGAGTTTTTAATCGCAATGGTTCAGGGACTATGGAGTCAGCACTCTCTGGTCTATCATTCTAAGCGAAATGGAAGATGTTAAGTGAGCAAAGAGATCGGCTATACTAAGGAAGAAACAGATTTCCCATATGGGTGGAACAAGGGCGATACCTGTGTAATGATTACAAACAAAGCGAAAAGGAGCACTTCCGAATATATTGTAGAAAGTTATGACGGGGTATATTTTGGCATCCGAAGCCATACCGGGCTATATCACCGGGTATCTCCGTGGAGGATGTTTCGGACGAAAGAGGAGGCCATTGAAACCCTGGCAGAGCAGAAATATGGAGGCATATCGCTTTAGGAATCACAGCATTCTGTGCTGGTTTTCCAATGGACGCAAGATGGTGTTTTTCACAATAGAACGACCAGAACAAATGTGCTATAATGGCTTTGAAAATGTGTTGGAAGATAAAGAGGAAGGGGTGACCGAAGCATGAAGGAGCGAACCTACATTTGCTGTGACCTGAAATCGTTTTACGCGAGTGTGGAGTGCATCGAGCGTGGGCTGAATCCACTGGACACCAACCTCGTAGTAGCGGATCTCAGCCGCACGGAAAAGACCATCTGTCTGGCGGTCACACCTTCCCTGAAGTCTTATGGCATTTCCGGTCGAGCCAGGCTGTTTGAGGTGATCCAACGGGTCAAGGAGGTCAATGCCCAACGGCAGCGGAATACCCCTGGCCGGCAGTTCACCGGCGCTTCCTCTCACGACCCGGAGGTGCGGCAAAATCCTTCCCTGGCCCTCGACTATATCGTGGCCCCACCCCGGATGGCCCACTATATTGACTGGAGCACCCGCGTCTACAGTGTTTACCTCAAGCATGTGGCGCCGGAGGACATCTACCCATACAGCATCGATGAGGTGTTCATCGACGCCACCAGCTACCTGCAGACCTACCATCTGTCGGCCCGTGAGTTTGCCCGGAAAATCATCCTCGACATTCTGCAGACGACCGGTATCACTGCTGCGGCGGGCATTGGGACGAATCTGTATCTGGCCAAGGTCGCCATGGACATTGGCGCGAAGCATGTCCCCGCCGATGAATACGGCGTCCGCATCGCAGAACTGGATGAGATGGGCTATCGCCGCTCCTTCTGGACCCACCGTCCGCTCACCGACTTCTGGAGGGTGGGAAAAGGCTATGCCGCCAAGCTGGAAGCCCACGGCCTGTACACCATGGGAGATATTGCCCGGTGTTCTATCGGGCAGCCTACAGATTATCACAACGAGGAACTGCTCTATAAACTGTTTGGTGTCAACGCGGAACTGCTCATCGACCATGCCTGGGGCTGGGAACCCTGCACCATTGCGGACATTAAGGCATACAAACCAGAAAACAAGAGCATCGTCTCCGGGCAGATCCTGCAGTACCCATACCCATTTGAAAAGGCAAGGCTGGTCATCCAGGAGATGGCCGATGCACTGGCGCTGGAATTGGTAGATAAGCGGCTTGCGACCAACCAATTGGTCCTCACGGTCGGCTATGACATCGAAAACCTCAAGGGTACAGCCTACACCGGAGAGATCACCACAGACCACTATGGGCGCAAAATTCCCAAGCACGCTCATGGTACAGTCAATCTGGACGGATATACTTCCTCCGGCGAGGAGCTGCTCAAGGCAGCCACCAGCCTGTATGACCGGATCGTAGATAAAACCCTGCTGGCCCGCCGGCTGACCCTCTGCGCCAATCACCTGCTGGACGAGTCTTCTGTGCCGGAGGATCTGCCGGAGCAGATCGACCTGTTTACGGACTACTCGGCAAAGGAAAAGCAGAAAAAAGAGGCTGACACTGCCCATGCACGGGAGAGAAAACTCCAGAAAACCATGCTGGGCATCAAAAAGCGTTTTGGCAAGAACGCCATCCTCAAAGGGCTGAACCTGGAGGACGGCGCCACAGCCAGGGAGAGAAACAACCAAATCGGAGGCCACAAAGCATGACCGGACCATACGATGATATCATCAGCCTGCCGCATCCTACCTCAGCCAAGCACCCGAGGATGCCGCTCTCAGACCGTGCGGCCCAGTTCGCACCCTTTGCGGCCCTGTCCGACCACAGCGCCGCCCTTGCGGAAACGGCCCGGCTGACCGACCAGCGCATGGAACTGGACGAGGATGCCAGGGCTGCCTTGGACTTAAAACAGCAACTGCTGTTGGAGCGGATCAAAGAGCGGCCAGAAATCACGGTGACCTGGTTCCAGCCTGACGCAAAGAAAGACGGCGGCCGGTATATCGTATCAACCGGGAGGCTGAAAAGAATACACGAGGCGGATCAGGTACTGATTCTGGCTGATGGCTTAAGGATACCGATAGGCGACATCGTTGAACTGGAAAGCGAGTGCATTCGTGGGCTTCTTTAATCTACCATGAGCGTGTAACCCCTTATAACCCCTTGAATGTTTGGCGGTTATAGGGTATAATAAAATACAATAGAATGGAGGTGCGACATGGACGAGTTGAAACAACTGGAGAAGATTCAGGAACTGGAAAGACAGATCGCTGGCCTGCCGATTGGTTACATCTCAAAGAAGACGATCAACGGCAAAGTCCGATACTACCATCAGTGGACAGAGAACAGAAAAAAGCACAGCCAATATCTTCGAGATGGAGAGATGGAGGTATTGCAGGAACAAATTGATCGGCGCAAGTCTCTTCAAGCTCAACTGAAGGAACTGCAATCCGGCATGCCGAAAGCGCGCCAGCCCAAGTTGGATTTTGAAACCAGCGTGATTGCCGGCAGGGGTCTGGAGGCCATGTCGCAGGGCGTAAAGGACTGGGGACTTCGTGATTGCTTTGAGCAATTGGAGGAGTATCTCTACAGCAAGGAGAGCGACCGGGTCTGTTTGATCTTCGGGCTGCGCCGAACCGGAAAGACGACCATGCTCCGCCAGGCCATTGGCAGAATGGCAAAGGAGGACTTAAGCCGTACCGCCTATATCAAAGCCCGCAGGACCGACAATATGGCGATGATGAACCGGGATCTCAAAAAGTTGTTTAATGCGGGATTCCGATATGTGTTCATCGACGAGGTCACGCTGATGGAAGACTTTATTGACTCGGCTGCCCTCTTTTCCGATGTGTTCGCCACCATGGGAATGAAGATCGTCCTGTCTGGTACGGACTCCCTGGGCTTCTGGCTGGCAATGGATGAAGAATTGTATGACCGGGCCAAGGCCATCCACACGACCTTCATCCCATATCGGGAGTATAGCCGTCTGCTCGGGATCGACAGCATTGATGAGTACATCCGATATGGCGGCACACTACGCGCCGGAGAGTTGGCCTTTGACGATGAAGATGTGAATGCTCAGGATGCATCCTTCCGGGATGACGAGTCCACCCGAAGATACATCGACACGGCAATCTGCAAGAACATCCAGCACTCCCTGGCCTGCTACGAGTCGGGCGGGCATTTCCGCCACCTGTACTCTCTGTATGAAGCTGGAGAGCTGACCAGCGCCATCAACCGGATCATAGAGGATATGAACCACCGATTCCTGATCTCAGTGCTGACCGATGATTTTCTCTCCCATGACCTGCGGCTCACTGCCGCAAATCTGCGGAAAGAGCGTGACCCCGAAAAGCGCACAGAGGCGCTGGATGCCATTGATACAGAGGCGGTCACCCAGCGTTTGATGGAACTGCTGGATATCCGGAACAAGGAGGAGCAGTCCATCGGTATCACAACTGCTCACATCATAGAGATTAAGCAATATCTTGCCGCGTTGGAGTTGATTGTGGATTGTCCCATTGAATCGGCGGACCCCGGAATTGAACCAGTGGAACATATTCTCTTCACACAGCCTGGAATGCGATATTGTCAGGCTCAGGCCCTTGTCCATTCCTTGTTGAAGGATGAGCAGTTCTCGGCGCTCAGCGAATATGATAAAACGCAGATCACGGGCCGCATCCTTGAAGAAGTCCGCGGCCGGATGATGGAAGATATTGTGCTGCTGGAAACCATGAAGGCGGCCGACAAGGATCACCGTGTTTTCAAACTGCAGTTTGAGGCTGGCGAGTTTGACATGGTCATCTATGACCAGAAAGAAAACTCCTGTGAGATCTTTGAAATCAAACACAGCAGCAAACAGGTTCCCTTTCAATACCGGCACCTCGTCGATGAGGATAAATGCCAGAGGACGGAACGGCGCTTTGGCCCCATCCAGGGGCGCTATATCCTGTACCGCGGCGAAGATGCGCAGATGGAAAATGGGGTCCAATACTGGAATGTAGAGAATTATCTGAAGGCTCTGCCAACATTGGATATCGTCCAAGTACAGGAAATCGGTATGCAGTCAATCGAACCTACTCTGTAAAAGGACTATCGCCACTAAGCAGTTACAATTAGAAATTGAAAAGCATCGGCTATCTTTTTAGGATAGCCGATGCTTTATTTTTAGGAGGATTACTATGAACAGGGTACTCAGAATCGACGAAGAAAAGCCTGAAATGCATATCTCGGTTCAGGGCTATAAGGTCACTCTCTGCTTTGCAGAAAAAGAAAATCCTGAAGTTGCTGTATTAGTAAAGCAGGCTCTCCTGAGCGCCTATGCAATGCTCCAGAAATAGAACGACTTGCTGAAGGTCTTGCATTCAGAAGATTTGATGAAGGGATGGTCAGTAAAATGGCTGAAAGAGTCTATTGCTTATACAGAGGTAAAGATCAGGAAAGCATTCTCATGCAGAAGAACGCCTGCCACGATTTTGCAGAGAAAAAAGGCTGGAACATTGTTGACGAGGAGCAGGAGATCGGCGTGTCCGGCTATAAAGCCTGCGCTGATGACCGTGTTAAGTTACAGCGCATTAGAAAGGCTGTTGAGCAGGGTGAGTTTGATATCCTGCTGGTCTTTATGTATGACCAGCTGGGACGCAATCTCAACGAAACCCCATTCATCGCAGAGTGGTTTACCAAGAAGGGCATCCATGTTTGGAGCGTCTATGAGGGAGAGATCATAGACGCCGTTGACGCAGAACGCATGCTTGACTACATTCGCTTTTGGCAGACTGATGAGGCCCAAAAACTTTGAGCAAAGTACAGGATAACCCAACATACCAGCCCATTTACTGCAGATTTACCTCCAAAAAGATTATCAATTCCCCTGGCTATTCTGGCCGTAGTGTGAGATAATGGGTATGGCAAAAGCCGGGAACCTTGATAATCGAATAGAATGATTGGGTGTCCGCCCTCTCACACAAAAACATGAGAGGACGGATATCAATGGCTGAAAGAGTTTATTGTTTATACAGAGTTTCCACCAACAAGCAGGTCGATCACGATGAAAACAACCAGGCAGACATCCCTATGCAGAGAAAAGCATGCCACGATTTTGCGGCGAAAATGGGTTGGGTCATCGTGGGCGAGGAGCAGGAAACTGGCGTATCCGGTTATAAAGTCAGCGCCGATGACCGTGATAAACTGCAGCTCATCAAGAAGTATGCGGAGCAGGGCAAGTTCGATATTCTGCTTGTCTTCATGTTCGACCGACTGGGCCGCAAGTCAGATGAAACACCCTTCGTTGTGGAGTGGTTTACTAAAAAGGGCGTCCGCGTCTGGAGCGTACAGGAAGGAGAGCAGCGGTTTGAGTCCCACACGGACCGCCTGACCAACTACATCCGTTTCTGGCAGGCCGATGGAGAGAGCCAGAAAACTTCGATGCGTACCAAAACGGCCCTTGGCCAGATGGTAGAGGAAGGACGGTTCCGTGGTGGAAGCGCACCATACGGGTACCGGCTGGAAAAGAGCGGCATCCTTAACAAGCGCAAACATGAGGTGTACATGCTGGTCATTGATGAGGATGAGGCCAGAGTTGTTCGGATGATGTTTGATCTCTGCATTTCGTCCGGTTACGGCAGATGGCGCCTTGCTAATTTCCTCAACGACCACGGGATCAAAAACCGGAAGGGACAAAACTGGCACGACGCCAGTGTGGGGGGCATCCTGCACAACCCGCTCTACAAGGGAATCCTTCGGAGCGGAGAAACCTATGCCGGTCCCTTTGAGGCCCTCCAGATCATCGCCCCAGACCAATTCGACCTGGCGCAGAAACTGATGCTGGAGCGGACCAATGAGCGGAAAGAGCGGCGTACAGTACCGCTGAATACCACAGGCCAATCCCTGCTTTCCGGGAACATCTTCTGCGGCCACTGTGGAGGCCGGCTGGTGCTCACTACCAACGGGACAACCACCCGCCTTGCGGATGGGACGCCGGTCCATAAAAAACGTATTCGCTATGTATGCTACAACAAGACCCGGCGCCGTCAGGAATGTACAGGACAGACTGGATACACAATGCACATTCTGGACGGGATCGTCACTGAGGTGCTGCATCAGGTCTTCGACAAGATGCAGGGAGCTTCCAACGACATGATTGTGGGAAGCGCGGTTCAAAAGCAGATGGCAATGATACGCTCGGAATTGCAGCGGGCCAGAGCCGAAAACACCAAGGCCAATAAGGAATATGAATCCCTCAAGGCCGAGGTACTGAAGGCGATCCAAGGGAAAAGCGCCCTGCCGCAAGATGTGCTGACTGAAATGCTGGAGGATACCCGACAGAAGGTACTGTCCACCAGTGAACGAATCACGACCCTTACCGCGGAACTGAATGATGGAAACTCTAAGATCGAGGAGATGAAGGCCGAGTTCAACCGGATCGTGTCCTGGTCCAAGATTTTTGATGAAAGCCCGATGGAGGTCAAGAAAATGATCTGCGGCTACATCATCAAAAAGGTTTCGGTGTTCCGGGACTATAGAATCAAGATTGAATTCAACATCAATGTAGAGCAGTTCCTGAACGGTATCGACAGCATCGACGAATGCGATACCTATGAACTGCCTATGGCGCAATAAGCTCTCACCCTCGCCACGATCACGGCGAGGGGTACATATCAAAGTTTGATATGGCCAGTTGACAACATATACTTTCCATGCTATACTCAATGCATCTCTCAGTAATTGCCGGAGCGGGATATTCAAGCCCTTTCCCAAGTCATCAGGGGGGGCATACCTGATGGTTCGGGAGAGCGCTTGAATGGCATTCAAGAGGTCAGCGGTTCGATCCCGCTTATCTCCACCAAAGAAAACCTTGAAACCACAGTGGTTTCAAGGTTTTTCTTTTTTTCCTGCGAGGGGAAAGCGTCCGTTTTTCTAACACGTTTCTGACCGCGTTACATCGACAGGTCGGTGCGCATAAGAAATGCCCGCCTCAAAAGGGCGGACATTTCCTGTCGATTTATTCACTCTCCGACGAATCCTCCGGCGGATTTTCCGGCAGGGAGGGAGTCTCCGCCTCCTTCTCCGTGATGGTGGGGATAAAGGCTTTGGCCAGTTTCCCCTGACCCCGGCGCTTGATATAGAAGTATCCGATGGTGCTGAACACCACCGCGCCGACAAAGTTCACGAACAGGTCCTTCATGGTGTCGTACAGCCCGATGTCCAAATACCCGTCAAAGCCCAGATCTTGCCCGTTGACGGCGACAGAGGTGATGCCGTCGATGGTGACAGGGACGTTGCTGTTGGTGGGGTCTAACATGACGGAGGTGATGGACTGCACCACGGTGTCCTTCTGCATATCCATGAGGAAAAGCCGGTCCATGCCGAACTCAAAGAACTCCCACAGTACGCCTACGGTCATGGAGAAGCAGAACGCCGTCAGCGCCACGTAGATGGGCGACAGCTGGAACTTGATACGGCTGTTGCGGTTTAGAATGTCGATGAGGGCGAAGCCGGTGGCGGCGCAGAGAAAGCCGGTGGTGGTGTGCAGCATGGAGTCCCAATGGGAGAACGTGATAAAGTAGCATTTCAGCTCACCCAGTATCTCCGCCGCGAAGATGAACAACAGGATGATAATCTCTAATGTGGACGGCAGCTCGATGCCGAAGTTCTGCTGGATGAAAAAGG
Organism: uncultured Eubacteriales bacterium; assembly: GCA_900554275.1. Taxonomy (GTDB): domain Bacteria; phylum Bacillota; class Clostridia; order Oscillospirales; family Oscillospiraceae; genus Vescimonas. The sequence goes on from USGS01000012.1 coordinate 13,963, forward strand.
GCAGCATGAACAGCGCCAGTACCAGCAGGCAGATGAACGCGCTCTCGTATTCACCCCGGAGGATGGAGGATACCAGCGTGGCCAGTACGATGAGCCGCAGCACCATATACACGGTGAACACGGCGGGCTGGCGCTTGATGACGGCCTTCAGCTGCTGGCCGGTGGGCGGTGTCTTGGGGTGTCGTTTCATAGGACGTTCCTTTCTCTGCGATGGTTTCATTCTATGGTATTATACCGCAGTTCCTGCCGGATAACAAGCCTGTGTAAAAAAGCGGCCGCGGCGCACGCCGCGGTCGCTTGACCATAATACGGAGGGGATGCGTTACTTTGTGCCGAAAATACGGTCGCCGGCGTCACCCAGACCGGGGACGATGTAGCCGTGCTCGTTCAGGTGGTCATCCAGCGCACCGGCATAGATGTCCACATCGGGATAGAGCTTCTGGATGTGCTCGATGCCCTCGGGAGCGGCAACCAGCACCATCAGCTTGATGTGCTTGCAGCCGCGATTCTTCATCTCACCGATGGCTTCGGCGGCGCTGCCACCGGTGGCCAGCATGGGATCAACGATCAGCACGTCACGCTCGGCCACATCCTTGGGCATTTTGCAGAAGTAGGGATGGGGCTCAAGGGTCTCCTCATCGCGGTACATACCGATGTGGCCCACGCGGGCGGAGGGAACCATCCGCAGTACGCCGTCCACCAGGCCCAGACCTGCACGGAGGATGGGGACGACCACGAATTTGCGGCCCGCCAGAGTGGGCGCGTCCATCCCACAGATCGGGGTCTCGATGTGCTTGGTGGTCAGGGGCAGATCCCGGGTGGCCTCATAGGTGATGAGCATACCGATCTCGGATACCAGCTCACGGAAATCCTTGACGCTGGTGTTCTTGTCCCGCATGATGGTCAGCTTGTGGGCCACCAGGGGATGATCCATGATATGAACTTTCTCGCTAAACATGATGTTCTCCTCCGTGTATATAAAATTCTAAGGGTACACTATTCCGTAAGGCTCAGCCCTTTGGCCAGCCGTTCCCTCTCCGCCTGGCTTAGCCGCAGATAGACGGGCTGCAGCTCCTGTGCGGTGCAGGTATGACCTGTCCGGGCCATATCCGCCGCCGCCAGTGCCGCGCCGGCGGCGTTCTGAAAGCGGTGATCGGGGGAAGCCAGACGGCAGGATATGCCGGCGGCGGTGAGGTGGTCATAGCAGAGCTGTGCACCGTCGCCCACCACCAGCTTTGGCTGGGGCAGTCTGCGCAGATGATCGACCAGCTCCTCCAGACCAATAGCACAGTCATCGCAAAGGCGGGTCAGCTGGCCATTCTCACTGCGGAACAGGGCGTGGTAGATCTGCTGCCGCCGCGCGTCCATGGCGCAGACGATCAGCCCGTCAAAATCGGACACGCCCCGGGCCATGGCCTCCAGGGTGGACACACCGCAGCAGGGAAGGCCCTTGGCCCAGGCCAATCCCTTGGCCGCGGACACGCCGATGCGCAGGCCGGTAAAGCTGCCCGGCCCGTGGGCCACGGCGATCAGGTCTATGTCATCCAGCGTCAGCGACGCATTGCACAGCATGCTGTCCACCAGCGGCATCAGCGTGCGGCTATGAGTCAGGCCGTTGTTCTGATAGGCGGCGGCCAGGATCGCGCCGTCCTCCGCTACGGCAGCGGAGACGCTTTTGGCGGAAGTTTCCAATGCCAGTATTTTCACAGCGCCGGCCCTCCTGTCACGGTGATGATGCGGTCATTATCGTTCTCACCCCGGGCAATGGACACGGTGAGGGCGTCCGGCGGCAGGGCACTGTCGATGCGCTCCGACCACTCCACAGCGCACACGCCGCCCCGGGCCAGATAGTCGTCCCAGCCGATGTCGAACAGGTCATCCTCGCTGTCCAGCCGGTACATATCAAAGTGGAACAGGGGCGTTGTCCCATCGTACTCGTTGACGATGGTGAAGGTGGGGCTGGTAACACGGCCTGTGCAGCCCAGCCCCCGGGCCAACCCCCGGGTAAAGGCGGTCTTGCCCATGCCCAAACCGCCCCGCAGGGCCAGCACCGTACCGCTGTGGAGCTGTCTGCCCAGCATCTCGCCGATACGCTCTGTTTCCTCAGGACTGTGGGACAGATATTCCACAGGACAGCACCCCCTTTACCTGAAATCGACTCATTATAGCACAGAGGCAAAAAAAAGAAAAGAGCGAAACGGCGGTTTACACGGAAAAGTTAATGTGGTAAACTTAGTTGATATTTGTGAGGGGAGGTGCTGCCGTGCTGCGCCGTATACGCGATCTGTTTTCCAATGTGGCCCGCCAGGCGGATCTGGTGCTGCTGGCACTGTGCAGCGCCGCCTCGCTGTTTGGCATCCTGATGATCTACAGCGCTACCCGCTATATGCACACCAGCCGTCTGGTGCTGGTGCAGGCGGCGTCGCTGGTCATCGGCGTGGTGCTGTATCTGCTCATGTCGCAGGTCGACCTGAACGAGCTGGTGAAATACTGGAAGTGGATATTCCTGCTGGGGTTCGGCTTTGTTCTGCTGCTGGCCACCCCGCTGGGCATCGAGGGCGGCACGGGCAACAGGGCGTGGCTGGAGTTCCCGTTCCTGCCCGTCAAGGTGCAGCCCGCGGAAATCGTCAAGGTTACGTTTATCATCGTGCTGGCCAAGCAGCTGGCGTGGCTGAAGGAGCACCGTGACCTGAAGTCTGTCGGCTCAATGGTCATGCTGGCACTCCACTTCGGCGTGCTGTTTTTGACGTATTATAAGATCTCCGCCGACATGGGCAGCGCGCTGGTGTTCCTGTTCATATTCGCGTGTATGTGCTTTGTGGCGGGCGTGGCGCTGTGGTGGTTCATCATCGGCGGCGGCGCGGCGGCGCTGCTGTTCTATGCCATGTGGGATCTGAACCTGATGAACACCTATATGAAAAAGCGGTTCATCATCCTGTTTGACCACAGCTATGACCCGCTGGACACCGGCTGGCAGCAGACGCGAAGCCTGCTGGCGCTGGGCGGCGGCAAGATATTCGGGCAGGGTTATCTACGCGGTGTACAGAGCCAGAGCGAGCTGGCCGCCAGTCTGCCCAACCGGCACACGGACTTTATTTTTTCCGTCATCGGTGAAGAACTGGGCATGGTGGGCTGTGTGCTGACGCTGACGCTGCTGACGGCCATCGTGGTGCGGTGTGTCTATGTGGCCCGGCGGGCCAAGACCCGGCTGGAGGGCTATGTGTGCATCGGCGTGGCCAGCGTTATCATCTTTCAGGTCATCGTCAACGTGGGCATGTGTTTGTTCGTCATGCCGGTCATCGGCCTGACGCTGCCGTTTATCAGCTACGGCGGCTCGTCCATCGTCATGACCTTCGCCCTGATGGGGCTGGTGTCCGGCGTCCATGGCCGGGCCGAGCCGGACTGGCTGCGATAGGGAAACGGCGCTTCCTCGGAAGCGCCGCCGCTTTTTGGTTGTATTCCCGCCGCGCCTATGCTATAATGAACTATCAAACATCAAACATGGGCGCATAGGGCTGTTTCCGCCCAAAACGCCTGAAAGCGAGGGACGCAATATGAAGATCGTCGTATTGGCCGGGGGATTGTCCACGGAGCGCCAGGTGGCGCTGACCAGCGGCACGGGCGTGTGCAGGGCGCTGCGGGAGCGGGGACATCAGGCCATTCTGGTGGATATGTTTTTGGGCCTGGAGCAGTACCACGGCCGGCTGGAGGACATCTTTGACGCGCCGGACGGCCTGTGCGGCAGCAGCCGTGTGGAGAGTACAGAGCCGGATCTGGAGGCGGTGCGCCGCAGCCGTATAGACCAAAGCCCCAGTATGCTGGGCAAGGACGTGCTGACGGTGTGCCGCATGGCGGACATCGTTTTCCTGGCACTCCACGGTGCCTGCGGCGAGGATGGCCGCATCCAGGCCACGCTGGATCTGCTGGGCGTGCCATATACCGGGTCAGGCTACCTGGGCAGCGGCATGGCCATGGACAAGGCCGTGACGAAGCAGATCATGGACACAGCCGGCGTGCGCACCGCGCCCTGGCGGGATATACACTATACCGAGGCGGACATCCCCCACCTGGTGGAGGAGCTGGAAGTGCCCTGCGCCGTGAAGATCGTCAACGGCGGCAGCTCCATCGGCGTGGAGCTGCCGGATACCAGGGAGGAGCTGGAAAAGGCGCTGCGGAATCTGCTGCGCTACGGCGACCATGTGGTGGTGGAGAAGAAGATCAAGGGCCGGGAGATCCAGGTCGCCGTACTGGGTGATACGTATCTGCCCGCCGTGGAGATCATCCCCAAGGGCGCGTATTTCGACTACGTCAGCAAGTATCAGAAGGACGGCGCGGTGGAGCTGTGCCCCGCGCCCATCACCGATGACGAGTGGAAGCAGGTGGGCGAGTTTGCCCTGAAGCTGCACCGGGCGCTGGGGCTGTCCGTCTATTCCCGGGCGGACTTCATTCTGGATGAGAACGGTCTGGCCTGGTGTCTGGAGATCAACACCCTGCCGGGCATGACCCCCACCAGTCTTGTGCCCCAGGAGGCGGCCCAGGTGGGCCTGAGCTACGCTGACCTGTGCGAAAGGATCGTGGAGCTGTCCCTGGCGGCCAGAAAGGCGGAACGCGCATGACACCCTGCACGGTACGGGAGATATGTGACGCTGTGGGCGGCACGCTGCTGCAAAGCAGCGAGGTTTCCGTCACCCGGGTGTCCACCGACAGCCGCAGCATTCCGGAGGGCGCACTGTTCGTGCCGCTGGTAGGGGAGCGGTTCGACGGCCACGCTTACATCGGCAAGGCGCTGGAATCCGGCGCGGCGGGCTGCCTGACGGCCCGGACACCGGACGCACTGCTGCCGGGGAAGTTTTACATTCAGGTGTCGGACACCCGTTTGGCGCTGAAGGCGCTGGCCCTTTGGTATCGCGGCAGGTTTGCCCTGCCGGTGGTGCAGGTCACCGGCTCTGCGGGAAAGACCACCACCAAGGAGATGATCGCCTGTGTGCTGGGGCGGCGCTTCTGCACCCTCAAGACCCAGGCCAACTTCAACAACGACATCGGCACGCCCCTGACGCTGCTGGAGCTTGCCCCGGAGCATCAGGCGGCGGTCATCGAGACGGGCATGAACCATTTCGGCGAGATACGGTACCTGGGTGAGATGGTGCGGCCCGACATCGCCGTCATCACCAACGTGGGCGACGCCCACATAGAGAATTTAGGCAACACCCGGCAGGGCATCCTGCGGGCCAAGTGTGAGATATTTGAAAACCTTGCCCCGGATGGCGTCGCCGTCCTCAACGGCGACGATCCGCTGCTGAACACCATCGCGCTGCCACAGCGCATCCTGCGCTGCGGCACAGGCGAGGGCTGTGACGTGCGGGTGACGGAGGTGAACGACCAGGGACTGGAGGGCGTGGCCTGCACCGTCACCACGTCGAAAACGTCCTACCGGCTGAAGACACCCTCTCCCGGCGCGTACATGATCTACCCACTGGCCATGGCCGCCGCCATCGGTGAATACCTGGGCCTGACGGCGGAGGAGATCACCGCCGGCGCGGCGGACTATGTACCGGTGGGCAGCCGCATGCACCTGATCCCCATGGATGGACAGCGGCTCATCATCGATGACTGCTACAACGCCAACCCTCAGGCCATGGCCGAGGCGCTGCGTATGCTGGCCAAGAGCCGTCACCGCCGCAAGGTGGCTGTGGTGGGCGACATGGGCGAGTTGGGTGAGCTGACGGAGCAGGCCCACCGCGACGTGGGAGCGCTGGCCCGTGAGCTGAAGCTGGACGCGGTGGTGGCCGTGGGGGAGAAGATGCGGGCACTGCGGGAGACCGATCCCTCCGCCCTGTGGTTTCCCGATACGGCGTCCGCGCTGCCTGCGCTGCCCGATCTTTTCGTGGGAGATACCGCTGTAATGGTGAAAGCGTCCCACGCCATGCACTTTGAGAGCATCGTAAAGGAATTAGAGAAGCTGTAAATGGTCGATATTCGCGTGACAGGGCTGGTAAAGTCCTTCGATTTGGAAAAGAAAATACTGAACGGCCTGAGCTTTCAGGTGGACAGCGGCGAACGCGTGGGGCTGCTGGGCAAAAACGGCGCAGGCAAGACCACGCTGTTCCGTATGCTCACCGGAGAATTAGAACCGGACGAGGGCGAGATACAGCTGGGCGCAGGCCGCCGGGTAGGTCTTATCTCCCAGATACCGGTGTATCCGGCGGGCTATACGGTGGAGGATGTGCTGCGCTCCGCCTTCGCCCGGATGTACCGCATGAAGGACGAGATGGACGCGCTGGCACTGGCTATGGAGCAGGGGGCATCGGACGAGGCCACCCTGCGGCGCTACGGGGAGCTGAACGCCCGGTTCGAGGGGCTGGGCGGCTGGGACACGGACACGGCGGTGAACAAGGTGGCGGGCGGCCTCAGCATCCCGCAGGCTATGCGGCAGCGGGAGTTCGACTGCCTGTCCGGCGGCGAAAAGACACGGGTGAACTTAGGCCGCCTGATCCTGGAGGACACGGACATCCTGCTGCTGGACGAGCCGACGAACCATTTGGATCTGCAGGCCACGGAGTGGCTGGAGGAATACCTCCGCAAATTCCGGGGCACGGTGGTCACCATCAGCCACGACCGCTACTTTTTGGATCGCACCGTCACCCGCATCATCGAGATACAGGACGGCAAGGCGGAGTTTTACAGCGGCAATTACAGCTTTTACGCCATTGAAAAGGAACGCCGTTATCAGGAGCGGATGAAGCAGTATCTGAAGGAGCAGGCCAAGATCCAGCAGCTGGAGAAGGCCGCCGAGCAGATGCACCTGTGGGCCTTCATGGGCAACGACGCGCTGCACAAGCGGGCGTTTTCCATGGAAAAGCGCATCGAGCGGATGCGTACCACCCAAAAGCCCACCAAGGCCCGTAAGCTGGAGGCCCGTTTCCAGAGCCGGGAGTTCAAGGGCGACGAGGTCCTGCAGATCAAGGGCCTGACCAAGAGCTTCGGCGAGAAGCACCTGTTCAGCGACGTGTACCTCCGCTGCGAGGGCGGCGAACGCATCGCTCTGCTGGGCGAGAACGGCACGGGCAAGACCACGCTGCTGAACATCCTCACCGGTTCAGAGAAGCCCGACGGCGGCAGCGTCCGTCTCGGCCCGTCCGTCAAGGCGGCTTACCTGCCCCAGGTCATCCACTTCGACCACCCGGAGCGCAGCATACTGGACACCATGCTCTACGAGCTGGACATCACGCCCCAGTCCGCCCGCAACCGGCTGGCGGCTTACCAGTTCACCGGCGAGGATGTGTTTAAGAAGGTGTCGGTGCTGTCCGGCGGCGAGCTGAGCCGCCTGCGGCTGTGTATGCTCATGGACGAGAGCATCAATCTGCTGATCCTGGACGAGCCCACGAACCACCTGGACATCGATTCCCGGGAATGGCTGGAGGAGGCGGTGGAGGCCTTTGACGGCACACTGCTGTTCGTCAGCCATGACCGCTACTTCATCAACCGCTTTGCCACCCGTGTGTGGGAGCTGGAAAACGGAACGGTCAGCGACTATCCCATGGGCTTCACCCAGTACCGTCAGGCAAAAGAGGAGGAGCACGCCGCCGCATCTGCCGCAGCTGCCGTGCCTGCACCGCCGAAAAAGACCGGCAGCCGGGGCAACCGCGCTCAGCAGGCGGCAAAGAAGCAGCTCACCATCTGCGAGACGGCCATCTCCCGGCTGGAGGCGGAGCTGACGCGGCTGGACGGCGAGATGGAGCAGGCTGCCTGCGACGCGGAAAGGCTGAATGAGCTGTACCGCCAACGTCAGGCGGTGGAGACGGAGCTGGAGCGGGAGATGACCCGTTGGGAGGAACTGAGTTTGCAGGCCGAGGAACAGGAGAATTGATATGAGTGACATTTTATGCATTTACTACTCCCGCACGGGCAACACCCGCCGGGCCGTCAAGGCCATCGCGGCGGATCTGGGCGCGGAGATCGTGGCCATCAGCGACGAGGAGAAGCGCGGCGGCTGGCGCGGCTATATCCGCTGCGGCATGGATGCCATGCGTACCTCCACCCGGCCGCTGAAGCCCTTTGAAACGGAGCGGCCGCTGGACCGCTACAAGCTCATCATTGTGGGCAGCCCCGTGTGGGGCGGCCGCATGGCCGCGCCGGTGCGGGCGCTGTTGAAGCGCCGCGGGCTGGAGATGAAGAATGTAGCCTATGTGGTCACCCGCAGCACCACCCAGCGCAGCGAGGAGGTCTATGAGCAGATGGACCGCTACACCGCCGCGCCCCATGTGGCGGCGGTGTCCCTGTGGCCGGGCAGCGAGGGCTACGAGTTCTGGCGCGGCGACTTCGTGCAGAACGTCCGCCGCCTGCTGGCACAGCAGTGAGGGACGCGCCATGCTGGAAAAGCTGAAAGCCATCGAAGCGCGTCTCACCGAGGTGGAGCGCCAACTTTCCGACCCGTCGGTGTACGGCGACAGAGAAAGGCTTACCACCCTGAGCCGCGAGCAGAAGGAGCTGACACCCGTCGTGTCGGCCTACCGCGCCTATGTCCGGGCGTCGCGGACGGCGGAGGACGCCGCCGCCATGCTGCCCGACCCGGAGCTGCGGGAGCTGGCACAGGAGGAGCTGGCCGCCGCTAAGGTGGACATGGAGCGTCTGGAGGACGAGCTGAAGCGCTTGCTGCTGCCCAAAGACCCCAACGACGACAAGAACGTGATCCTGGAGATCCGGGCCGGCATCGGCGGGGAGGAGGGCGCGCTGTTCGCCGCCGACCTGCTGCGGATGTATACCATGTACGCCGAGCGCCGGGGCTGGACGCTGTCTATCGTCAACGAGAACATGACAGAGCTGGGCGGCATCAAGGAGGTCAGCGCTGAGATCGAGGGCGCGGGGGCGTGGTCACGACTGAAGTTCGAGGCCGGGACGCACCGCGTCCAGCGCGTGCCGGAGACGGAGTCCTCGGGTCGCATTCAGACATCTGCCGCCACCGTGGCGGTCATGCCGGAGGCGGAGGAGGTGGAGTTCTCCATCGACCCCAAGGATTTGCAGATCGACACGTTCCGTTCCTCCGGCGCAGGCGGCCAGCACGTGAACAAGACAGAGAGCGCCATCCGCATCACTCATCTGCCCACCGGCGTGGTGGTAGAGTGCCAGGACGAGCGCAGCCAGTATAAGAACAAGGACCGCGCCATGAAGATCCTGCGCTCCAAGCTGTACGAGGCGGAGCAGGAGAGACAGAACGCCGCCATCGCCGCCACCCGGAAAAGTCAAGTGGGCACAGGCGACCGCAGCGGCAAGATACGTACCTATAACTTCCCTCAAAACCGGGTCACCGACCACCGGCTCACCGGGGACAATAAGAATTTCAACATCGCCGCCATCATGAACGGCGATCTGGATAGTCTTATCGACGCACTGACATTGAACGAGCAGGCCCGACGCCTGCAGGAAGGAAAGGAGTGACCTCAATGGAAGGCCCGAAGAAAGTGATGTATGACAAGTCCGGCGCGAAGCTGGTACAGGCCCTTGAAAAGCGCAACATGGAGGGCTACTACTGTCCCACGGCGGAGGAGGCCGTGGCCAAGGTGCTGGAGCTGATCCCCATGGACCATACCGTGTCCTGGGGCGGCGTGATGACCGCCGACCAGCTGGGCATCAAGCAGGCGCTGGCGCGGCGCGGCCAGCCCCTCATCGACCGGGACACCGCCAAGACCCCGGAGGAGCGGGATGCGCTGCTCCATCAGGCACTATCCTGCGGCACGTTTTTGATGAGCAGCAATGCCATCTCCATCGACGGCCAGCTGGTGAATATCGACGGCTTGGCCAACCGTGTGGCGGCGCTGTGCTTCGGCCCGAAGCAGGTCATCGTGGTGGCCGGCATGAACAAGGTGGCCGGCGACCTGAACGCCGCCATCGCCCGCGCCCGCAACGTGGCCGCCCCGGCCAACGCCCAGCGGTTCAATATCAAGACACCCTGCGCCGTCAACGGCCAGTGCGGCGACTGCACCAGCCCCGACTGCATCTGCGCCCAGATGGTCATCACCCGTTTCAGCAAGATCAAGGGCCGCATCAAGGTGGTGCTGGTGGGCGAGGACCTGGGGCTGTAAGTATACTGCCGAAAAGAGGAACTGTTCTTGGAAACCATCATCTTCCACCCGGAACGGGACGAAAACGCCATACAGAAGGCGGCAGCCATCCTCCGCCGGGGCGGTCTGCTGGGCATCCCCACGGAGACGGTCTACGGCCTGGGTGCGGACGGCCTGAACGAGGACGCGGTGCGCCGCATCTTCGAGGCCAAGGGCCGCCCCCAGGACAACCCGCTGATCCTCCACATCCCGGACGCGAGCTGGCTGACGCGCTGCTGCACGGATGTGCCGGACACGGCCTACGCCCTGGCAGCCAGGTTCTGGCCCGGCCCGCTGACCATGATCCTGCCCCGCCGCAGCTGTGTGCCCCTGCGTACCACCGGCGGACTGGAGACGGTGGGCGTCCGCTGCCCGGACCACCCGGTGACCCGGGCCATCATCGCCGCGGCGGATACGCCGGTGGCCGCCCCCAGCGGCAACACGTCGGGCCGCCCCAGCCCCACCACCGCCCAGCACATGGTGGAGGATATGTGGGGCAAGATCGACGGCATCGTGGACGGCGGTCCGTGTGTTGTGGGGGTGGAGAGCACCATCATCGACCTGACGGTGCAGCCGCCCCGCCTGCTGCGCCCCGGCGGCTTGCCGCTGGAGGCGCTGGAGGCGGTGCTGGGTGAGGTGGCGGTGGATGACGCCGTCCGCCGCAAAATGGGCGAGGGGGAGCGGCCTCGTGCTCCCGGCATGAAATACCGGCACTATGCGCCCAAGGCCGCCGTTACCACGGTCACCGGCAGTCCCCATCGCAGCGCCGCGTGGATCGCCGCCCACATCACGGAGAACGCGGGCGTTATATGCTTCGATGAGTTCGCGCCTCTGTTTCCGGGACATATCGTCCACCGTCTCGGCCCGGCCGGCGACAAGCTGGCCCAGGCGCAGCACGTATTTGATGCTCTGCGGACGTTCGACGACACGGACGTGCCGGAGATATTCGCCCAGTGTCCCGACGAGACAGGGCTGGGTCTGGCGGTGAGCAACCGCCTGAAAAAGGCGGCGGGCTTCCACGTGGTGGATGCCGCGCCCTTGGTCATCGGCTTCACCGGCCCTACCGGCGCGGGCAAGACCAGCGCCCTCCGGGCGCTGGAGCGGCTGGGCGGGCTGGTGCTGGACTGTGATGCCATCTACCACGAGCAGCTGCGGACGGACGCGGCCCTGCGGGATGCCATCACAGACGCCTTCGGCCCGGTGTTCGCACCGGACGGCAGTTTGGATCGGCAGAAGCTGGGCGGCCTGGTGTTCGGTGACCCGGCTTCGCTGGCGCGGCTGAATGACATTATTTTTACATATCTGCCCCGTGAGCTGCAGCGCCGCATGGACGACAGCGATGCACCGGTGGTGGGCATCGACGCCATCAATCTGGTGGAGAGCGGCCTGTCGCACCTCTGCCGCCGCACCGTGGCGGTGCTCGCTCCGGAGGAGGTGCGGGTGCGCCGCATCATGGCCCGGGACAGCATCCCGGAGGACTACGCCAGATTGCGTGTGCAGGCCCAGAGGCAGGACGATTTTTACCGTGAAAACTGTACGGATGTGCTGATGAACAGCGCCGCTTCACCCCAGGCGTTTGAAGAGATCGCGTATCAGAAACTACAACATATCATTGAGGAGGAAACTGACCATGAGTGAGGAAATGAAGGCGCTGAAGGAGCAGCTTCTGCGGGATGACCGCAATGGCTACGATGTGCTGTCCGACGCCGATCTGGCGGAGATGGAGCGGTACTGCGTGGACTACAAGCGCTTTTTGGACGAGGGTAAGACGGAGCGGCTCAGCGTCCGCGCCGCTATCGCTCGTGCTGAGGAGAAGGGCTTCGTCCAGTACCGCCGGGGCATGGCGCTGAAGGCCGGTGACAAGGTGTATACCTCCAACCGCGGCAAGGGCCTGATGCTGGCGGTCATAGGCAAGGAGAGCCTGGCGGAGGGGGCGCAGATCACCGCCGCCCATATCGATTCCCCCCGGCTTGACCTGAAGCCCAATCCTCTGTATGAGGACAGCAGCCTTGCCTACTGCAAGACCCATTATTACGGCGGCGTCCGCAAGTACCAGTGGGTCACCATTCCCCTCCAGCTGCGGGGCGTGGTGGTGAAGAAGGACGGCTCTGTGGTGGATGTGTGCATCGGCGAGGGCAGCGAGCCCAAGCTGGTCATCACAGACCTACTGCCCCATCTGGGCGGCGAGCAGAGCAAGAAGCCTCTCGGCGAGGCCATTCCCGGCGAGACGCTGAACCTGCTGATGGGCAGCCGTCCTATGGGCGACAGCGATGACACCGACCGGGTGAAGATGCAGGTGCTGAAGCGACTGTACGATAAGTACGGCATCACGGAGAGCGACCTGATGTCCGCCGAGCTGGAGACCGTTCCCGCTGCGGACGCCACGGACATCGGCATCGATGGCAGTCTCATCGGCGCTTACGGCCACGACGACCGCGTGTGCGGCTACGCGGCCTTCAAGGCGCTGCTGGACATCGAAACGCCGAAAAAAACGGCGGTGTGCGTGCTGGCGGATAAGGAAGAAATTGGATCTATGGGTATAACGGGTATGCAGTCTGCTGCCTTCGACACCTTTATGCAGGATCTGTGCGAGAGCCAGAATGTGGCACTGCGGGTGTGCTACGAAAACGCCTTCTGCCTGTCCGCGGACGTGACGGCGGCCTACGATCCCAACTTTGCCGAGGTGTATGAGAAGCGGAATGCGGCCTATATCAACGGCGGCGTGGGTATCTGCAAGTACACCGGCGCACGGGGTAAGTCCGGCTCGTCCGACGCCAACGCCGAGACGGTGGGCTATGTGCGGCAGGTGCTGGACAACGCCGGCGTGCGCTGGCAGATCTGCGAGTTGGGCAAGGTGGACGAAGGCGGCGGCGGAACGGTGGCGCAGTATATGGCAAACCGGAATATTGCGACGCTGGATGCCGGCGTGCCGGTTCTGAGTATGCACGCACCCTTTGAGGTGGTGGCAAAGCTGGACTGCTACGAGATGTACCGGGCCTGCAAGGCGCTGTATCAGGCACACTGAACTGGAAAAAATCAAGGGTTTGCTGGAAAGCAGACCCTTGATTTTTCTTATAAAAACCTTGTAAAAAGGGCGCATCTAAGGTATACTTTTCTATTGTAGAACCTGGAAAAACGGGAAGGAGGTGCGGCTATGTACCGCGTGGGACAATCGGTGGTCCATCCTATGCATGGGGCGGGCGTTATCGAGGGTGAAACCAATGAGATATTAGAGGGAACGGCCCGCACCTATTATGTGTTCCGTTCCCCGGTCAGCGGGTTGACGCTGAAGCTGCCGGCAGACAACTGCACCGCCATCGGCATCCGTGCGCCGGAGACGCCGGAGCGGGTGCGGGAGATCGTGGCGGGTATCCCGTCGCTGACGGTGGAGGAGGACCGGAACTGGAGCCGCCGCTACCGGGAGAACATGAAGAGGCTGAAAAGCGGAGATCTGACGGAGGTGGCCCGGGTGGTGAAGGGACTGATGCACCGGGACGCACGGCGGGGACTTTCCACCGGAGAGCGGAAGATGCTGCGCGGCGCCAAGCAGATACTGCTGTCGGAGGTGGCGCTGGTGCAGGAGATGGCCTACGATGCGGCGGAGCGCTGGATCGACGCGGTGGTGATGACGGGGGCGAGGACCGATGGGGAAACTGTTTGACAAGCTGACGAAGAAGCTGGACGCCAAGCGCCGGCCCTACTGCGCGGCACTGGTGGCGGCGGCGGGCTGCTCATCGCGGATGGGCGGCACGGATAAGCTGACATCCTTGCTGTGCGGCGTGCCGGTGCTGGTGCGGACGCTGACGGCGTTGGACCGGGCGGAGCTGGTGGATGAGATCGTGGTGGCGGTGCATCCCGAACGGCTGGAGGAGCTGGCGGGGCTGTGCGCCCGGGCCGGGCTGCAAAAGCCGGTGCGGGTGGTGGAGGGCGGCAAGAACCGCCCGTCCTCTGTGCTGCTGGCGGCGCTGGCTGCCGACGAGCGGGCGGAGCTGCTGGCGGTACACGACGGCGCAAGGCCGCTGATTCGTCCGGAGCAGGTGGACGAGATGATACGGCTGGGGCAGCGGACCTATGCCGCCGCGCCGGCGCTGCCGGTGACGGACACGGTGAAGGTGGCGGATATGCAGGGGCTGGTGCAGTCCACACCGGACAGGAAAACCCTGTTCGCGGTGCAGACGCCCCAGGTGTTTCAGGCCAATATCCTGAAGGCGGCCTTACAGTCCGCCATGGAGGCCGGGGCGGAGCTGACGGACGACTGCTCCGCTGTGGAACGGCTGGGCAAGGAGGTCTATCTCACCGCCGGGTGGCGGGAGAACATCAAGATCACCACACCGGAGGATCTGACCATCGCGGAGGCGCTGCTGCGGGAAAGGGAGAACAGGACATGACGAATTTGCGGGTAGGCCACGGCTATGACGTACACCGGCTGACAGAGGGGCGGCAGCTCATTCTGGGCGGCGTGGACGTGCCATACGACCGGGGACTGCTGGGCCACTCCGACGCGGATGTGCTGACCCACGCGGTGATGGACGCGCTGCTGGGCGCGGCGGCGCTGGGGGACATCGGCAAGCTGTTCCCCGACAGCGACGACCGCTACGCGGGCGCGGACAGCGTGGAGCTGCTGCGGCGTGTGACGGCATATCTGACGGAGCGGGGCTGGCAGGTGGTGAACGTGGACGCTACGGTGGTGGCGCAAGCGCCGAGGCTGTCACCCTGCATCGACAGGATGCGGGAAAACCTGGCGGCGGCCATGGGGCTGGACGTGGGCTGTGTCTCCGTGAAGGCGACAACGGAGGAGCATCTGGGCTTTACCGGCAGCGGCGAGGGTATGGCGGCCCATGCGGTGGCGTTGGTGGAAAAATCGGGCTGATGCGGCCTGCATTTTTCACATATTGTTAACGTATCCGGGGTTGTACCGGGCGGGAAATTATGGTATACTATCCGTATCAGGACACAAGGCGTGTCTGCCCGAGGAGGACAGACACGCCGTTTTTGGTGAGGGGTTTATTTATTTTCTTCTTTTGCAGGTGG
>USGS01000013.1 GCA_900554275.1 uncultured Eubacteriales bacterium
GCATTTCAGACGCAAAAGGCGAAGTATTATGCGGCTTCTGGCGGTGTGTCAGCACTAAGGTAATATAATTCCTTATGCTGATTGCTAGAACGGCTTTAAAATGCGTAGAAACAAGGAGGTTAAAGAAAATGAAAGCAGTTATTTATGCCCGTTATTCCTCCGATAATCAGCGAGAAGAAAGTATTGAAGGCCAAATCCGGGAGTGCACCGCCTTTGCCGGGAAGAACGGCATCACCGTCCTGCGCCATTACATAGACCGGGCCTTTTCTGCCAAGACGGACAACCGCCCGGAATTTCAGAACATGATTAAGGACAGTGGCAAGCGCCTGTTTGATATGATTATCGTCTGGAAGCTGGACAGGTTTGCCCGCAACCGCTATGACAGCGCCCGCTACAAGGCCGCTCTGAAAAAGAACGGGGTCAAGGTGGTGTCCGCTACCGAGGTCATTTCCGACGGGGCCGAGGGTATCATTCTGGAAAGCGTGCTGGAGGGGTACGCCGAATACTACTCCGCCGACCTGTCCGAAAAGGTAGTCCGGGGCATGACGGAGAACGCCGTGAAATCCAAGTACAACGGCGGCACCCTGCCTATCGGCTATCAGATCGACAGCGACCAGTGTTTCCAGCTTGACCCTCTCACCGCCCCCTTTGTCCATGAGGCGTTCCAGCGGTATGACGAGGGGGCCACCATGACGCAGATACGGGACTGGCTCAACGAGCAAGGCGTGAAGAACACACGGGGCCAGAAGATGACCTACAACAGCGTACAGCACCTTTTGAACAACCGCCGCTATATCGGGGAATACACCTACCGGGACATTGTGGTGCCGGACGGCATTCCCGCCATCGTCTCCCAAGACCTCTTTGACCGGGTACAGGAAAAGCTGGCGAAGAACAAAAAGGCCCCGGCCCGCCACAAGGCCGAGGACGATTACTTACTAACGACCAAACTGTTCTGCGGCTACTGTGGGGCCTACCTCTGCGGCGAGAGCGGCACCAGTCACACGGGGAATGTCCACCACTACTACAAGTGCGTGTCGGTGAAAAAGAAGCGCACCGAGTGCCATAAAAAATCTGTCCGTAAAGAGTGGATCGAGGATTTGGTGGTCGGTGAAACCATGAAAATGGTCATGGACGACAAAGCAATCGAGGCCATCGTATCCATGCTGATGGACTTGCAGGACAGGGACAATGTGAACGTGCCACTTTATGAGCAACAGCTCCGTGAAGCGGATACTGCCATCGGCAATTTGCTCAACGCCATTCAGCAGGGCATCCTGACGCGCTCCACAAAGGCGCGGCTGGAGGAGCTGGAAAACCGCCGCGATGAGCTTGAGAACAGGCTTGCCTGCGAAAAGCTGGCGAAGCCCAAGGTCAGCGCGGAGTTTATGACCTTCTGGCTCCACCGTTTCCGTAAGCCGGACGTGCGGCAACAGAGCCATCGCAAGATGCTCATCGACGCCTTCATCAACGCGATTTTTCTGTACGATGATAAAATGGTGATCACCTTCAACTACAAGGAGGGCACGAAAACCATCACCTTCGCGGAATTGCAGGAAGCTGTCAGCAACAAAAACGGTTCGGATTTGGATTGCCTTGCTGCACCAAAAAGAGGAGACACGCGAAAGTGTGTCTCCTCTTTTTATGAAATACTGTCAGGCCGTGACCGTGCCGAAGACGCTGACGCCGGCCAGACTCAGTGTCCCCATGATAAGGCCCGCCAGCAGCACGCCGCCCATGCAGGCCAGGACACTCTTTTTGAAGTCGAAGTGCAGCAAACTGGCCGCCAGCGTGCCGGTCCACGCGCCCGTTCCCGGCAGGGGAATGCCCACGAACAGCAGCAGCGCCCAGAACAGGCCGCGGCCCGCCTTGGCCCGGAGCTTTTCGCCGGCGTGCTCGCCCTTTACCAGGCAGAAGGTGAAAAACCTGCCGATGATGGGCTTGTCCTCCCCCCACTCCAGCACCCGGCGGGCAAAGAAATAAATGATGGGGACGGGGAGCATATTACCGATGATGGCGACGATATACGTCAGCCACAGGGGCAGGCCGAAGGCCACACCGTAGGGGATGGCGCCGCGGAGCTCAATGACGGGGACCATGGAGACGAAAAAGACGATGATGCAGTGCTTCAACATACACGGATGCTCACTTTCACAAAATGCAGTGGTATTATACCCTTTTCTCCCGCTCTTGACAAGACGGACAAAGAAAACGTCAAAAAATCTTAAATTTTTTACGGCCTTTTCTCACGGTTGCAGTCGACAAACGCTATCAGCTCCTGTTATACTAAATATGAGCATAATTTATCATGGGAGGGAATGGGCTTATGACCATCGCGGACGTTGTATCGCTGCTGGGCGGCATCGCACTGTTCCTGTTTGGTATGTCCCTCATGGGCGAGGGCCTGAAGAAGGTGGCGGGCAGCCGGCTGGAGCTGGTGCTGTATAAGCTGAGCAGCACACCGCTGAAGGGCGTATTGCTGGGCACGGGCGTCACCGCCGTGATCCAGTCCTCCTCCGCCACCTCCGTGATGGTGGTGGGTTTCGTCAACTCCGGCATGATGAAGGTGCGGCAGGCCATCGGCGTGATCATGGGCGCGATTTTGGGCACCAGCGTCACGGGCTGGATCTTGTGCCTGTCGTCCCTGGAGGGCGGCAGCGGCGTGGTGCAGCTGTTCAGCACCGACGTGATCACCGGCGTGGTGGCCGTCATCGGCATCATCCTGCGGATGTTCAACAAAAAGACCAACAACCGCCACGTGGGCGAGATCCTGCTGGGCTTCGCCGTGCTGATGTACGGGATGTCGGCCATGTCCGGCGCGGTGTCCCCCCTGCGGGAGAGCGAAGCGTTCATCCGCATTCTGACCAGCTTTTCCAACCCGCTGCTGGGCATTCTGGTGGGCGTGGTGTTCACCAGCGTTTTGCAGAGTGCGTCCGCTGCGGTGGGTATTCTGCAGGCGCTGGCCGTCACGGGAGCGATCACCTTTGAGATCGCGCTGCCTATCGTGATGGGCATCGCCATCGGCGCGGCTGTGCCGGTGCTGCTGTCCGCGCTGGGCGCGAACCTCCACGGCAAGCGTACCGCCTTCGTCTACCTGCTCATCGATGTGCTGGGCGTACTCATCTGGTCGCTGGTGTTCTACGCCGCCAACGCCGTGGTGCATTTCACGTTTTTGAACACGGTGATGACCTCCGTGTCCATTGCCCTGATGAACACGCTGTTCCGGTTAGCCACCGTGGTGGTGCTGCTGCCGTGCATCGGGCTGATGGAGAAGGCGGTGGAGAGGCTGTTCCCCGACACCGGAAACGGGGACGAGGGGCAGGACATGGACCGGCTGGAGGAGCGCTTTTTGCAGCACCCGGCGCTGTCCATTGAGCAGAGCCGCCTGGTGACCAACTCCATGGCGGAGAAGGCGGCGGGCAACCTGATGCTGGCCATGTCCCTGCGGAGCAAATTCTCCGAAAAGGACTTCCGGCAGGTAAGCGAGATGGAGTCGGTCATCGACCGCTACGAGGACAAGCTGGGGACGTACCTGATGAAGATCACCAGCAAGTCCCTTTCCGAGGCCCAGAGCGAGGAGGTCAGCAAATATCTGCACACCATCTCCGACTTTGAGCGCATCTCCGACCACGCGGTGAACATCTCCGAGGCGGCCCACGAGATCCACGACAAGGAGATAGCGTTCTCCCCCGAGGCCCGACACGAGCTGGAGGTCATGGAGAGCGCTGTGGGTGAGGTGCTGACGCTGGCCATTTCCGCCTTTGTGGAGAACGACATCCAGCGGGCCGCCAAGGTCGAGCCGCTGGAGGAGATCATCGACGGGCTGTGTGACGAGATGAAGTCCCACCACGTGGATCGTCTCCAGTCCGGGGCGTGTACGCTGGGGCAGGGCTTCGTGTTCAACGACCTGCTGACCAACTACGAGCGGGTGGCCGACCACTGCTCCAACATCGCCGTGGCCATCATTGAGCTGGAGTCCGACTCCTTCGACACCCACGAGTATCTCAGCAGCGTGCGGGCGCTGAAGTCCCACTCCTTTGACAAGTATTACGAGGAATACAAGCAACAGTATCATCTGTGATAAAGCAGGACGCCCGGCTCTGCCGGGCGTCCTGCTTTATTTCTTTTCGATGGGCGTCACATGGCCCGTCTCATCCACCGCGGCGGGGATGATCTGGCTGCGGGTGTTCCGCGCTATGTCGTCCAGCCGCATACGGCTGGGGAAGTCGCTGAGCAGCGTGTAGGCCACGCCGTGGCGCTTGGCACGGCCCGTGCGGCCGATGCGGTGGATATAATACTCGTTCTCTTCCGGCACTTCGTAGTTGAACACCGCGTCCACGTCGTCCACGTCGATGCCGCGGCTGGCCACGTCGGTGGCCACGAACACACGGAGCTTGCCGTCCCGGAAGCGCTGCATGACCTCCTCCCGCTTGCGCTGGGGGATGTCGCCGTGGATGCACTGGGCGTCGATGCCCCGCATCTGCAGGAACTTGGTCAGGCGCTCGGTGCTGCCCTTGGTGTTGCAGAAGCAGATGACGCGCTCGTAATTCTCGCAGTTCAGGATTTTGGAGATGGCGTCCACCTTGCCGTCGGAGGGCACCTCCAGCCGGTATTGCAGGATGTCGGGCTTGTTCTCCTTGGTGGCCTGGACGGTGATCTCCACCGGGTCGCGCTGGTAGATCCAGGAGATGTCCATGACCTCCCGGGAGATGGTGGCGGAGAACATACCCAGATTCTTGCGGTTGGGTATTTTGTCCAAAATCTGTGTCACGTCCCGGATGAAGCCCATATCCAGCATACGGTCGGCCTCGTCCAGCACCACGGTGGCCACATCCTTCAGGGACACGGTGCGGCGCTTCATGTGGTCGGAGAGGCGGCCCGGCGTGGCCACCACGATCTGCGGCTTGCGCTTCAGCGCGTCGATCTGCTTGCCGATGGGCTGGCCGCCGTACAGGCACACCAGCCGCACGCCCTCGTGGCATACAGCCACATCCCGCATCTCGTCGGTGATCTGCATGGCCAGCTCCCGGGTGGGGGCCAAGATCACCGCCTGCACCACCTCCCGCTCCGGGTCGATGCGCTCGATGATGGGGATGCCGAAGGCCATGGTCTTGCCGGTGCCCGTAGGCGCTTTGGCGATGATGTCCTTACCCTCCAGCATGGGCGGGATGCACCCGGCCTGCACCGGCGTGCTGACCTGATAGTGCTTATTTCGTATGGCGCGCATGGTGGCCTCGGAGAGTCCGAAGGAGTCAAAGGCCGCGCCCTGGGTGTATTCCATAGCGTTCTTCCTCTTTATCACATAATTCCACGATATAGTATACCATACGTGTCAATATGCGGCAAGGCCGCGCCTGTTTGCAGGCGCGGCCTTTATTCGTCGTGGTCGGTGGGTCGCTGCGACTGGCCGAAGGTGATGGCGCTGCTGCCGTACTTCTCCCGGATGGCGTCCACGGCGCTCTCCAGCTTTTCCTGCCGCTGGCTGTGGCGGGCGGTCTGACCTCCCAACAGGTCCAGCTGGTGGTAGGACTGGCTGCTGTCGGTGACGTACAGGGCCGTCACCGTCATGGCGCGGATGGGCGTGGGGGCTTTCCACAGCTGGCGGGCCAGGGCCTGGGCCGTCTCCCATATATCCCGCATCAGGTGGGTGGGCTCGTCCAGCCGCAGCTGGCGGCTGGCGGTTTTGAAGTCCGCGCTTTTCAGCGTGACGCTGACGCCGCCGGCGTACAGCCCCTGCTTCCGCAATCGGGTGGCCACGCTGTCGCACAGCGGCGCAAGCCCCTGCCGTATCTGCTCCCACCGCACCAGGTCGGCGGGGAACGTTGTGCCGTTGCCCACGGACTTCACCAGCTCGTGCTGGTGGCGGGGACGGACAGGGCTTTTGTCCAGCCCGTTGGCGTACTGCCACAGCTGGACGCCCATCTTGCCCAGCAGCTGCTCCGCCAGCGCCTCGGGACAGGCGGCCAGCTGGCCGATGGTCTCGATGCCGTACTGGGCCAGCGCCCGCTGGGTGGAGCGGCCGGCGAAGAGCATCGCCCCCACCGGCAGCGGCCACACGATGTCCTGCCAGCCCTCCGGCGGGATGACGGTGGTGGCGTCCGGCTTTTTCAGGTCGCTGCCCAGCTTGGCGAACACTTTATTGAAGGACACGCCCACGCTGAGGGTAAGGCCCGTCTCCGCCTTCACCGTTTCGCGGATGCGGTCGGCCAGGGCTTTGGCGTCGCCGCCGAAGAGGTGCAGGCTGCCGGTGACATCCAGCCAGCTCTCGTCAATGCCGAAGGGCTCTACCAGGTCGGTAAAGCGCTCGTAGATCTCGTTGACTTTTTTGGAATAGGCCTTATACAGGTCGTGGTGGGGCGGCAGCAGCACCAGCACGGGGCATTTCTTCTTGGCCTGCCACACCGTTTCCGCCGTCTGCACGCCACGCTTCTTCGCGGGTTCGTTTTTGGCCAGAATAATGCCGTGCCGCGACTCCGGGTCGCCGCACACCGCCACGGGGACTTCCCACAGCGCGGGCTTGTCCAGCAGCTCCACCGAGGCGAAGAAGCAGTTCAGGTCGCAGTGGAATATGACGCGCCGGCCCATAATACGCCGCCTCAGTAGCCGATGCGGCGGTCCACCAGCCGCGTCGGCTTCTCGCCCCGGCCGTAGCGCTCCAGATCCTCGCAGAACAGGGCCACGTTGCGGTCGCGGGTGTAGCCCAGGCTCATTTGGCCGGAGATGTGGGGCGTGAGCAGCAGGTTTTGGGCCGTCCACACCGGGTCGCCGGCGGGGACAGGCTCTTCCTCGAACACGTCCAGCGCCGCGCCGGCGATACGCCCGCTGTTCAGCGCCGCTACCAGCGCATTTTGGTCGATGGCGCTGCCCCGGCCCACGTTGACCACACAGGCGGTGGGCGGCAGGAGGGCGATGCGGCCGGCGGAGAGGATGTTCTTCGTCTCGCCGGTGGACGGCAGGGCCATCACAAGAATATCCGTGTCCGGAAGGAGAGCGTTCAGCTCGTCGTGGGTATAGATGGCGTCAAAGGCGGGGTCGGCGGCCTTTTTAGTGCGGCGGACGCCCCGGATGGACGCGGCGCCCATGGCCTTGGCCCGGCGGGCGAATTCCGTGCCGATGTCCCCCGTGCCCAGGACGGTGATGGTGCTGCCGATGATAGACCGCATGGGCTGCACCGTGCCCCAGCGGTGGGCGGCGGCGTCGGCACAGTATGTCATCTCATGGCGCAGCAGCATCAGCGTGACCATGATGAGGTGCTCGGCAATGGTGACGCCATACGCGCCGGAGGAGTTGGACAGCATGACCTCCGGGGAGGGATACAGGCTGTCGTCCAGGTAGGCGTCCACGCCGGCGAAGCTGCCGCAGAACCACTTCAGGTTGGTGAAGGTCTTCAGCTCCGAGGGCCTGGGCATCCCGTAGATGATCTCGTACTCGTCCCGCTTTTCCAGGGGGACGGTCTTGGGTGCGGCGTAATAGTCCACGGCGAAGCCGCAGCGGGCGGCCACGTCGTTGATCTGCTGCCGGTGCTTCGGCTCGGTGAAATTGTCATAGACGGCGATCCTTCTCATCTGTATACCTCCAATAGTTTTTCCGCGCAGCGCATCCCATCGGCGGCGGCGGACAGGATGCCGCCGGCATAGCCCGCCCCCTCGCCGCAGGGATAGACGCCCCGTATATTTGCTTCATAGTGCTCGTCCCGCACCAGCTTTACCGGTGAGGAGGAGCGCGTCTCCACGCCGGTGAGCAGCGCGTCCGGGCTGTCGTAGCCCTTCAGCTTCCGGCCCAGTACCGGCAGGGCCTGGGCCAATGTCTCACAGACAAAGGGCGGCAGACAGCGGTGCAGGTCGGTGTAGACCACGCCGGGACGATAGGTGGGCCTCACAAGGCCCGGTCTGGCGGAGGGACGGCCCGCCAGGAAGTCCTCCACCCGCTGGCAGGGGGCGTTATAGCCGCCGGTAAGGGCGTAGGCAGCCGCCTCCAGCTGCCGTTGCCACGCCATACCCGCCAAGGGGTGGGCCGAGGGGAAGTCCGCCGGGGTGACGTTCACCAGCAGCGCGCCGTTGATGTTCTCCCCGTCACGGGCGTATGCGCTCATGCCGTTGGTGACGGTGCGCCCCGTCTCCGACGCGGCGGCCACCACCTGCCCGCCGGGGCAGACGCAGAACGAAAACGCGCTGCGGCCGTTGTCCAGATGGCAGGACAGCTTATAGGTGCTGGGTGGCAGGGACGGGTGGCCGGCCAGGGCGCGGTACTGGGCCGCGTCCATGTCCCGCTGGCGGTGCTCGATGCGGACACCCACGGCGAAGGGCTTCTGCTCCATGTGCAGGCCTGCGCGGTGGAGCATTTCAAAGGTGTCCCGGGCGCTGTGGCCCAGGGCCAGTATCACCTGATGGGCGGGCAGGTCGTAGGTCTGGCCGTCCTGACGGACGATGACGGCCTGGAGCGTGCCGCTTTCCACGGCGACACCCTCCAGCCGCGCGCCGAAGCGGATGTCCGCCCCGGCAGCCAGCAGCTCCCGCCGCAGGGCCTGCAGCGCGATGTGGAGCATATCCGTGCCCACATGGGGCTTGGCGTCGGTGAGAATATCCTCCGGCGCACCGCAGCGCACCAGTGTCTCCATGATAAAGCGGTGGCGCACATCCTTCGTGCCGGTGTTCAGCTTGCCGTCGGAGAACGTCCCCGCGCCGCCCTCGCCGAACTGGACGTTGCTCTCCGTGTCCAGCAGACCGGTGCGCCAGAAGCGGGCCACGTCCTGCTGGCGCTGTTCTACGGGCTGCCCCCGCTCCAGCAGGATGGGCCGTGCGCCGCACCGGGCCAGCACCAGCGCGGCGAACAGCCCCGCCGGGCCTGCACCCACCACGACAGGTCGGGTGTCCGGTTCGGCCACGGCGGCGGGCAGGGCATACGTCTCCGGACGGTAGGCGGACACCCGCTTGTCCCGGCAGCGGCGCAGCACCTGGTCCTCCCGGGCCACGTCCACCGCCAGGGTATACACGAAGGTCAGGCCCTCACGGGCGTCGATGGCCCGGCGCAGCACCGTGCAGGTGCGGATGGCCTCCGCAGGGACGCGGAGTATTCTGGCGCAGCGGCGGGGCAGCTGTGCTTCCGGTTCGTCCGGCAGCAGCCGTATCTGGTCGATGCGCAGCAAGGGCGTCACCTCCTTTTCAAAATGTTCATAATTTTCTTGAAAACTTAAAGGTAGAATTAAGAAAACTGAGTATGCTGATAGACAGTAAGAGGAAGGAACTCAGCGTTCCGCACTTCGTATTTTACCACGGTTTGGCCGCCGCGACAAGCGTCCGCCGTGTTCATTCGCAAAAATCCAGGAGGCGTAGTTCCATGTATAACGACGAATTCAATTCCTACCATTTCACCAATCGGGACGACCTGCCCCGGGACGATTACGCACCCGCATCCCGCCCCCAGCCGGAGATGACTCCCGCGCCGAAGAAGCAGGGCTTCTTCCACCGCGCATGGGTCAAGGTCACGGCGCTGCTGCTGGCCTGCGCCGTGGTAGGCGGCGCGGCAGGCGTCGGCGGTGCGGCGATGGCCAACGGCGGCAGCGGCAACGAGGCCACCATCCAGGAAAGCGGGCGCAAGCCCGTTGCCGTACAGATCAAGACGGTGAACGGCCTCACGAAGATGGACCCCAACGAGGTGTATGCCGCCACGGTGAACAGCACCGTGTCCATCAACTGCTCGGCCACCAGCACCAACATCTTCGGCCAGACCACCCAGTCCGCCTCCAGCGGCAGCGGCTTTATCATCACCAAGGACGGCTATGTGGTCACCAACCACCATGTGGTGAGCAAGGCCAGCTCCATCAAGGTGACGCTGTATAACGGCGAAACCCACGACGCCACACTTATCGGCAGCGACAGCGACTACGATGTGGCTGTGCTGAAGATCAACGCCGAGGATCTGCAGCCTGTGACACTGGGCAACAGCGCCGACGTCAACGTGGGCGACTCCGTGCTGGCCATCGGCAATCCCCTGGGCGAGCTGACCTTCTCCATGAGCCAGGGCATCGTGTCCAGCTGCAACCGGGCCATCAACGTGGACGGCACGCCGTTCAATATGATCCAGGTGGACTGCTCCATCAACCCCGGCAACTCCGGCGGCCCGCTGATGAACCTGTACGGCGAGGTGGTGGGCATCGTGTCCGCCAAGTATTCCACCTATTCCACCACCACGGTGGAGGGCCTGGGCTTCGCCATCCCCATCAGTGATGTGAAGGCCATCATCACCGACATCATGGAAAACGGCGCGGTGACGGATAAGGCCTACATGGCCATCACCGCCGGCACGATGACGGCGCAGATGGCGGCACAGTACAGCATCGACATCACCCAGGGCGTGTTCGTCTACTCCGTGGTGGACGGCGGCGCAGGTGACAAGGCCGGGCTGCGGCTGGGCGACGTGATCACCAAGATGAACGACACCGACCTGACCAGCCGGCAGGATATGTCCGCGGCCATGAAGAGCTACCGCGCCGGAGACACCGTGACCCTGACGGTATACCGCAATGGGCAGTATATCACCACGGAGCTGACCTTTGACGCGCAGCCCCAGACCACCGGCTCTGACACGGAGGACAGCACCAACGACAGCAATGGCGGCAATGGCGGTTACTACGGTCAGATGCCCGACAACTGGCAGGATTTCTACAACTACTTCTTCGGCAGCCGCCGGGGCTGATGCCTGACTTGGCTTCTTCAAGGTTTTCTCCAAAAACTTTTTCATTCTTCTTCCTTTTCCCCCGCAAAACTTCTTCATCGCGTCTCCCCCTTCCCTCCGTCCCCGCCGGGTCTCCCGGCGGGGACAAACTCTTTTCGCAGGCTGGAAAAGCGTCAAGGTTTTGTCAACTCCCGATTGACGCTTTCCACTGTTGATGATACAATAAAGAGTAAGGACCGCGGCGGCATGGGCCGCCAGGGAATCAAGAAATGAAGGAGCAGTGATGTATGTACCGTATCGTCAGAAAAGAAGCACTGAAACCCACCGTCATCCTCTATGAGATCGACGCCCCCATGGTGGCTAAGAAGGCGGAGCCGGGCCAGTTCATCATCCTGCGGGTGGATGAGAACGGAGAGCGCATTCCCATCACCATCCACGATTATGACCGTGAAAAGGGTACTGTTACCATTATCGTTCAGACTGTGGGCGCAACCACTGAAAAGCTGAGCCACAAGCAGCAGGGCGAGTGCCTGCACGATTTCGTTGGCCCGCTGGGCAAGCCCACTGAGACCGAGGGCAAGAAGAAGGTATGCGTGGTCGGCGGCGGCGTGGGCTGCGCCATCGCGTATCCCGTTTTGAAGAAGTTCCACGACTGCGGCGCGGAGGTCCACGCGGTGGTGGGCTTCAAGAGCAAGGACGTGGTCATTCTGGAGGACAAGTTCAAGGCTGTCTCCTCCGTGCTGAAGGTCTGCACCGACGACGGCTCTTACGGCCAAAAGGGCATGGTCACCGAGGCTTTGAAGGAGCTGCTGGACGCGGGCAATGTGTACGATGAGATCTTTGCCATCGGCCCGATGGTGATGATGAAGTTCGTGTGCAAGACCACCGCTCCCTACAATATGCCCACCACCGTGTCCATGTCCCCTATCATGATAGACGGCACGGGTATGTGCGGCGGCTGCCGTCTGACCGTGGGCGGCGAGACCAAGTTCGCCTGCGTGGACGGCCCGGACTTTGACGGCCAGAAGGTGGACTGGGATCTGGCGGTGAAGCGCAACCAGATGTACCACGACTTTGAGGTGCATAAGCACGAGGAAGTCTGCAATCTGTTCAAGCAGGAGGTAAAGTAAGATGGCTGCCAAGATCAATATGCGTTTGGATAAGAACGAGATGCCCTCCCAGGACCCCAATGTACGCAACAAAAACTTCCTGGAGGTGGCTTTGGGCTACACCGAGGAGCAGGCGCTGGACGAGGCGGCCCGCTGTCTGCACTGCAAGAACCATCCCTGCGTGGACGGCTGCCCCGTGAACGTGCGCATCCCCGAGTTCATTCAGAAGATCGTGGAGAAGGACTATGAGGGCGCGTATCAGGTCATCCACCAGACCAGCTCCCTGCCCGCCGTCTGCGGCCGTGTCTGCCCCCAGGAGAGCCAGTGCGAGATGCACTGTGTCCGGGGCAAGAAGGGCGATCCCGTGGGCATCGGCCGGCTGGAGCGCTTTGTGGCCGACTGGCACAACGCCCACAGCACCGAGGCACCTGCCAAGCCCGCCTCCAACGGCCACAAGGTGGCCGTCATCGGCTCCGGCCCTGCGGGCCTGACCTGCGCCGGCGACCTGGCCAAGAAGGGCTATGAGGTCACGGTGTTTGAGGCGCTGCATCTGGCCGGCGGCGTGCTGGTGTACGGTATTCCCGAGTTCCGTCTGCCCAAGGCCATCGTCCAGAAGGAAGTGGACGGCCTGAAGGCCATGGGCGTGAAGGTGGAGACCAACACCGTGGTGGGCCGCACCATCACCATCGACGAGCTCATGGAGGAGAACGGCTTCGAGGCGGTGTTTATCGGCTCGGGCGCGGGCCTGCCCATGTTTATGAACATCCCCGGCGAGAACCTGAAGGGCGTCTACTCCGCCAACGAGTTCCTGACCCGTATCAACCTGATGAAGGCGTACCGCGAGGACAGCGACACGCCCATCATGAATTTGAAGGGCAAGACCGTTGCCGTCGTCGGCGGCGGCAACGTGGCCATGGACGCCGCCCGCTGCTCCAAGCGGCTGGGCGCGGAGGTCTATGTGGTGTACCGCCGCGGCATGGAGGAGCTGCCCGCCCGTCACGAGGAGGTGGAGCACGCCATCGAGGAGGGCATCATCTTCAAGACGCTGAACAACCCCGTGCAGATCAACGGCGACGAGCAGGACTGCGTGAAGTCCATGACCTGCATCGAGATGGAGCTGGGTGAGCCGGACGCCTCCGGCCGCCGCCGCCCCGTGGAGAAGAAGGGCAGCGAGTTTGACCTGCCGGTGGACGCCGTCATTATGTCGCTGGGCACCAGCCCCAACCCCCTCATCAAGTCCACCACCAAGGGCCTGGAGGTCAACAAGAAGGGCGGCATCATCGTCAATGAGGAGGGCCTGACCTCCCGCCAGGCGGTGTACGCCGGCGGCGACGCCGTGACCGGCGCGGCCACCGTCATTCTGGCCATGGGCGCGGGCAAGCTGGGCGCCAAGTCCATTGACGAGTACCTGAGCAAGTAAACCCCATACATAAGCGCCCCGGCGCAGCCGGGGCGCTTTTTCCTGAAATTTTACATACGCGGGATGGTATTCGCGGTTTTGCCGTGGTATACTGAGACAGACAACGGGCGGGAGGTACTTTGTATGGCGGAGAATTTTATCGACTTCAATCAAAAGACAGGCTTTATCTGTGATATGGATGGCGTCATCTATCACGGCAACCAGATCCTGCCGGGGGTGGCGGACTTCATCCAGTGGCTGCACGACGAGGACAAGGAGTACCTGTTCCTGACCAACAACAGCGGCTACACGCCCCGGGAGCTGCAGCAGAAGCTGGCCCGGATGGGGCTGGATGTGCCGGAGGAGCACTTCTACACCAGTGCGCTGGCCACCGCTGCATTCCTGCGGGATCAGGCGCCGGGCTGTTCCGTGTTCGCCATCGGCGAGGCCGGGCTGCTGAACGCGCTGTACGACGCGGGCATCACCATGAACGACGTAAACCCGGACTATGTGGTGGTGGGTGAGGGCCGTACCTACTCTCTGGACACCCTGACCCGGGCGGTGAACCTGGTCATGGCCGGGGCGAAGCTCATCGGCGCGAATTCCGACGTGTCCGGCCCTATCGAAAACGGTATTGCGCCCGCCTGCCGGGCGCTGGTCGCGCCCATTGAGATGGCCACGGGGAAGCAGGCGTACTTCTGCGGCAAGCCCAACCCGCTGATGATGCGCACCGGCCTGCGGATGCTGCACTGCCATTCCGGCGACGCGGTGATGGTGGGCGACCGCATGGATACCGACGTGATCTCCGGGCTGGAGAGCGGTATGTCCACGGTGCTGGTGCTGTCCGGTGTGTCCACGCGGCAGACGGTGGAGACGTATGCCTATCAGCCCAACGTGATATTGGACGGCGTAGGCGACATCGCCCGGCTGGCCCGGAAGAACAAACAGTAAGCACGCACAGCAAAGCACAGGGCCGCTCAGCGGCCCTGTGCTTTGTTATTCATTTTCCAGCAGCAGCGTGTACGTCTCACCGTCTGCCTGAAATACGCGCTCCACATCAGCGTCCATCCGTTCCAGCAGGGGCTGAGCGGCCTGATAGGCCACGCACGTGCCGCAGGAGGCGCTGAGCTTCCGGGGAACGGGCATCATCCGGGCCTCCGCGCCCGCCGCCGTCAGGCTCTGGCAGGTCAGCAGCGCCGACAGATGGGTGTGGAACGTGGCGATGTAGCGGTTCATTTGGACAGCGTCAGGCGGAAGTCCTGGCCATCGGGCCGGACGGACACCTTGTAGCCGCTGTTCTCGGCGAAGCGGGTCACGTTCTCCACGGAGCATTGGTTGTCCACCAGCACCTCCAGGGCGGCGGGGCTATCGCTCTTTACCGCCTTCTGCACCATCACCACGGGCATGGGGCAGGAAAAACCTCTCGCGTCAACAGTCATAGCTGTACCCTCCTTTTACTTGGCGGCCTCAACGGAGACGTTGACGGCCTTTTTGGGCATATTCCACAGGGACACACCCAGCATGATGAGAATGCCCAGGCAGACGGCGATCTTGCCATTGGTGGAAATGCCGCCCACCACGATCTCCTTGGCCTCGTTCATGGTGTCGGCATTGCCGGCCAGGCCGAAGTTATGGGCAAAGGCAGCGCCCGCGATCATGCCGAACACGGTGATGGCGCTGTCGCCGTTGCCCTCGCCGGCCAAAATCAGCTGGCGCAGGGGGCAGCCGCCCAGCAGCACGCTGCCCCAGCCCACCAGGACCATGCCCAGCAGGTTCCACAGCTGACTGCTGTGGGCGATGGGCTGAAGCGTAAAGCCCAGCTTGAAGCTGCCGTTGATCAGGTTGCCCGCCAGCACCACCAAGAAGATGGCCACAAAGCCGTAGAGCAGCTTGAAATCCTTGAACAGCATGGCGTCGCGGATGCCGCCCACCATGCACAGGCGGGCACGCTGGGCCAGTGCGCCCACCACGATGGCGATGAGCAGGGCGGCCAGCATGGGCGCGTGCTTGGAGCCGGGGCCTTCCTGGCTGAATTTGAACAGGGAGGGCACGGCGACGACCAGGATCAGCAGGCCGGTCATGACGATGGGCAGCACGCCGCCCTCACCGTTGCCCACGGGGTAGGCCCGCTTGAGGGAGAAGCCGTTTTTCAGGAACTGGATGCCGATGAAGATGCCCAGGGTGAAGCCCACCAGGCCCACCACGGCGTTCAGGTCGCCGCCGCCCATACGCAGCACCATACGCAGCGGGCAGCCCAGGAAGGCCAGCGCGCCGATCATGACGAATGCACCCAGGACGAAGCGGGTGGCGGGGGAAGAACCGGCCTTGGCACGGAACTCCTTGGTGGCTACGGACATGAGGAACGCGCCCAGCACCAGGCCGATGATCTCGGGCCGGACGTACTGCACCTTGGCCGCGCCGTGCATACCCACCGCGCCGGTGATGTCCCGGAGGAAGCAGGCGATGCAGAAGCCCATATTGGCCGGGTTGCCCAGGTGGGTCAGCACCACGGCGGCCAGACCGACCACCGCACCGGCGATGACCACGATCCAACTGACTTTTTTCATGTGATGTTCTCCTTCTCGTTGTATCTTTCAAAGAATAGCGGTGCTATTATACGGCAAAGGGGCGGAAAAGTCAACCCCGTGACAAATGCCGCTTCCTGTGCTATGATAGCCGCAGAGCGGCTATCATATTTCATCGCCGTTTTTCTCGCCCGACACGGCCGGGCAACCGAAAAAGGCGGCGAATTATACCATAGTGCAAGCACTATGGTATAATAGCCGCAGAACTGCAAGGAGGCCCGCCATGGACACCATCTATCTGGACAACGCCGCCACGTCGTTCCCTAAGCCAGAGGGCGTCAGCGACCGCATGAAATACTATTTGGACTGCGTGGGGGCGAACGTGAACCGCTCGGTCTACACCGCCGCACAGGAGGCGGAGCTGACCACGCTGGCCCTGCGCCGGCGGCTGGCGGCGCTGTTCCACTTCTCCGAGCCGCCCACCCACGTCATCCTGACGCCGGGGGCGACGGCGGGGCTGAATATGATCATCTCCGGGCTGCTCCACGGCGGCGGACACTGCATCGTCAGCAGCATGGAGCACAACGCGGTGATGCGCCCGCTGCTGCGGCTGCCGGGGGTGGAGGTGAGCCGTATTCCCTGCGGCAGCGACGGCATAGCGGACATAGACGCGCTGCCGGGGCTGTTCCGCCCGGACACAAAGCTGGTCATCATGGCCCACGCCTCCAACGTGTGCGGCGCGGTGCAGGACGCGGCGGCGGCGGGGCGCATCTGCGGGGAGCGGGGCGTGCCCTTCGCGCTGGACGCCGCCCAGACGGCGGGACACCTGCCCATCGACTTTCAGGCGCTGGGGCTGGCGGCTATGGCCGTGCCGGGCCACAAGGGCTTGCTCGGGCCGGGGGGCGTGGGGGCGCTGCTGCTGCGCCATGACTTTGCGGAGAGGCTGACGCCCCTTATGGCTGGCGGCACGGGCAGCGCTTCGGACAGCGAATATCTGCCGCCCTATCTGCCGGATCGGTTCGAGTCCGGCACGGCCAACATCCCCGGCTACTACGGCTGGGAGGCGGCGCTGCGGTTCATCGGGGAACGGGGCGTGGACGCGCTGCGGCAGCATGAAATGGCGCTGTGCCGGCGGTTTTTGGACGGGCTGGAGGACATCCCACACGTCCGCATGGTCGGGCCGAAGGAGTTGGACCGCCGGGTGGGGGTCATCTCCGTGGATTTCCTGCGCCGGGACAACGGCGAGGCCGCCTACGCGCTGGAGACGAAGCACGGCATCCTGACCCGGTGCGGCCTGCACTGTGCGCCCTCCGCCCACAAAACACTGGGCACGTTCCCCCAGGGGACGGTGCGGTTCTCGCTGGGCTGGGCCAACACGGAGCAGGATATAGACACGGCGCTGGCCGCCATAGCGGCGCTGGCATGACATAAAAAAGACCGCCCCCCGGCGGTCTTTTTTTATGTGCGTCAGCGCAGCAGGATGCGCTTGCCGCCGTGGTACTCCCCTACCACGCCGATGCGCTGGGCGCTGGGGACGGCGTCCTTCAGCTCCGCCAGCAGATCGTCGGCATCCTCCGGGGCAACGGCCATCAGCAGCCCCCCGGAGGTCTGGGGATCGTACAGCAGGTCCTGCACGGCAATCTCGGTATCGCCCGCGTCCACGCCCGGCTCGGCGAAGGTGCGGTTGCGGTACATCCCGGCGGGCAGCACGCCCATGCGGGCGAACTCCAGGGCGGCGGGAATCAGGTCGATGTCCGCCGTGTGGAGGGTGATGGTCACGCCGCTGCCCTGGGCCATCTCGAAGCTGTGGCCCAGCAGGCCGAAGCCGGTGACATCGGTGCAGGAATGGACCTGATGGCGCACCATCACGTCCCGGGCAGCCCTGTTCAGGGTGGTCATCATGCGGTTGGCGAAGGCGATGGTGTCCTCGTCCAGCAGGTCGGCCTTGGCGGCGCTGGTCAGCACGCCGATGCCGATGGGTTTGGTCAGCACCAGCACGTCGCCGGGCCGGGCGGCGGAGTTGGACAGCAGCTTGTCCGGGTGGACGAAGCCGGTGACGGCCAGGCCGTACTTCGGCTCATCGTCCAGGATGCTGTGGCCGCCGGTGATCAGCGCGCCGGCCTCATACACCTTGTCGTAGCCGCCCCGGAGAATCTGATGCACCGTCTCCCTGGACATATCCTCCGGCACGGCCATGATGTTCAGACACAGCTTCGGCACGCCGCCCATGGCGTACACGTCGCTGAGGGCGTTGGTGGCGGCGATCTGCCCGAACAGATAGGGATCGTCGGCGATGGGCGGGAAGAAGTCCACCGTCTGCACCAGGGCCAGCTCATCATTGATTTTATACACTGAGGCGTCATCGCTCTTGTCAAAACCCACCAGCAGGTTGGGGTCGTGGTGTACGCGGATGCCCTCCAGCAGCTGGGCCAGCACCCCCGCGCCCACCTTTGCGCCGCAGCCGGCGCACTTGGTCAGCTTCGTCAGCTTTATGTTCTGTTCTTCCATACGATCCTCCTAACGCAGTATGCCGCTGAAATGCAGGATGGCCTCCAGTACGCCGCCGCCCACCGCCAGCGCCTTGTCCGACGCGGTGGTGCAGTACTCCGGCCTGCACCGGGGGTCAACGTCGCCGGATTTCATGCCCTTGTGTACCGGCGTGCCATCGGGCAGCAGCCCGCGAAGCACACCGTCGATGGTACAGCGCATGGGCTGACCGTCTACCTCTCCGGCGATGTCACCGGCCTTGACCTTGTCGCCGATGTCCAGTATCGGATGGAACACTCCGTTCGCCGGGGCCCGCAGCACCCGCTCACCGGCGTAGCCGCCGATGAGGCCGGGGATATTGGTGTTGGGCAGCGCCGCGCCGTCATAGATGACCCGGCCCAGGGTGTGGCCGCGCATGGTCTCCACCACCGCGTGGCAGTCCACCCCGGCGGTGAAGCCCGGGCCGACACCCACCACCACCGGCGCGTCGGTGATATGTGTCCCCAAATTCTTCTTGGCCAGAATAGCGTCCACCAGCCCGTCGGGGTGCAGCGCCGGGAGACACGTCAGCTGCGGATCGGCCAGCACCGGCACGATGCCCTCCGCCAGCAGGGCCAGCGCCTGCTCCGCCGTCTCCGCGCGGGCGGCATGGACGCCCTCCACCACCGTTTCGCCGTGGGTGATGGCCGGGGAAAAGCACACGGTGCGGCGGATGGCCGTGGGCTGGGGCAGGTCGGTCATGACCACCTGCATTCCGCTGCGGTACAGCCGCAGGGCGACGCCGGTGGCGATGTCCCCCGCGCCGCGTATCAAGATCAGCATAGTCGTTCATCCTTTCGTTGTCCTTACAGTAGCACAACGGAAAATGGTTGTCAACAGGGGTCAGGTTTGATAGAATGACAGGAAGAATGAAGAAATGAGGGACGTTCCATGGAGAAGAATATCACTGTGCGCCTGACGGCGCGGCTGTTTGCGGAGGAGAAGTGCTTCGGCCCGGGGGTGGCCCGGCTGCTGGCGGCGGTGGACGAGCTGCACTCCCTGCGCTCGGCGGCCCAGTCCATGAACATGGCCTACTCCAAGGCGTGGGCTATTGTCCACGGTGCGGAGCAGGGCTTCGGCTGCAAGCTGCTGCACTCCACCATCGGCGGCGCAGGCGGCGGCGGCGCGGTGCTTACCGACGAGGCCAGGCAGATCATGGACGCCTACGGCGAATACTGCCGCCGGCTGAATGAGTACGGACAGACGCTGTTCGGCGAGCTGTTCGGCTTCTGCGCGAAGGGGGAATGATGCGTATGAATATCACCGTTTACCTGGGCGCGAACGAGGGCAATGACCCGGCGCTGCGCCGCGCCGTGGAGGAGTTGGGACGCTGGATCGGCACAAAGGGACACCGGCTGGTGTACGGCGGGTCGAAAACCGGGCTGATGGGTGCGCTGGCCCGCAGTGTGCTGGAGTCCGGCGGCCAGGCCATCGGCGTTGAGCCGCAATTTTTTATGGACGCCGGGTTTCAGTATGATGGGCTGACGGAGCTGATCGTCACAAGGGACATGGCGGAGCGCAAGGCGAAGATGATCGAGCTGGGCGACGCATTCATCGCCTTTCCCGGCGGCACGGGGACGCTGGAGGAAATCAGCGAGGTGATGTCCCAGGTGTCGCTGGGCCAGCTGGACGCGCCGTGCATCCTCTATGACCTGAACGGCTACTATGACGAGCTGCGTGCGCTGCTGCGCCGCATGATCGACACGGGGCTGTCCTCCCCGGAGCGGCAGCAGGGCATTTACTTCGCCGGAAGCCTGATGCAGATCGCAGATATTCTGAATAGAGCATGAAAAAAGGACCGCCTCGGCGGTCCTTTTCATTATGCTCAGATGGTCGGAGCTTCCATGCCCAGACGGCGGTACATGGTCTTTTTCACGGCCTTGAGGATGTTCTCGTAGCCGGTGCAGCGGCACAGGTGGCCGGAGAGCAGCTTGCGGAGTTTCTCGTCGGAGTACAGCTTGCCGCTGTCCAGTATCTCCACGGCGGTCATCAGGAAGCCGGGGGTGCAGAAGCCGCACTGGATGGCGGACTCCTCCATGAACGCCCTCTGGATGTCGCTGGGCTCACCGTCGGGGTTGAGCAGTCCCTCCAGCGTGCGGATGTGCTTGCCGTCGGCCCACACGGCCAGGTAGATGCAGGAGTTGAACGTCTCGCCGTCGATGAGGACGGTGCACGCGCCGCACTCGCCCACCTCGCAGCCCTTTTTCACGGAGGTCAGGTGGTAGTCGTTGCGGAGCATATCCGTCAGGCTGGCCCGGACGTCCACCATTTTCTCCACGTCCTTGCCGTTGATGTTGCAGCGGATCAGCTTATACTGTTGACTCATGCCAGCTCACCTCCAGCCAGTTCGATGGATTTCACGAGACAGCGCTTGGCGATCTCCACGGCAATGTGCTGCCGGAACGCCTTGCTGGCGCGCCAGCTGTCGCGGGGGTTGATGTCGTCCAGAATGGCGTGGGCGAAAGTCTCCACCGTCTCCTCCGTCAAGGGCTTGCCCTTGGCGGCGGCCTCGGCGTGCTCACAGCGCAGGGGCACAGGGCCGGCCACGCCGTAGGAAATGCGGGCGCGGTCGATGGTCTTTTTGTCCTCGCTGAGGCGGACGTTGACGCTGCAGCCCAGGGTGGCAATGTCCATGGCGTTGCGCATGGCGTACTTGATATAGTGGCCATAGCAGCGGTCGTAGCTCTCCTTGGGGATGAGGATGGCGGTCTGAATCTCGCCGTCCTCCACGCGGATGTCCACCGTGCCGGCCTTGATATAAAACTCATGGATGGGCAGGCGGCGGACGCCGTTTTTGCCCGTCAGCTCCACGATGGCGTCCCAGGCGTGGAGGGTGGAGGAGGAGTCGGCGGAGGTAACGCCGTTGCAGGTGTTGCCGCCGATGGTGCCGATGTTGCGGATCTGGGGGCCGCCCACCATGTCCACCGCCTCGCCCAGCACGTTGATATACTGCTGGATGATGGGGTCGCGGGTGATGTGGGAGAAGCTGGTCAGGCTGCCGATGCGGATGTTCTCGTCCGCGTCGATGGTCACGCCCCGCAGCTCGTCCAGGCCATAGATGGAGATCAGCTCCTTGCCGGCGCGCTTGCCCTCCCGCATCTGCACCAGCACGTCGCTGCCGCCGGCGATGATCTGCGCCTCAGGATGCTCCAGCCGCAGGGCCACGGCGTTTTCCACGCTGGCGGCCTCATACAGCGCTTTCATATCATACATAGCTTACTTGCCCTCCTTTTCATTCCAGCTGTCCTGAATAAGCCCCGCCTTGGAGAACTCGGCAAACAGCACGTGGGGCGTGATGGGTGTGCAGTCGATGGCCACGCCGGTGGCGTTGAGAATGGCGTTGCGGATGGCCGGTGCGCCGGAGCAGGCCGGCGGCTCGCCCAGCGCCTTCGTGCCGAAGGGGGAGGTGGGCTCGGGGTTCTCGATAAACTGGGCCTCCAGATGGGGGTGATCCATAAATGTGGACAGCTTGTAGTCCAGCAGGTTATTGTTCAGGGGCTTGCCGGTCTTTTCATCGAACAGCAGCTGCTCGCTCATGCCGTAGCCGATGGCCATGGACATACCGCCGTGGACCTGGGCCTCCGCCAAAGCAGGGTTGATCAGGCTGCCGCAGTCGTGGACGTTGATGATCTGGTTCAGCGTGACCTTGCACAGGGGAATGTCCACCGTCACGTCGGCAAAGGTGCAGCCGAAGGAATAGGCGTTATTGCGGATGGTGTAGGTGGACTCGGCGGTGATATGCTCGCTGTCGGCGGCGTTGTACTGGGCGGTCATGGCCAGCTCCTTCAGGCTCATGAGCACCGCGCCGTCCTGCCTGCGGATGATATTGCCGTCCACGATGTCCATGTTGTCCACGGCCTGGCGGGTCAGCTTGGTGGCGTAGGCCAAAATCTTCTGCCGCAGCAGCGTGGCGGTCTGACGGATGGAGAAGCCGGCCACGTAGGTCTGACGGCTGGCGTAAGCGCCCAGCCCGGTGGGGGTGATGTCGGTGTCCTGACAGGAGACGACGTGGACGTCCTTGTAGCTCTTCAGGCCCACGGCCTCGGCGGTCATCTGAGAATAGGCGGTGTCCGCGCCCTGCCCGATCTCCGTCTCGCCGCACTGCATGGTCACCGTGCCGTCCAGGTTCAGCAGCATACGGTTGCTGGACGTCTCCAGGGAGATGGGATAGACGGCGGTGTTGTACCAGAACGCCGCCACGCCGATGCCGCGGCGGACATCGCCGGTGTCCTGGGCGTACTCCTTGACCTTACGGTCGTAGTCGATGTACTGCTTGCCCTTTTCCATGCACTCCCGGAAGGAGTCGTAGTAGTTGGTGTTGCCGGAGAAGCCGTCATGGAAGCCCTTGGGCATGATGTACTTCATGCGGTACTCAAGAGGGTCCATGTGTACGGCCCGGGCACATTCGTCGATGTTGGCATCGTCGGCAAAGGAGGCCTGGGGCATACCGTAGCCCCGCATCGCGCCGGCGGAGGGCTTGTTGGTGAACACGGTATAGGCATCCAGCTCCATGTTGTCGCAGGGATAGATCTGGGGGAACGAGCCCATGGCCTTGGCCACGATGGAGTGACCGTGGGAGGCGTAAGAGCCCTGGTTGGAGAAGCACTCCACCTTGCGGGCGGCCATAGAGCCGTCCGGACGCAGCCAGGTGACGATATGGAATCGGATGGCGTGACGCACGCGGTTGGACACGAACGTCTCCTCTCGGGAGCAGTCCACCCGGACGCAGCGCCCGCCCACCTGGGTGGTACACCAGGCGCACAGCGGCTCGTACAGCGCGTCCTGCTTGTTGCCGAAGCCGCCGCCGATGTAGGGCTTGATGATCTGAATATCCGCCCAGGGACGGCCCAGAGCCTGTCCCACCACGCGGCGGATGATATGGGGGATCTGGGTGGAGGACACCACCACGATGCGGCCGTTCTCCTCATAGGCGAAGCAGCCGTGGTTTTCGATGTGGCAGTGCTGCACGGTGGGCGTGTCGTACCAGCCCTCGACCTTGATGAGGCCCGGCTCCTGAATGGCGGCCTGATAGTCGCCCTTCTTCATGTCGGTGTGCTTGAGGATGTTGTTGGGGTAATTCTCGTGAAGCTGGGGCGCACCGTCCTCCATGGCCTTCTGCACGTCCAGCACGAAGGGCAGCTCGTCATACTCCACCTTCAGCGCCCGAACGCCCTGCATGGCGGACACCTCGTCCTCGGCGATGACCACCGCCACATCGTCGCCGTAATACCGCACATGACGGTTCAGCAGATGGCGGTCAGCCACGTCCTGGTGGCCGGGGTCCATGGACCAGGGATGGCCCGCCGTGGGGAAGCAGTGCTCCGGCACGTCGAAGCAGGTCAGCACCTTGACCACGCCGGGGATGGCCTCCGCCGCCGACTTGTCGATGGACTTGACGAAGCCGTGGGCGATGGTCGAATGCCTGATGCGGGCGTACAGCGCCCCCGCCGGCATACGGTCCTCGTAATATTTCGTCCGCCCGGTGGCCTTGTCAAAGGCGTCCACGCGGATCTCGCTCTTTCCCACCTTGCTCATATGAGGATGCCTCCTGTCGGTAATGTTTGGAATACGTTTCGATAATACCTATTATTAGCTGGCATTATAGCATATCCCGGCAAAATTGTATAGTCGTATCGTGATTTTATTTTGCGAATAACGACCATTTGCCGATTGACGGGGCATACTGAAGCTGATAGACTACAAGGGAAAGGACGGTGGCTGTATGGAGGAGCTGCGCATCGGGTGCGTCGTCATGGCGGCAGGCTGCGGCAGCCGCTTCGGGCGGAACAAGCTGGAGGCGGTGGTAGACGGTAAAACGCTGCTGCGGCGGGCGCTGGAGGCCGTGCCGAAGCAGTCGTTCTGCCGCGTGGCGGTGGTGACGCAGTATGATGAGGCCGCCGCGCTGGCAGAGAAATTCGGTTTCGACGTGATTCGGAATGACCGTCCGGAGGACGGACTGAGCCGCACAGTGCATCTGGGCACGGAGGCGCTGGCGGACTGCGACGCCATTTTGTACCAGGTGGCAGACCAGCCCCTTTTGCGGCAGGAGACCGTTGCCCGGGAGGTATCGTTTTTCCGGCAGCACCCGGAACATATCGTAGGACTGGGCCACAATGGCGTGCGGGGCAATCCCTGCATCTTCCCCAAGCGGTTCTTCCGGGAGCTGACGGCCCTGACCGGCGATGCCGGCGGCAGCGCCGTCATACGGCAATACCCCAGCGCGCTGCTGCTGTATGAGGTCCCTGCAGCGGAGCTCCACGATGTGGACACGGTGGAAGCGCTGGCGGCGGTCAGTGTAACACAGCAAGTATAAAAAAGCACCCCCACGGGGTGCTTTTTTATACTTACTTTTTCGGCGCGTAGGGCGTGTTTTTCAGCGGCAGGTTGAATTCCCGCTCGCCGGTGAGCTGATAGTACGCCTCCGCGATGGCGGGCGCGGTGGGAATGGACGTGATCTCGCCGATGCCGATGGCGCCGCCGGCCACGTTCAGCCCCGGCTTTTCCACCACGATGGCCCGGATCTCCGGGGGAATCTGATTGGCGCGAAATAGACCCAGCATACCGTACTTGGCGGTGGGCTTGCAGTTCTCGTCGATGGGGTATTTCTCCGTCAGGGCGTAGCCCATGGACATGACCACGCCGCCCTCGATCTGTCCCTCGATGCTCAGGGGGTTCACGGCCTTGCCCACGTCGTGGGCGGCCACCATCTTCTTGATGCGGCCCGTCTCCTTGTCCAGGATACACATCTGGGTGGCATAGCCGTAGGCCACGTGGCTCACCGGGTTGGGCACGTCCGCGCCCAGGGGATCGGTCTTGGCCAGATACTCGCCGTAGAACTCCCGACCCTTCAGATCGGCCAGCGTATTGCCCTTGTCCAGCTCCGCCTTCAGCTTTTCACAGGCCCGGCGGGTGGCCTCGCCGGTGACCAGCGTCTGACGGCTGCCGGAGGTGTCGCCGGAGTCCGGCGCGATCCAGGTGTTGCTGCGCTCGTACACGATGTCGTCCCGGTGCAGCCCGGTGTTGGTCACCACCACCTGCACCAGCACCGTGCCCAGACCCTGACCGATGCAGCTTGCGCCGGAGTAGATGTGTACCTTTCCGTCGTCCTCCACGATGAGCTTGCAGCGTCCCCAGTCCGGCAGGCCCACGCCCACACCGGCGTTCTTCATGGCGCAGGCAAGACCCACCGGGTCGCCGTTTCGCACCGCCTCGTCATAGGCGGGCTTGATGGCCTCCAGCGTCTCCACCAGGCCGGTGGAGTCGTCCACGATCTGCCCGTTGGGCAGCACACCGCCGGGGCGGATGGCGTTGCGGTAGCGGATCTCCCAGGGGGAGATGCCCACCAGCTCTGCCATCTGGTTCAGCAGCGTCTCCGTGCAGAAGCAGGTCTGGGTCACGCCGAAGCCGCGGAACGCGCCTGCCGGCGGATTGTTGGTGTAATAAGCATGGCCCTCGATCTCGAAGTTCTCGTAGGCATACGGCCCCGCCGCATGGGTGCAGGCGCGCTCCAGCACCGGGCCGCCCAGGGAGGCGAACGCACCGGTGTCGGACACCACGCTGGCCTTCACGCCCTGGATGATGCCGTTTTCGTCGCAGCCCATAGTGAACTCCATGTCCATGCTGTGGCGCTTGGGATGGACGAGAATGGACTCCTGCCGGCTGAGCTTGAATTTGACGGGCCGCCGGGTCAGGTAGCACAGCAGCGCCGCGTGGTGCTGCACGGACATATCCTCCTTGCCGCCGAAGCCGCCGCCCACCAGCATATTCTGCACCTGGCAGTGCTCGTAGTCCACGCCCAGCATGGACGCGCACTCGTGCATGGTGGTGTGGGCGCTCTGATCCGTTGTCAGCAGCTTCACACCGCCGTTGTCCAGCGGCAGCGCCACACAGCACTCCGGCTCGAGGAAGGCATGCTCCGTCCACGGGGTAGAGAAATGCTCCGTCAGCACATATTTGGAGTTTTTGATGGCTGTCTCCGCGTCGCCCCGGGAGACGTGCTTGTAGGCCTGCACGTTGCTCTCGTCGCCCTCAAACACCAGCGGTGCGCCGGGCGCGGCGGCCTCCGCGGGGTTATGGACGGCGGGCAGCACCTCGTACTCCACCTTCACCAGCTTTTTGGCGGCCTCCACCGTCTCCTGGTCCACGGCGCAGACCAGCGCCACGCTGTCGCCCAAATAGTGGGTGATCTCGCCCACACCGATGAGGGTGGGCTGGTCCTTCTTGATATGGCCCACATTGACCTTGCCGGGGATGTCCTTCTGTGTGGCCACACAGACCACGCCGGGCAGCGCCTCGGCCTCGCTGGTGTCGATGGACAGCACCCGCGCCCGGGCGTACTGGCTGCGCACCGCGCCGCCGTAGCACATACCGTCCACGTACACATCGTCGGGGTACTGACCGCAGCCCTGTACCTTCTCCTCCACATCCAGCCGGTGGACGCGGCTGCCCACCTGCCAGTCGTCGGCGGACGATTGGGGCAGCTTGCCCTCCCGGAAGATCTTTGCCGCCAGCAGAATGCCGTCGATGATCTTCACGTAGCCGGTGCAGCGGCAGATGTTGTTGCGGATGGCGAAGGCAGCCTCCTCACGGGTGGGGTCGGGGTTCACGTCCAACAGGCCCTTGGCGGAGATGACCATGCCCGGGATGCAGAAGCCACACTGCACCGCGCCCGCCTCGCCGAAGGCGAAGGTGTAGACCTGCTTTTCCCAGTCGGTCAGGCCCTCCACGGTGAGGATGGTCTTGCCCTCCAGCTTGTCCGTCTGAGGGATGCAGGCCTTGGTGGGCTTGCCGTCGATGAGCACGTGGCACGTGCCGCAGGCGCCCTCGCTGCACCCGTCCTTCACAGAGGTCAGGCGCAGCTCGTCCCGTAGGAAACGGATGAGCTTCTGGTTCTTTTCTACGGTAACGGCAGCGCCGTTCACGGTAAATGTGGCCATAGTTGTTCTCTCCTTTGTGCGTTCTGCACAGTTTTTCATGGTAATGATACCATACTGGCGGCAGGAAAACAAGACGGGAATACAGGGCGGTGGTCTTTACCGTGATAGTAGTTGGAGAATAGCGGAAAAGGGCATGGTTGAAGGAATAAGAAAAATATGCTAAGATTTTTCAAAAGCACCGCGACGGAACGGCGGAAAACCGTACTATATAGGTGAAGGAGGCCTTCACAATAAACGGCAAGGGAGTGATTTCTTTGGAGGATACGGCGCTCATCGACCTGTACTGGCAGCGCGACGAAACGGCTATTGAGGCCACCGCCGCAAAATACGGCGGGCTGTGCGGCAGCATCGCCCGCAACATTCTGAAAGCCCCGGAGGACTGCGAGGAGTGTCTGAACGACACCTATTTCGCCGTCTGGAACGCCATTCCCGAGCAAAGACCCGGCCGGTTTTCCGTGTTCGTCAGCCGCATTACCCGGAATCTGGCACTGAAAAAGTGGGAGTATCTGTCCGCCGCCAAGCGAAACCCCGCTGCGGTCATCTCGCTGGAGGAGTTGGGTGACTGCGTTTCCGGGACGGACAGCGTGGAGGACGAGGCGGAGAACAGGCGTATCGAGCGGATCATTGATGCGTTTCTCCGGGAGCAGAGCCGGGAAAAGCGGGACGTTTTCATCCGGCGCTATTGGTATTTTGACTCTATCGGGGCGATCTGCGAGGCCACCGGCTTCAGCGAAAGCAAGGTGAAATCCATCCTGCTGGCCACGCGGCGCAAGCTCCGGGACTATCTGGAAAGCGAAGGGGTGGAGATATGAATAAGGAGCAGCTTTCCCAGCGGATCGGCAATATGGATGACCGGCTGGTGGTGCAGGCGGAACACGTGCCCAGCTACGGGCGGCAGCGGCGGAGCAGCCTGCGGAGGAAAATAGCGGGCATCGCCGCCGTCATTGTGCTGATGGCGTGCAGCGGTGCGGTAGGTGCGTTGGCGTTCAGCCGGGAGACGGTCAGGGAAGTTCCCGCGCAGCAGGAGACGGTGGAGCTGACGGGCATCGGCGTGACGGTGCTGTTGCCCGACAGCTGGGCAGGACAATATGAGGTGGTGCAGGATTCCTTCCTTCCCTATAACTCCGCCATGTGGGAATTCTGCGCAAAGTCTGTCTATGAGGACGAGACCTTCTACCGCGGGAGCTTATTCACCGTGTTCCAGTACGCGGACTACTCCA
Organism: uncultured Eubacteriales bacterium; assembly: GCA_900554275.1. Taxonomy (GTDB): domain Bacteria; phylum Bacillota; class Clostridia; order Oscillospirales; family Oscillospiraceae; genus Vescimonas. The sequence continues at coordinate 28,390 of USGS01000013.1, forward strand.
TGTCGGCGGAGGAATTCGCCCAGAGCGGGCTGGCGGGCATCGGCCGGTATCTGTTTGCCACGGAGGACGCCACCTATGCCGTGATGTACGCGGGGGA
>USGS01000014.1 GCA_900554275.1 uncultured Eubacteriales bacterium
TAAATGCGCGATGCCTTAAGTACAGGCACATCATAGCACGGCGGCAGGGCGGCGTACAGGTGGAAAATGCCGCGAGAAAAATTTCCCGCAGCATAGTCATTAAAACACGCAGGCACAATGGCCCGAATCTCAGACGGGAGCATGGTGCTCCTCAAGTACAAACTTAACAACGTGTGCGGTGCAGATCGCAGACCTGCAAATGGTGCACAAATAACTAAACAATTTTTATATACCACAATATATTGTGGTTATCAATACGTAAATATCAAAATTCTGTATTCAGAGAGCGTGGCCAAAAACGTAATACGCATTATATTACAGCGACCGCTTTTCTCCGAACAGCCCTAACCGAGAAAATCCCACATAAGACTTTAGAGCAACCGCCCACTCCAAAATACCTATAATAAAAAATCCCACATCAGATTTTAGACAGCCCCGCCATCAGAACGGATTGACAATTCGACAAAATGTGATATAATCCCGCTGTCTGGAAAAATATAAAGTTGTAGCACAGAGGTGTCTGCTCAAAAGCAGATGAAAAGGGAATCCGGTGCGAATCCGGAACGATGCAGTCACTGTGTACGGGAGCGGCCTGCGGACCACTGGGAAACCGGGAAGGGCAACGCCGTGATGAACGAAGTCAGGAGACCTGCCTCTGTGTGGAATCTCAAACCTGCTGCCAACGGGTTGGTTTTCCTACGAACTTATGATCCGCTGCGGGTCACCGCGCGGATGTATATGTAGTAAGAAGCACCGAGGGCGGCTGTGTGAGACACAGCCGCTTTTATATTTCTTTCAGAACAAATATTTGGAAAGAGGTAGATCCCCATGAAGAAAGCACTTGCCTTTCTGATGGCGGCTGTGATGCTGATGAGCATGCTGACCGCCTGCGGCAACAAGGACAACGCTGCCGACAACAATGACAACAACGACGTAAACACCGAGGAGACCGACAAGGCCGCCGCCGACAAGGTCGCCGCCCTGATCGACGCCATCTACGTACAGGAGCGCACCGAGGAGACCGACGCCCAGTGCGAGGCCGCCAAGGCCGCTTGGGACGCCCTGACCGATGCCCAGAAGGCACTGGTGGAAGGTGAGGAAGCCAGCCCCGACTATTTCGGTCTGGACACCGGTGACGCGTCCAAGGACGATCCCCGCAACCAGGACGAGATCGGCGAGAAGGAGCTGCTGGTGGTGTCCTTCGGCACCTCCTTCAACGACAGCCGCGTAGCCGACATCAAGAGCATCGAGGATGCCCTGCAGGAGGCCAACCCCGATTGGTCCGTGCGCCGCGCCTTCACCGCTCAGATCATCATCAACCACATCCAGGCCCGTGACGGCGAGAAGATCGACAACATGGAGCAGGCTCTGGAGCGCGCTGTCGCCAACGGCGTGAAGCAGCTGGTGGTGCAGCCCACCCATCTGATGCACGGTGCTGAGTACGATGAGATGTGCGCCGCCATCGACAAGGTTCGTGACAAGTTCGAGTCCGTTGAGATCGCCGAGCCCATGCTGGGTGAGGTGGGCAGCGACGCCGCCGTCATCAACGCCGACAAGGAAGCCGTTGCCAAGGCCGTCGTCGCCGCTGCTCTGAGCGAGAGTGGTTACGAGTCCACCGCCGCCGCCAAGGAGGCCGGTGTGGCTTATGTGCTGATGGGTCACGGTACGGCGCACGTGGCGAAGGTCACTTACAGCCAGATGGCCACCCAGATGGACAAGCTGGGCTATGAGAACGTGTTCATCGGCACCGTGGAGGGCGAGCCCGAGGATACCTCCTGCGAGGCCGTGATCGCAGCCGTCAAGGAAGCCGGTTACACCACCGTGGTGCTGCGTCCCCTGATGGTCGTGGCGGGCGACCACGCCAACAACGACATGGCCGGTGCAGACGAGGATTCCTGGAAGACCATGTTTGAGGCCGCCGGTCTCACCGTGAACTGCCAAATCTCCGGTCTGGGCCGTATCGCGGACGTGCAGGCTCTCTACGTCGCACACACCAAGGCTGCCATCGACGCTATCGCGTAACAAGGACTAACTTGGCTCCGGGGCGGTATATTATCGCCTCGGAGCCTTTTTTCAAAGCAAGGAGGACACATAAAAATGAAGAAGTTTCTTTCCTGTCTGCTGGCACTGCTGATGACGGCGCTGCTGGTTGGCTGCGGACAGCAGCAGGCCGACGCCCCCGGCAATGATGAGCCCGACCAGCCCGCACTGGCGGCCGGCGTGTACACCGCCGACTTCAACACCGACAGCAGTATGTTCCACGCCAACGAGACCTGCGACGGCAAGGGCGTGCTGACCGTGAAGGACGGCCAGATGACCATCCACGTCAGCCTCGCCTCCACCAGCATCGTCAATCTGTTCCCCGGTCTGAAGGAGGACGCCCAGAAGGACGGCGCCGTGCTGCTGCAGCCCACCAAGGACACTGTCACCTATCCCGACGGTCTGGCCGAGACGGTCAACGGCTTTGATATCCCCGTGCCCGCCTTGGACACGGAGTTCGACGTGGCTCTCATCGGCAAGAAGGGCGTATGGTATGACCACAAGGTCTCCGTCTCCAACCCTGTTCTGAAGGAGGATGACGGCGATGACGCTGCCGCCATCGCATTGGCGGACGGCACTTACACCATTGAGGTAGGCTTTGAGGGCGGCTCCGGTAAGTCCCATGTGCTGACTCCCTGCACCCTGAAGGTGGAGAACGGCGCTGCCACCGCCACCATCGTGTGGAGCAGTGAGAAGTATGACTATATGCTGGTGGATGGCCAGCGTTACGATGTTCTCACCACCGAGGGCGGCTCCACCTTTGAGATCCCCGTGCGGGCGCTGGATACCCCGCTGACAGTGATCGGCGACACCACCGCCATGAGCACCCCCCACGAGATCGAGTACACCCTGACCTTCGATTCCTCCACCGCCGTGGAGGCAGCCCAGTGAAACGGCTGACCGCCGCGGTACTGGCGCTGCTGCTGATGCTGTCCCTCTGTGGCTGCGGCACGGCAGACGCCCCTGCCAAAACAGATGGACAAACTGCCTCCATATCGTGGGATGAGTTGGTCTTTGACCGTACCATGCCCCTGCGCTATGCCCAGCAGTTTACCGTAGAGTATGCCGGAGAGAGCTACAAGCGCATCACCATCAACAACGACCGGGTGTACCTGCTGGTAGCGGAGGGCGCGGCGGTACCGGAGGGCGTACCCGCCGGCGTCACCGTTTTGCAGCAGCCGCTGGATCAGATCTATCTGGTAGCCGCCGCTGCCATGGACTACTTCGACAAGCTGAACGCCATCGACTGTATCACCCTCAGCGGTAAAAAGCAGTCGGACTGGTATATCCAGCGTGCCAAGGACGCCATGGACAGCGGAGCGCTGGTATACGCCGGCAAGTACTCCGAGCCGGATTATGAGCTGATCCTGTCGCAGGGCTGCGATCTGGCGGTGGAAAACACCATGATCTATCACTCTCCGGCGGTGCTGGAGCAACTGGAGCGGCTGGGCATCCCCGTGCTGGTGGAGACATCCAGCTACGAGACCCAGCCCTTGGGTCGGATGGAGTGGATCAAGCTGTACGCGGCGCTGCTGGACAAGGAGGACGAGGCCGAGGCGCTGTTCAACGCAAAGATGGACAGCGTGGCGGACGTACTGGAGCAGCAGCCCACCGGCAAGACTGTGGCGTTTTTCTACATCACCAGCAGCGGCGCTGTAAACGTCCGTAAGTCCACGGACTATGTGGCGAAGTGCGTCACCATCGCAGGCGGAGACTATGTCTCCTTCGATGAATCGGCGGAGGACAACGCCCAGTCCACCATCAACATTCAGATGGAATCCTTCTACCACGGTGCAGTGGACGCCGATGTGCTGATCTACAACAGCATCATCGATGGTGAGCTGCACACGCTGGACGAATTGGTGGCGCTGGACCCGCTGCTGGCCGACTTCAAGGCGGTCAAGAGCGGCAACGTTTGGTGCCTGACCAAAAACTTCTATCAGGAGTCGCTGGAGCTGAGCGATCTCATTCTGGACGTGAACCATGCGTTGAACGACGCGCCGGACACGGCGTTTCACTTTCTGACACGGATGAAGTGAGCGTTTTTTACATCATAAGGAGGAGCGGCATGAAGAACACCCGAACACTTCGCATCTTGGGAGGCTTTTGGCTGCTCCTCCTGCTTTTGTTTGTATTTATACTCTGGAACATATTCGCGGGAAGCGTCTCTCTTTCCGCGTCTGAGATATGGCGGATCCTGCTGGGCGGCGATGTGGGCTTTACACAGAGCCAGATCATCGTGAAGATCCGTCTGCCCCGGCTTCTGTCGGCGCTGATCCTGGGCGGGGCGCTGTCCCTGTCCGGCTATCTGCTGCAAACCTTCTTCCACAACCCCATCGCAGGCCCCTTCGTGCTGGGCATCTCCTCCGGCGCGAAGATGACGGTGTGCGTGGCCATGCTGGCGCTGCTGAGCCGTGGCAAGACCACCTCCTCCGCCATTCTCATCGCAGCGGCCTTCGTGGGAGCTATGGTATCCATGGGCTTCGTGCTGCTGATCTCCCAGCGGGTCAAGCGCATGAGCCTGCTGGTGGTCTGCGGCGTGATGATCGGCTATATCTGCTCGGCACTGACGGATTTTCTCGTGACCTTTGCCGACGATTCCAGCATCGTGAATCTGCACAACTGGTCTCTCGGCTCCTTCTCCGGCATGAGCTGGGACAACGTAAAGACTATGGCCGTTGTCTGCGGCATCACGCTGCTGCTGACCTTCCTGCTTTCCAAGCCCATCCGGGCGTACCAGTTGGGCGAGGTCTATGCCCAGAATATGGGCGTCCCCCTGCGGGACTTCCGGACGGCGCTGATCCTGCTGTCCAGCGTGCTGTCCGCCTGCGTCACGGCCTTTGCCGGCCCCATCTCCTTTGTTGGCATCGCAGTGCCGCACCTGATGAAGTCCCTGTTCAAATCGGCGGAGCCGCTGTGTATGATCCCAGCCTGCTTCCTGGGCGGCGGCGTGTTCTGCCTGTTCTGCGACCTCATCGCCCGCACCGCCTTTGCCCCCACGGAGGTGAGCATCAGCTCCGTCACGGCGGTGTTCGGCGCACCTATCGTGATCTACATGATGATCCACAGAAAGGCGGCGTGAGTATGGCATATCTGGAAACAAAAGACCTGACCGTGGGCTACCACGGCAAGCCGCTGATCAAGGACATCGCCCTCCATGTGCAGCGGGGCAGGATCGTCACGCTGATAGGCCCCAACGGCTCGGGAAAATCCACTATATTGAAAACCATTATCGGTCAGCTCTCCAAGGTTTCCGGCACGGTGTTTCTGGACGGCAAGGCCATGGAGTCGCGCAGCCGCAACGAGATCGCCCGGCGCATGGCCATTTTGATGACGGCCCGGATGGAGCCGGAGCTGATGACCTGCCGGGATGTGGTGAGCAGCGGCCGCTATCCCTATACCGGGCGGCTGGGCATTTTGCAGCCGGAGGATCAGGCCATCGTGGAGCGCTCTCTGGAGCAGGTAGGCGGCATGGCGTTTGCCGACCGCCCCTTCTCCGCCATCAGTGATGGGCAGCGCCAGCGCATCCTCTTGGCGCGGGCGCTGTGTCAGGAGCCGGAGATTATCGTGCTGGACGAGCCCACCAGCTTTCTGGACATCCGCTACAAGCTGGAGCTTTTGACGGTGCTCAAGCGCATGGTGCGGGAGAATGATCTGGCGGTGCTGCTGTCGCTCCACGAGCTGGAGCTGGCGGAGCGCATCTCCGACACCGTGGTGTGCGTGGCGGGCGACCGGATCGACCGCATCGGCCCGCCGGAGGAGATCTTTACGCGGGCGTATATCGCAAAGCTGTACCAGATGGAGCACGGGAAGTACGACCCCTGCTTCGATAGTCTGGAATTTGTGCCGTAAGGAGTACCGACATGGAAAAACAGGGTGTTTTTTACGCCGTCAGCGTGGGCCCCGGCGACCCGGAGCTGCTGACCCGGCAGGCCTGCCGGGTGCTGGAGGCGTGTGATGTTATCGCGGCTCCCCGGATGAAGTCCGGGCGGATGCTGGCGCTGGACATCGCCGCCGGGGCGGTGGATATGCAGGGCAAGACCGTCTTGCCGCTGGACTTCACCATGGCGCGTGACGCGGCGGTACGGGAGGACAGCTACCGCACGGCGGCAGCCGCTATCGAGGCGGTGCTGTCGGCCGGGCAGGACGTGGCCATGGTGAATCTGGGCGACGTATCCGTGTACGCTACGGCGTACTATATTCTGGAGCGCATCCGCTCTGACGGGTTTGAAGCGGTGATGTGTCCCGGCGTTACCAGCTTCTGCGCCGTGGCGGCGCGGCTGGGGCGCAGCCTCACCCGCATGGAGGAGCCCCTCCACATCCTGCCCGGCAGCGCCGATCTGGACAGTGCGCTGGCGCTGCCGGGGACGAAGGTCATCATGAAATCCGGCAAGGCCATCCACGAGACGGCGGCGGCGCTGGAGCGCCGCGGTATGGCGGCAAACGCCGGGATGGTGGCGGACTGCGGGCTGGAGACAGAGCAGGTCTACACCGACCTGCGGCAGCTGCCGGAGGAGGTCAGCTATTTTGCCACCATCGTGGCAGATTGAGAGGGCGCTATGGAGCAAAAAGTCCCCCGGCTGGTACTGGCCGGTACCAACAGCGGCTGCGGCAAGACCACCGTCACCTGCGCCGTTTTGCAGGCGCTGGTGCTGCGGGGTCTGCGGGTAGGCGCGGCGAAATGCGGCCCGGATTACATCGACCCCATGTTCCACAGCCGGGTCATCGGCGCGAAAAGCTCTAACCTCGACCCGTTCTTTTTTGACCGCGACACCATGCGCTACCTGCTGGCGCACAACAATCAGGATTGTGATATTGCGGTGATCGAGGGCGTCATGGGCTATTATGACGGTCTGGGGCTCACCTCCACCCGCGCCAGCACCTACGAGGCGGCGCGGGAATCCGAAAGCCCCGTGGTGCTGGTGGTCAACGCCCGGGGCGCGGCGCTGTCGGTTCTGGCAGCGGCGGAGGGCTTTCTCCGCTTCGCGCCGGACAGCGGCATCCGGGGCGTCATCCTCAACGGGTGCAGCGCCATGAGCTACGGCCCGCTGGCGCGGGAGCTGGAAAACCGTCTGGGCGTCCGCGCCTGCGGCTACCTGCCCCGTCTGCCGGAGTGCGCGCTGGAGAGCCGCCATTTGGGGCTCGTCACGGCGGACGAGGTAGCCGACCTGCAGGAGAAGCTGCGCAAGCTGGCGGCCGAGGCGGAAAAAACGCTGGACATAGCCGCCCTGCTGAAAATCGCGGCTGCCGCGCCGCCCCTTCGCTTTACGCCGCCGGTGCTGCCGGAGGCGGGCGCGCCGGTGCGTATCGGCGTGGCCCGTGACCGGGCGTTCTGCTTTTACTACGAGGACAGTCTCGACCTGCTACGGCAGCTGGGCGCGGAGCTGATACCCTTCAGCCCACTGGCGGACGAACGGCTTCCCGACGGCGTACAGGGTCTGTATTTGGGCGGCGGTTATCCGGAGCTGTACGCGGCGCAGTTGGAGGAAAACCATGCCCTGCGCAGGCAAATTTGGGAGGCCGTACACGCGGGAATGCCCTGTATCGCCGAGTGCGGCGGCTTTATGTACCTTACAGAGTCCATCGCGGGCCACGCCATGGTAGGCGCGCTGCCCGGGGACTGCTTTGACACAGGTAAGCTGACCAGATTCGGCTACATTACCGCCACGGCGCAGGAGGACAGCCTCCTGTGCCGCGCCGGGGAGCAGGTACCCATGCATGAATTTCACCACTGGGACACTCCCCAGCCCGGCGGCGCTTTTCTGGCGGAAAAGCCCTCCGGCAAGCAGTGGCGCTGTGCGTATGCCACGGACACGCTGTACGCGGGTTTCCCCCACTTCCATTTTTACGCCAAGCCCGTCATGGCACAGCGCTTTTTGGCGGCTTGCAGAAAGGAGACGCTATGATGGAACAGATGAAGCCTATGGATATCGAGAAGCGCAGCTTTGCCATCATCACCGAGCTGCTGGGCGGCCGGCGGCTGGACCCGGAAAACGAGCTGGTCATCAAGCGGGTCATCCACACCACGGCGGATTTTGACTATGTGGACAATCTGGCCTTTTCCGACCACGCGGTGGAAAAGGGCATCGCCGCCCTGCGGGCGGGCTGTGACATCGTGACGGATACGCAGATGGCCAAGGCCGGCATCAACAAGACCATCCTCGCCTCGCTGGGCGGGGAGGTACACTGCTTCATGTCAGACGCGGACGTGGCGGCGGAGGCCAAGGAGCGGGGCGTGACCCGCGCCTTCGTATCCATGGAGCGGGCGGCGGCACTGGAAAAGCCCTGTATCTTCGCCATCGGCAACGCCCCCACGGCGCTTTTCTCCTTAGAGGCGCTGATGGAGGCCGGCAAGCTCCATCCCGCCCTCATCATCGGCGTGCCGGTGGGCTTTGTGAACGTGGTGGAGAGCAAGGAACGCATCATCGAGGCCGCAGCCGCGCCCTACATCGTGGCCCGGGGCCGGAAGGGCGGCAGCAATGTGGCGGCGGCTATCTGCAATGCCATGCTCTACCAGATCAGGCGGTAACCATGAAGGAATTTGTGATGCGGGACGGGAAAAAGCTCCGTCTGGGCTACACCACCGGCTCCTGCGCCGCGGCGGCCGCCAAGGCCGCCGCGTGGATGCTGCTGAGTGGCAGCAGGAAGGAGACCATCCGTCTGCTGACGCCCAAGGGCATGGAGCTGACGCTGGCGGTGGAGGACATCCACCGTTCCCCGGACTGTGTGCGCTGCGCCATCCGGAAGGACAGCGGCGACGACCCGGATATCACCCGTGACACCCTCGTTTACGCCGAGGTGCGAAAAACAGAGGACGCGGGCATTGTCATCGACGGCGGACAGGGTGTGGGCCGTGTGACCATGCCGGGGCTTGACCAGCCGGTGGGAGCAGCGGCCATCAACTCCGTGCCCCGCCGGATGATCCGGGAAAATGTGGAGGAGGTCTGCGGTCTGCTGGGCTACACCGGCGGTCTGCGGGTGGTGATCTCCGTCCCGGAGGGGGAGGCGCTGGCGAAAAAGACCTTCAACCCCCGGCTGGGCATCGAGGGCGGCATCTCTATCTTAGGCACCACGGGGATCGTAGAGCCTATGAGCGAGCAGGCGCTGGTGGACACCATCCACGTGGAGCTGCGGCAGCGGCGGGAGGGCGGCGCGGACTATGTGCTGCTGGCCCCCGGCAACTACGGCGCGGACTATATCAAGGATGCCATGGGCATCGACCCCGCCACGGCGGTGATGACCTCCAACTTCATCGGCGACGCGCTGGAGATGTGCCGGGAGCTGGCCTTCCGAGGGGTGCTGCTCATCGGGCACATCGGCAAGCTGGTGAAGCTGGCAGGCGGTATGTGGAACACCCACTCCCGCTACGGCGACTGCCGCACGGACATCCTGACGGCCTGTGCCGCCGCAGAGGGTCTGGGCGCGGCGGCAGCGGAGGAGCTGCTCTGCTGCGCCACTTGTGACGATGCCCTGCGGATCTTGCAGGAGCAAGGGCTTTACGAGGCGGTGCTGTACCGTCTGGCGGGGCGCATCGACGCGATGCTGCCCTATAAATGCGGCGATATGGAGGCAGGCGCTATCCTGTTCTCCAAGGAATACGGCTATCTTTGTGAGACAAAGGACGCAGCGGCACTGCTGCGCCGGATAAAGGAGGACTGACAATGGTACATTTTGTGGGAGCGGGCAGCGGCGCTGCCGACCTTATTACCGTCCGGGGCGCCAAGCTGCTGGGTGAGGCCGACGTGGTGATCTACGCAGGGTCTTTGGTGAATCCGGCGGTGCTGGGCTATACCAAGCCCGGCTGCGAGATCCACGACAGCGCCAAGCTGACCCTTGAGGAGGTCATCGCCCTCATCGAAAAGGCGGAGGCCGCCGGCAAGACCACCGTGCGCCTGCACACAGGGGATTCCAGCATCTACGGCGCGGTGCGGGAGCAGTTCGACGAGCTGGAAAAACGCGGTATCGCCTACGATGTCTGTCCCGGCGTCAGCGCCTTCTGCGGCGCGGCGGCCGCCCTGCGGGCGGAGTACACCCTGCCCGATGTGAGCCAAACCGTTATCATCACCCGCGCCCCCGGCCGCACGCCGGTACCGGAGCGGGAGTCCATCCGCTCTCTGGCGGCCCATCAGGCCACCATGGTGCTGTTTCTCAGCACCTCGCTGACGGAGCATTTGCAAGCCGAGCTGCTGGCAGGTGGCTATGCCGCCGAGACGCCGGTAGCAGCGGTGTATAAGGCCACGTGGCCGGAGGAGAAGATCTTCCGCTGCACCGTGGGCACGCTCCACGAAACGGTGACGGGCAACGGCCTGACCAAGACCTCGCTGATCGTGGTGGGCAACTGTCTGGGTGACACCTATCTCCGCTCCCTGCTGTACCACCCCGATTTTACAACGGAGTTCCGCAAGGGGGCGCAATGAGAGCCGCCCTGTTTGCCTTCAGCCGGGGCGGCTGCGCCACGGCGCGGCGTGTGATGGCAGCGCTCCCGGAGGCAGCGTTCGTGTGCTACACCATGGAGCGGTTTCAGGAACCGGAGTTCCTGCCGCTGGACAAGGCGGTATACGGCGCGTGCTTTTCCGCCATGGACGCATTGATCTTCGTGGGGGCCTGCGGCATCGCCGTGCGGGAGATCGCCCCCTACATACAGAGCAAAAAGACCGATCCGGCGGTGCTGTGCATCGACGAGGCGGGGCAGTTTGTGATCCCCCTGCTCTCCGGCCACATCGGCGGTGCCAACGCGCTGGCGGCGGCGCTGGCGGAGAAGCTGGGCGCCACGGCGGTGGTCACCACCGCCACCGACGTCCGGGGGAAATTCGCCGTGGACGCATGGGCTGCCCGGCATGGCTGCGCCATCTCCGGCATGGAGCTTGCCAAGGCGGTGTCGGCGGCGATACTGGAGGGGGATATCCCCCTTTGCAGCCAGTTTCCCCTGCCCTCCCCCCTGCCGGAGGGTACGTTTGCCGGTGAGACCGGCCCGCTGGGTATTTTCATCGGCTGGCGCACGAAATCGCCCTTTGCCCGCACCCTGCGGCTCATCCCACGGGTACTGCGGGTAGGCGTAGGCTGCCGCCGGGGCACCGCCGCCGAAACGGTGGAAAACGCGGTGCGGGCGGTGTTTGCAGAAAATGGTCTGGACACGGCAGCCATTCGCGGCGTCTACACTATCGATCTGAAGCAGGACGAGGCGGGTCTGCTGGCCGCCTGCGAGAAAAACAACTGGCCGGTGCATTTTTACACGGCGCAGCAGCTGCGGGACGTGGCCGGTGACTTCACCCCCTCCGACTTTGTCCGCTCTGTCACCGGCGTGGACAACGTCTGCGAGCGGGCGGCGCTGCTGGACGCCGAAAAGCTGATCGTACAAAAAACAGCGCGGGACGGTGTGACCGTCGCCGTTGCGGCGGAGCATTGGGAGGTGCGCTTTGGGTAAGGTAATTGTAGTAGGTATCGGGCCGGGCAGCTATGAGGATATGACCATTCGGGCGGATACCGCCCTGCGGGCGTGTGACGCCATCGTAGGCTACCCGGTGTATGTGGATCTGGTGCGGGATCGCTACCCCGGCAAGGAACTTCACTCCACTCCCATGACACGGGAGGCCGAGCGCTGCCAGCTGGCGCTGGAGCTGGCGCGCAGCGGCAAGACCGCCGCCATGGTCTGCTCCGGCGACAGCGGCATCTACGGCATGGCCGCGCTGGTCTACGAGCTGCGGGGCGAGTCGCAGGAGCCTGAGATCCAGGTGGTGCCGGGACTGACGGCGGCGTGCAGCGGCGGGGCAGTGCTGGGTGCGCCGCTGACCCATGATTTCGCGGTCATCAGCCTCAGCGACCGTCTGACACCGTGGGAGACCATCGAAAAGCGCTTGGACTGCGCGGCGGCGGCGGATCTGACCATCGCCCTGTATAACCCGGCCAGCCACGGCAGACCCGACCACCTGAAGCGGGCCTGCGATATCCTGCTGCGCCGTCTGCCGGGAGAGCGGCTGTGCGGCATCGTGCGCAATATTGGCCGTGAGGGGCAGAGCAGCCGCATCCTGACGCTGGCAGAGCTGCGGGAGGCGGAGGTGGATATGTTCTGCACCGTGCTGATCGGCAGCGCCGCCGTCAAAACGGTGGCCGGTCAACTGGTCACACCCAGAGGATACCGCAATGTGTAATATCTGCGTGTTTGCCGGCACCACGGAGGGCCGGGAGCTGGTGGAATTCCTGGCCGGACAGCCGGTGCAGGCTACGGTATGCGTGGCCACGGAGTACGGTGAAACTCTGCTGCCGGAGGCGGAAAACATTACGGTTCTGGCGGGACGTATCCCGGTAGAGGACATCATCCGGATGCTGCAAGAGACCCGGTTCGATCTGGTGATCGATGCCACCCACCCCTACGCCACCTCCATTACCGAGAGCATCTGTACGGCCTGCCGGGAGACGAAGACTGAATATCTGCGCCTGCTGCGGCAATCCTCCGAACAGACGGAGGATGTGGTCTGCGTGGAGAATGCGGCGGCGGCCGCCGCATTTCTGGAGAGTACGCGGGGCAATATCCTGCTGACCACCGGCAGTAAGGAACTGGCGGCGTATAGCGGCATCCCCGATTTTACCCAGCGGGTATACGCCCGGGTGCTGCCCATGGATGCCTCGCTGGAGGCCTGCCGCGCAGCGGGGCTGAAGGCCTCCCATATCATCGCCATGCAGGGGCCTTTCTCCGAGGAGATGGATCTGGCGACGCTGCGGTTTGCCGACGCCGCGTGGATGGTGACAAAGGACGGCGGCGAGGCCGGCGGCTTTCCCGCCAAGGTGTCCGCCGCCCGGAAGGCGGGCGCGGGGCTGGTGGTCATCGGCCGCCCGCCCCAGCGGGAGGGTCTGCCCTTTGCGGCGGTGCTGGACGTGCTGTGTGAGCGGTTCGGCTGCACCGTCCGGCCGCAGGTGCGGATCGTGGGCATCGGCCCCGGCAGCCGGGAGGCTATGACCCACGAGGTCAGCGAGGCCATTGAGGCGGCGGACTGTCTCATCGGCGCAAAACGGATGCTGGAGGCTGTGGCGCGGCCGGGACAGCACACCTGCGACGCCATTGCGCCGCAGGATATTGCGGACTTTATCCGCACCCACTGGGAGTACCGCCGCTTTGCGGTGGTCATGTCCGGCGATACCGGCTTCTTCAGCGGCACGAAAAAGCTGCTGCCCCTGCTGGAGGGCTGCGACACGGCGGTGCTGCCGGGTTTGAGCTCGCTGTCCTATCTGTGCGCCCGGCTCCGAACCTCCTATGAGGATGTCCGGGTGGTGAGTCTCCACGGGCGGCAGCACAACATTCTGCCGGAGGTGCGGGCAACCAGCCGCCTCTTTGCGCTGGTAGGCGGCGAGCGCGGCATCAACGACCTGTGCCGTACGCTGACAGAGGGTGATCTGGGCCACGTCTCTGTGTATGTGGGCCAGCGGCTGGGCTACCCGGATGAGCGCCTCGTGCGCGGCACGGCGGCGGAGCTGACGGATGGTGTCTATGTCCCTCTGAGCGTGGCGCTTATCGAAAACCCCCATCCCGACGCGGTGGTCACACCGGGTCTGCCGGATGACGCCTTTCTCCGCAGTGCGGAGGGAATGCCCGTGGTTCCCATGACCAAAAGTGAGGTGCGGGCGGTGTGCCTTTCCAAGCTGCGGCTGACGGAGCGGAGCGTCTGCTGGGACATCGGCGCCGGTACCGGCTCAGTGTCGGTGGAAATGGCCTTACAGGCAAAGCAAGGGCTTGTCTGCGCCGTAGAGCGGCGAGAGGATGCCGCAGCGCTGCTGGGGCAAAACCGTAATCGGTTTGCATTGGAAAACTTACAGGTGGTCTGCGGCAGCGCGCCGGAGGCCTGTACCGATCTGCCCGTGCCTACCCACGCCTTTATCGGCGGCAGCGCCGGCAATATGCGGGAGATCCTCTCGCTGCTGCTGGCAAGAAACCCCCGTGTCCGCATCGTGGCCACGGCGGTCTCGCTGGAATCCATCGCCGAGCTGACGGACTGTCTGACGGTGTTCCCCTTTGCGGAGACGGAGGTGGTATCCCTGCAGGCGGCGCGGGACAGAAGGGCCGGAGGCTATCACCTGATGAGCGGGCAGAACCCCATTTATATTTTTACGATGCAGGGCGGAGGGGAACAGACATGATGTGGTCGCTGGCGGCACTGGTCATCGGCTTTGGCATAGACCTTCTGGTGGGCGACCCTCACGGCTTCCCCCACCCGGTAGTGCTGATCGGAAAATGTATCAGTGTGTTGGAGCGGGGGCTGCGGCGCATCTGCCCCAAAACGCCCGCCGGCGAGCGGGCGGCGGGCGCCATCCTGTGGGGCGCGGTGGTCATCGTGTCCACCGCCGTCCCGGCGGGGCTGCTGCGGCTGTGCGGGCTGGTCAGCCCGTGGCTGCGTCTGGCGCTGGAGAGCGTGATGTGCTGGCAGATCCTGGCGGTCAAGTCCCTGCGGGACGAGACCATGAAGGTCTATGACGCGCTGGAGAGCGGCGATCTGGCGGCCTCCCGCCGCGCCGTCTCCATGATCGTGGGGCGGGACACCGACCGGCTGGACGATGCCGCCGTGACCCGCGCCGCCGTGGAGACGGTGGCGGAGAACACCTCCGACGGCGTGGTGGCGCCGCTGCTGTTTCTGGCCATCGGCGGCGCGCCGCTGGGCTTTTTCTACAAGGCGGTGAACACCATGGACTCCATGCTGGGGTATGTGGAGCCGCCCTATAAGAACATCGGTCTGGTGCCCGCCAAGGCCGACGACGTGGTGAATTACATCCCAGCGCGGCTGTCGGCGCTTCTGATGCTGGCGGCTGGCGGCCTGATGGGGCTGGATACGGCGGCAGGCTGGCGGATCTTCCGCCGTGACCGCCGAAAGCACGCCAGCCCCAACTCAGCGCAGACGGAATCTGTCTGCGCGGGACTGCTGGGCGTGCGTCTGGCAGGGGATGCGTGGTACCACGGCGTGCTGCACAAGAAGGAGTATATCGGCGACGCATCGCGGGAGATCACCCACGAGGACATCCCCCGCGTGTGCCGCCTGATGACGGTCACAGCGCTTCTCACCCTGCTTTTGAGCTGCGGGGTCAAGCTGCCCTTTGCGCTGTAAAGGAGACGTAGATGCTGTATCAAACGGAAAACCAACACGGCGGCGACGTGTACGGCGGCAGTATCACTCTGGATTTTTCCGCCAACACCAACCCGCTGGGTACGCCCCCCGGCGTTTTGGAGGCGGTACGCCGCGGGCTGCCCCAGCTGCACCGCTACCCCGACCCCTACTGCCGCCAGCTGGTGCAGGCCATCGCGGCCCACGAGCAGGTGCCGGCATCGTATGTCCTCTGCGGGAACGGCGCGGCGGACCTGATCTACGCATACTGCGCCGCCCTGCGGCCTCGGACGGCGGCGGAACCGGCCCCCACCTTCGCTGAGTACGGGCTGGGGCTGGCGCAGGTGGGCTGCCGCGCAGCGCCGTATTTCCTGCATCAGGCGGAGAACTTCGATGTGGACGAGGGCTTCCTTCCCTTCTTGGAGGAGAAAAAGCCGGAGGTGGTATTCCTCTGCACCCCCAACAACCCCACCGGACGGCTGCTGCCGCTGCCGCTGCTGGAGCAGATCCTGCAGGGCTGTGCGGCGTGGGGTGCGCGGGTGTTTCTGGATGAGTGCTTCCTCGATCTTACGGAGGACGGTGTCAGCGCCAAATCCCTTCTGGCGGCGCACCCGGAGCTGCTGATCCTGAAGGCCTTTACCAAGAGCTACGGCATGGCGGGCATCCGGCTGGGGTACTGCCTGTGCGCCGACAGCGCGCTGCTGCGCCGCATGGCAAGCGCATCCCAGCCGTGGAACGTATCCTCGCTGGCGCAGAGCGCCGGTGTGGCGGCGCTGGCGGAGCAGGATTTCCTGCAAAGAACACGATCCCTCGTCCATACGGAGCGGCGCTGGCTCACGGATAACCTGACGGCGCTGGGCTTCTGGGTATGCCCGTCCCAAGCCAACTTCCTGCTGTTCCACGGGCCGTTGGGCTTGCGGGGGGGCCTGCTGCGGCAGGGCATCGCCATCCGGGGCTGTGGGAATTACAGCGGGCTGGACGACGGGTGGTATCGCATCGCCGTGCGGCCTCATGAGGAGAACGAAGCGTTGATAACGGCCATCCGGCAATTCTGTGAGGAGAAATCGCTATGGCAATGAATATTATGATACAGGGAACCATGTCCAACGCCGGAAAGAGCCTGCTGGCGGCGGGACTCTGCCGCGTTTTGAAGCAGGACGGCTACCGCGTGGCGCCGTTCAAGAGCCAGAATATGGCGCTGAACTCCTTCATCACCAAAAACGGCGGCGAGATGGGCCGGGCGCAGGTGGTGCAGGCAGAGGCCGCCGGGATCGAGCCGGACACCCGCATGAACCCCATCCTGCTCAAGCCCACCACCGACGTGGGCAGTCAGGTCATCGTAAACGGGCAGGTGCGGGGCAATATGCAGGCCATGGAGTATTTCCGCCGCAAGCGGGACTACATCCCTGCCGTGCTGGAGGCCTACAACAGTCTGGCGGCAGATTACGACGTGATCGTCATCGAGGGGGCGGGCAGCCCCGCGGAAATCAATCTCAAGCAGGATGACATCGTGAACATGGGACTTGCCAAGCTGGTGGACGCGCCGGTGCTGCTGGTGGGCGACATCGACCGGGGCGGCGTATTCGCCCAGCTCTACGGCACGGTGGCGCTGCTGGAGGAGGACGAGCGCCGCCGCATCAAGGGCGTAGTGGTCAACAAATTCCGGGGCGACCGGGCCATTTTGGAGCCGGGACTGAAGACGCTGGAGCAACTGTGCGGCATCCCGGTGGCGGGGGTCATCCCCTACGCCCATATAGACATCGACGATGAAGATAGCCTGACCGAGCGGTTTGACCGCTCCAAAGAGCGAAAACTCTTGGATATCGCGGTAATCCGTGTGCCGCGCATCTCCAATTTCACGGATTTCAGCCCCTTCGAACATTACGAAAACGTGTCGCTGCGCTATGTGGATCAGGTGAGCGACCTGCACCAGCCGGATATGATCCTGCTGCCGGGTACCAAGAGCACTATCGCCGATCTGCGGTGGCTGCGGCAGTCCGGTCTGGAGGCGGCCATTTTGAAGGCGGTTGACGCCGGCACGCTGGTTTTCGGCATCTGCGGCGGCTATCAGATGCTGGGGCGCACCGTGTCCGACCCGGAGCAGGTGGAGGCCGCCGGGGTCACGGAGATCAGCGGCATGGGGCTGCTGAACATGGACACCGAATTCCGCGGCGAGAAGGTACAGACCCAGACGCAGGGCGTCTTTCACGGTGTGGAGGGACTGCTCTCCGCCCTGAACGGCCTGGCCTACGAGGGGTATGAGATCCACATGGGACGCAGCCGGCAGCAGATGCCTGCCCTCAGCGGCGGCGGAAACGTGTACGGCAGCTACGTCCACGGTATCTTTGACGCGCCGGGCATCACGGATACGATCCTGAAAGCACTGTGCGCTAGAAAGGGCGTTTCTTTTGACGCGCTGGCAACCTTTGACGCCTGCGGCTACAAGGAACGGCAGTACGACCTGCTGGCGGACGTGGTACGCGGCGGACTGGATATGTCCTTTGTCTACCGGGTGCTGCGCCGGGAAGTATAACGAAACAAGTTTCAATGGAAAAAGGGGGAGAGACTTGAGCAGGATATTATGCGTGATTGACGGCATAACGGATTCCCACTTTCAGGTGGAGCGATATGGCCATCTGGCGTCCATGGGTTCGATGCGGTATGTGGATACCTGCGGCGGCTTCCCGCCGGAAACACTGCACTGCGTACTGCGCCATGCCTTTGAAAGACTGCTGACGAAAGAACGATGTATGCTTCTGTGGGGGCAGTCTGTTCCGGTAGCACTGCCGCCATTTCCCCAGAAGAGCGCCGTGATCTGCGGCAAGGAGTTGGTAAAGGGGATTGCCCGGCTGCTGCACATGGAGCTTTTCCCGGTAAAGGGGGCTACTGGCGATGTGGATACGGATTTGGACGCCAAGACAGAGGCAGCCCTGCGAGCGGCGGAACGCTGCCCCTTTGTGCTGCTGCATATCAACGGGGCGGATGAAGCGGCCCATCGCCACGATTCGGCGGAAAAGGAGACTTTCCTGCGCCAGGTCGATGATAGGGTGCTCTCCCGGCTGTTGGCGTCTGAGCATGAGATTATGGTGGCTTCCGACCACGGAGCTGATCCAGAAAGCGGAGCCCACTGGGCGGCCCACAGCCTTTTTTTACCAGCCGTTAAATGGTAATAGTCAACATATGAAGACTGCATAACGGCGGCAAGGCTTAAAATCAAAACCTCAGGCTTATCCGTAATCTCATTAAGATAAGCAAAAACACTTGACAATTTGAAAAAAATCGGAAGCTTCGCCTTGAGAGGAATTTCAAAGAGACCACGCCGATGAGAAACTACCTGAACACCCTGAAAAGAAAGCTTCTGGATACCATATCCGGAAAACAAGAAGCTGTATAGCGAATTGTATCCTGATGAAGCCAAGCAGATGGAAGGATACACCGAAAACATTGGAGCCCTTCTAAAGCGGGAACTCAGAATAGACAGTATAACAACCATTGATAGAAACACTGAAAATGCGAGAAACTACAACATTGAAGCAGTGGGTATGACTGACTACATCGAAAACAAATGTGGTTGGCGTCGCAACGTGATATATTATGACGCAGAAATTATCAACCAAATCAATATCCTGAGGAAAGGATATTAAGGGATTGAAGGTTCTTCCTTGATATGAATGGGTACACCATAAAAGCATCCGCAGCTTTTTGGTAAGGATGAGGTCGACTGCCCACCGCATTTCCTAAGCTAAAGGCACAGGTACATTCCGCGCGGCCACAAAATTTAGCCTTATTTTTAGCCTTATAACTTCAAAATCCAATGATACAGTCCGGCAGCATTTGACAACATGATTTCCGGCAAAACTTGTATTTCCAGCACTTCACGCCATCAGTCACCACGACGCAAAATTGCCCTGCGGCGATTCAAATCCGGGTGTCACCTCCAGACAAAAACCTCGTAACCATGCCGGTTACGAGGTTTTTCTTTGGCATCTTCAGGTGTGGAAATAACCCCCCTGGTTCTACCGGGGGAAGAAAAATAGCTCGAGCATGAGTAAAACCTCCTATTGCGGTATACTGGTAAAGGTTTGGCGACCGCGTTACCAGAGCAATAGGAGGTTTTATGCAGATAAAGAAAGACGAAAGAAACGAGATAAAAAGCACATCACATTTAAGATACCGTTCTGCTTTCCAAATTTATGGTTGTATTTTGAGAGACCGCGTGGTACGCTTAAGTTGGCCCGTGGGAAGCATACTGACAAGCAACAAAAAGCAAAGGAGAAACAGACCATGCAGAAACGTTCCCTGAAAAATCTTGTTCTTTCCGCCTTGTTTTTGGCGATCGGCTTTGTGCTGCCCTTCTTCACCGGGCAGATCCCCGCTGTCGGCAAGATGCTGCTGCCCATGCACATTCCCGTACTGCTGTGCGGCCTGATCTGCGGCTGGCAGTGGGGCTTGGGCGTAGGATTCATCCTGCCCCTGCTGCGCTCCCTGCTGTTCATTATGCCCGCCATGTACCCCACCGCTGTGGCCATGGCCTTTGAGATGGCCGCCTACGGCGCTGTCGTTGGATTTCTGTATACCCGCAGCAAGTGGCAGTGCGTCAAGGCCCTTTACAAGTGTCTTATCCCCGCCATGCTGGCCGGTCGCCTTGTATGGGGAGTCGTCATGTTCCTGATGATGGGTCTGGGCGGCGGCGCCTTCACCTTTGAGGCGTTCCTGGCCGGCGCTGTCCTGAATGCCGTGCCCGGCATCGTGCTGCAGTTGGTGTTGATTCCCGCCGTGATGGTGCTGCTGGATCGTACAAAGCTGGTTTGTTTCGTGCACCCTGACCCCTCCCCCGAGTTGGTATGAGCCGCGTTGACTACCTCCGTTTGGTGCTGGCCATCCGGCGGCAGCTCCTGCGCCGGGATCGGGTGATCGTGGCCATTGATGGCCGGTGCGGCTCCGGCAAGACCACGCTGGCCGCAAAGCTGCAAAAGCAGCTGCATTGCAGCGTGTTCCACATGGATGATTTTTTTCTCCGTCCCGAGCAGCGGACAGAGGAACGGTTCGCCGCCCCCGGCGAGAATGTGGACCACGAGCGGTTTTTAGAGGAGGTCTTACTCCCGCTCCGGAGCGCGCAGGCTGTCACCTTTCGGCCGTTTTCGTGTGCGCGGCAGCAGTTGGGCGAGCCGGTAACGACAGAGCCCAGCTGCTTGACCATCGTGGAGGGCGCTTATGCCTGTCACCCCGACCTGTGGGCATATTACGACCTGCGGGTGTTCCTGACCGTCGATCCGGAAACGCAGATGTCCCGCATTGAAGCACGCAGCGGTCCGGAAAAGGCACAGCAATTCCGTGATCGCTGGATTCCCTTTGAGGAAAAGTACTTCAAAGCCTTTGATGTGCAGGCGCGCTGCGATATGTGCTTCAGCGGATAATTCTTAGAGCCTGACCGTACGGTCAGGCTCTCTTTGTATTTTAGATGTCAGGAGATGCCGGCACAGCCCTTACTCCTCGGTCACATACCCGTTATTCCCAAGAATGTAATTCGCATCATATCACCGCAGCCGCCCTGCCAGCCGTCCGGAGGCCCAGGCCCACTGCAGGTTGAACCCGCCGCAGTCGCCGTCCACGTCCAGCAGCTCGCCGCAGGCATACAGGCCGGAGACAAGGCGGCTTTTCATCGTCTCCGGGTCGAACTCGTCGGTACACAGACCGCCGGCCGTCACCTGGGCCTGGTCAAAGCCGCACACCCCCGTCACCGGCAGGGCAAAGCCCTTGCAGGCCCGTGCCAGCGCGGCCAGCTCATCCTCTGTATAGCCGCCGCAGGTCTCCCTGCGTGTCACGGCCGCGTACTTGACGGTCATCTGCCCCAGCCGGTTGTGGAGCGCGCCCACGAACACCTGCTCACCCGGCAGCGCCGAGCTGTTTTCACGACGTGCCCGCAGCCACGCCAGCACCTCTGTCTCCGTCCGCTCCGGCCACAGGTCCAACGCCAGGGTCAGGCCCTCGCCGCCGCAGGATGCCGCCCGGGACAGGTCGAACACTGCCGGGCCGCTGACACCGTATTCGGTGAACAGCAGCTCCCCTTTACGGGCGGCCAGTACCGTCTCTCCCCGTCGCAGCGTCAGCAGCGCCTCCGCCTTTACGCCCTTCAGTGCCCGGGGATAGGCCGGGTCTGTTTTGATCTGCACCAGCGCCGGGTACAGCGCCGTGCGGTGGTGGCCCAGCGCCTTGGCCAGCCGGTAGCCGTCCGTCACGCCGCCCACCTTGCTGCCCGCCGCGCCGCCGCAGGCCAGCACTAAGCGGGAGGACTGCACCGCTGCGCCGCTCTCCAGCGCACAGGTGAACACGCCGTTTTTGTGCTTCACCGCCGACACCGGGTCGCCGGTCAGCAGCGTCAGGCTCTCGTACCGGGCCAGGGCCGCCCGCAGCACATCCAACACGGAGTTGGCGGTGTTGGTACGGGGGTATACCCGCCCGTCCGACTCCGTCACCGTCTCCAGTCCCATGGCCGCGAACCACGCCAGCGTCTCCGCCGCCGGATATTGCTCCAGCGCGTACCGGCAGAATTCCGGCCGCTCGCCATGGTAATGGTCAGGTCCTGCGTGTTCATTTGTCAGGTTGCACCGGCCGTTGCCGGTGGCCAGCAGCTTGCGGCCCACCCGGCTCTGCCGCTCCAGCAGGAGGACGCTGCGGCCGTTTTCCGCGGCGGTCAGCGCGGCCATCATGCCGCTGGCGCCACCGCCGATGATGATCACATCCGTCATTTCGCGCCCTCCAGCTTCCGGCGGGTCAGATAGCCCTCCAGCATCAGGGCCGCCGCCACCGCGTCCACGGTCTTTTTCCGCTTTTTGGCGTTCTGGCCGTTCTGGAACAGGATGTTATGGGCGTCGATGGTGGTCCGCCGCTCGTCCCACAGGATGACCTCCAGCCCCGTCTCCTGCCGCAGAAGTGCCCCGAAGGCGGCGCACTTCTCCGCCCGCGGCCCTTCCGTGCCGTCCATGTTCCGGGGATAGCCCAGCACCAGCAGCTTCACGCCATGCTCAGCGATGATGCGGCAGATGGCCGCCAGCACCTCCTCCTGCTTCCGGCTGTGGACGACCTCCGAGTGGCCCGCCAGCGTCTCCGTATAGTCTGAAATGGCGATGCCGGTATGAGCGTCGCCGTAATCGATGGCCATGATCTTCATGAAAATACACCTGCGCTTTCCGTTTCGTGGCTCTATCATACACAAAAAGAGGCGCACACGCAACCGAAACCGGGCAAAAATCCCGCAAACTCCCGATTTTTTCCGAAAAAGCCGTTGACTGCTCCCCCAAACCGTGCTATACTGGGCATTACCTGTGAGTGGGTGTTTTCTTTTTGCGCGCTTTTTCGCTTCGAGGGCGCAGAGAGGCAGCCACCCGGCAGGGAGGCAAAAAGGCGTTCCGGGGCACGGAGGCCTAATCTAATAAGGAGGTGCCGTTAATGCGCGTGAAGATCACTTTGAGATGCAACGAGTGCAAGCAGAGAAACTACAACACGATGAAGAACAAGAAGAATACCCCTGACAAACTTGAGCTGAACAAGTATTGCCCCTTCTGCAGAAAGCACACCGTCCACACCGAGACGAAATAATCGGAAGGAGAATTTGTGATGGCTGAAGAAAAGAAGGTCGCCAAGGACCGCGGCAAGTGGTTCCGCGAAATGAGAAGCGAGCTGAAGAAGGTCGTTTGGCCCGACGGCAAAACTACCGCCAAGAACACCGGCACGGTCCTGCTGTGCTCCCTGATCGTGGGCGCTGCCATCTGGATCTTTGACGCGGTGGCCGTTCTGGCGGTGAACACGCTCATCGGCCTGTTCGCCTGAGGAAACAGGAGATGGCTGAGAACGCAAAGTGGTATGTGGCACATACCTATTCCGGCTATGAAAACGCGGTAAAGGCCGCCATTGAAAAGTCCGTGGTGAATTGCGGCATGGAGGACATGGTCCTCAAGACCGAGATCCCCCTGGAGACCGTCACCGAGGTGACGGAGACCGGGGTGATGAAGGAAGTGCAGCGGAAGATCTTCCCCGGCTACGTCCTCATCAAAATGGTCATGACCGATGACACCTGGCATCTGATCCGCAATATCCGCGGCGTCACCGGCTTCGTGGGCGAGGCCAACAAGGCCATCCCCCTGACGGAGGAGGAAGTGGCAGCCCTGGGTATGGAAAAGCGCGAGATCGTGGTGCTGTACCATGTGGGCGACACCGTCCGCATCACCGAAGGCCCGCTGGCCAGCTTCACCGGCATGGTGGAGGAGATCGAGCCGGAGAAGAACAGGGTGCGCGTGGTCGTGTCCATGTTCGGACGCGAGACCCCTGTGGATCTCGAGCTGGATCAGGTCGAGGTCAGCAATAGCTGAGCGCGGAGCGTCCGCGCGAAAGTCCGGTGCAGACGCACCGGCAAAGTGGGAGAGACGCAGCGCGTCTCGCCAAGAGCGGCAAGGTATCCCCGCCGCTACCACATTTTATTGAAGGAGGTGCCTACAAATGGCACAGAAAGTAGTTGGATACGTCAAACTGCAGATCCCCGCGGGCAAAGCAACCCCCGCTCCCCCCGTTGGCCCGGCCCTGGGCCAGCACGGCATTAATATCGCCGCTTTCACGAAGGAGTTCAACGAGCGCACCAAGAACGACATGGGTCTGATCATCCCCGTGGTCATCACCGTGTACGCTGACCGCTCCTTCAGCTTCATCACCAAGACCCCTCCCGCAGCTGTTCTGATCAAGAAGGAGTGCAACATTGAGTCCGGTTCCGGCGTTCCCAACAAGGAAAAGGTCGCTACCATCTCCAAGGCCTCCATCCAGAAGATCGCCGAGCTGAAGATGCGCGACCTGAACGCCGCTTCTCTCGAGGCTGCCATGAGCATGATCGCCGGTACGGCCCGTTCCATGGGCGTCGTGGTCGGCGAGTAAGGAGGGTGTAGAGATGTTTAGAGGTAAGAAATATCAAGAGAGCGCCAAGCAGATCGACAAGGCTATGCTGTATGACCCCAAGGAGGGTCTGGAGCTGATCTGCAAGACCGCTTCCGCCAAGTTCGACGAGACTGTCGAGCTCCACGTCAAGCTGGGTGTTGACTCCCGTCACGCTGACCAGCAGGTCCGCGGCGCCATCGTGCTGCCCAACGGCACCGGTAAGTCCGTCCGCGTCCTGGTGTTCGCCAAGGGCGACAAGGCCGAGGCTGCCAAGGCCGCCGGTGCTGACTACGTGGGCGAGATGGACCTGGTGGAGAAGATCCAGAAGGAGAACTGGTTCGACTTCGACGTGGTCGTGGCCACCCCCGACATGATGGGCGTTGTGGGCCGTCTCGGTAAGGTCCTGGGCCCCAAGGGTCTGATGCCCTCCCCCAAGTCCGGCACGGTCACTCCCGACGCCGCCAAGGCCGTGCAGGAGGCGAAGGCCGGTAAGGTCGAGTACCGTCTGGACAAGACCAACATCATCCACTGCCCCATCGGCAAGGTTTCCTTCGGTGCTGACAAGCTGTTTGAGAACTATTCCGCTCTCATCGGCGCCATCATCAAGGCCAAGCCCGCCGCTGCCAAGGGTCAGTATATCAAGTCCTGCGTGGCCGCTGCCACCATGGGCCCCGGCGTGAAGATGAACGCCAACAAGCAGCTGTAAAAAGCTGAAAACCGTTATCTTGGGCTTGACAAGCTGTGAGGCCTTGGATATAATATTGGTTGCGTTCCAAAGACAGCAGGTGGCGCGAGCCGTAAATCCTGCCGAGGATGGCACATCGTTATGATTGCTTTTCACCGTCCTCATGTCTTTCGGCATGGGGACGGTTTCCTTTTTGAACGCACCGACAATTCTAACGGAGGTGAAATCAAAGAATGCCCAACGCAAAGGTTCTGTCTGAAAAGCAGGCGATCGTGGCGGCGCTGACCGACAAGCTGCAGAACGCAGCCGCCGGCGTCATCGTTGATTACAAGGGCATCACCGTGGCAGAGGATACCGAGCTGCGCGCGGAGTGCCGTAAGAACAACATTGAGTACGCTGTCATCAAGAACACCCTGCTGCGTTTCGCTTTCAACAACTGCGGTCTGAACGAACTGGACGATCAGCTCAACGGCACGACTTCCCTGGCCATCTGCACTGATGATCCCGTCGCTCCTGCCCGTGTGATGGCGGACTACGCAAAGAAGCTGAAGGATAAGTTCGAGATCAAGGGCGGCTTCATGGACGGCAAGGTCGTTTCCATGGACACCGTTAATGCTCTGGCTTCCATCCCCGCGCTGCCCGTGCTGCAGGCACAGGTTCTGGGTACCATGCTGGCGCCCATTTCCGGCCTGGCTTGCGTGCTGAAGCAGATCGCCGAGAAGAACGGCGCTGCTGCCGAGTAATTCGGCCCACCCCTTCCCCCGCAGGCGGAAGGCCTGCGCAACATCAACTTAAATCTTACAAATAGGAGGCTATCACAATGTCTGAGAAGATTACTGCTATGATCGAAGAGATCAAGGGTTTGACCGTTCTGGAGCTGTCCGAGCTGGTGCACGCTCTGGAGGAGGAGTTCGGCGTTTCCGCCGCCGCCATGGCTGCTCCCGCTGCCGGCGCTGCTGCTCCCGCCGCTGAGGAGAAGACCGAGTTCGACGTGGTTCTGACCGGTTTCGATGCCGCTCAGAAGATCAAGGTCATCAAGGTCGTCCGCGAGATCTCCGGTCTGGGTCTGGCCGAGGCCAAGGCTGCCGTCGAGGGCGTGCCCCACACCCTGAAGGAAGCCCTGTCCAAGGACGATGCCGAGGCTATGAAGAAGCAGGTCGAAGAGGCCGGCGGCAAGGTCGAGCTGAAGTAAGTTTCTTACACAGTCAAAACGAGAGACGTTCATGCGTCTCTCGTTTTTTATTTCCATTCCCACCTATCGCCCCGCCGCATAGAATGAACTGCGGAGCTTCCGCGACTTTACAAGGGAGGTCATTCTATGGCAACTTTCACGAACCAGGCGCGGCTGACGTACACCGGCGGCAGCGCGGCTTCCAACATCACCGTAGGCGAGCTGGTGGAGGTGCTCACCGCCACCAAGACGGCGGTCGTCCCCAACTACGAGCGCGGCGGCACGGTGACGTATCTCATTACCCTTACCAACACCGGCACGACGGCTCTGACGAACCTGACCGTCACCGACGATTTAGGCGGCTACACCTTCGGCGCGAACACGGTGTATCCGCTGGCCTACACCGCCGGGTCAGTGCGCTATTATCAGAACGGTGCATTGCAGGCCGCGCCCGCCGTCACCGCCGGGCCGCCGCTGACCATCAGCGGCATCACCGTGCCGGCGGGCGGGAACGTGACGCTGGCCTATGAGGCCGCCGCCACCGAATTCGCGCCGCTGGCCGCGGAGAGCACCGTGGTGAACACCGCCACCGCCGCCGGTGCAGGGCTGGCCAATCCGGTGACGGCCACGGAGACGGTGTCTCCGCTGTCCGCTGCCCAGCTCGCCATCAACAAGGCGCTCTCTCCCACCACCGTGACGGAGAACGGGCAGCTCACGTACACCTTTACCGTGCAGAACAGCGGCAACACCGCGGCAGACGCGGCGACCAACGTGGTCATCACCGACACCTTTGACCCGCGGCTCAGCAATCTGACCGTGACGCTGAACGGCACGGCCCTCACCGCGCCCACCCAGTACACCTATGACGCCGCCACGGGTCTGTTCTCCACGGTGGCGGGCGTGGTCACCGTCCCGGCGGCCACCGTCACCCAGGATACCGCCACTGGCGCGTATTCCATCGTGCCCGGCACAGCCACCCTCACCGTCACCGGTACGGTGTAAGCTGCTATTATCCCGCGAAAAAAAGAGACGGCGTCCGCCGTCTCTTTTTTTCGCTTAGTCCAACGCGTCGTGGCTCTCGAACACGTCGCTGATCGTCCCGTAGGGGTCGGCAGGTCGGGCCGGTTCAGGCGCAGCGCCCTTGGCCATCTGCAGCTCCTGCCATTTCTCTCTGGTAATGAGCAGCTGCCGGGGCTTTGAGCCCTCGAACGGTCCGACATAGCCCCGCTCCTCCATCTGATCCACCAGCCGTGCCGCCCGGGAATACCCCAGCTTCAGCCGCCGCTGGAGCATGGACACAGATGCCTGGCCCGTCTCCAGTACCACCTCCACGGCGGCGGAGAGCAGCTCGTCCACCTCTTCGCCATCCTGCGCGCTGTCCGCCGGGGCACTCTTGCTCCCCTTGTCCGCCTTGGCATCCACAGCCTGCTGGATCTTCTCGATGACATCCTGGTCGTAGTGTGCCTCGCCGGCGGCGTTCTTCACGAAGCTCACCACCCGGTCGATCTCCTCCGGTGTGATGAAGCAGCCCTGCACCCGGGTGGGCTTGGCGTCGCCCAGAGGGAAGTACAGCATATCGCCCTTACCCACCAGCTTCTCCGCGCCGGTGGTGTCCAGAATGATGCGGGACTCCATGGAGCTGGCCACGGCAAAGGCGATGCGGCTGGGGATGTTGGCCTTCATCAGGCCGGTGATCACATCGGCGGAGGGCCGCTGGGTGGCGATGACCAGGTGCATTCCGGCGGCGCGGCCCATCTGCGCCACCCGGCAGATGGACTCCTCC
>USGS01000015.1 GCA_900554275.1 uncultured Eubacteriales bacterium
TTTTCACGCAGCCACTCGATGGCCTTGTCCATGTCACCGTCGGAAGCGGTCAGAGCCTTTTTGCAGTCCATCATGCCGCAGCCGGTCTGCTCACGCAGTTTCTTTACATCCTGTGCAGTAAATGCCATGTTGCATTCTCCTCTTCTTTGATTTTCAAATGCTTTTTAAATCTTACTCGGCAGCGGCCACAGGCTCTTCCTCTGCAGAGGCCTCTTCCATCTGCTCGCCCTGGCGGCCCTCCAGCACGGCGTCCGCCATAGCGCCCGCAATCAGCTTCACGGCGCGAATTGCATCGTCGTTGCCGGGAATTACATAGTCGATCTCATCCGGGTCGCAGTTGGTGTCCACAATGGCCACAATGGGGATGTTCAGCTTGCGGGCCTCAGAAACGGCAATGCGCTCCTTGCGCGGGTCCACAATGAACATGGCCTTGGGCAGGCTGCCCATCTCTTTCACGCCGCCCAGGAATTTTTCCAGCTTTTCCAGCTCCAGCTCCAGCTTGGCAACTTCCTTTTTGGGAAGCATGTCAAACGTGCCGTCCTCGCGCATTTTCTTAATCTGCTCCATGCGGTCGATGCGGCGGCGAATGGTGCGGAAGTTGGTGAGCATGCCGCCCAGCCAGCGGGCGTTCACATAGTACATGCCCACGCGGGAAGCCTCTTCCTTGATGGCCTCCTGGGCCTGCTTCTTGGTGCCCACGAAGAGCAGGGTCTCGCCCTTCTCGCCCAGCTCACGGACGAAGTTGTAGGCCTCCTCCAGCTTCTTCACGGTCTTCTGCAGGTCGATGATATAGATGCCGTTGCGCTCCGTGTAGATATAGGGAGCCATCTTGGGGTTCCAGCGGCGGGTCTGGTGACCGAAGTGGACGCCCGCTTCCAGCAGGGCCTTCATGGATACGACGTTCTGATTTGCCATGGTTTGTGTTTCTCCTTTTGATTTTAGTTTGTACCTCCAGCCTCTTCCTCCCTCCGGCCAACTCATGGGAGCACCGACCGAAAGTCCGAAGCTGTGCGGATTTACCGAAATATAATAGCACAGGTTTCACCGTTTTGCAAGGAAAATTTCCCGTTTTCCCGGTGAAAATTTACACTTTTTATCCGTCAGGTCATGCTTCCTCCCGGAAGTATTCCGCGCCCGCGCCGCACAGCGGGCATTTGTAGTCCTCCGGCAGCGTGCCGCCCTCGTAGACATAGCCGCAGACCTTGCAGACAAAGCGGTGCTTCTCCCCGTTCTCGTCGGTGTCCGACGCCGGGTCCTTGGCCACGTCGGCGGCGATGGTGTCCGCCAGCCGTTCGATCTGGGCCTCCTGATCCGGCCGCAGGGCGGACTTCACCGTCAGGGGCGCTTCTATGGCGGACCAGCCCTTCAGCGGCGACAGCAGCGCGTCCATCTTCTTGCCGCTCACCGGCGACCACGAGCCGTTCTCGATGAGGGCATACCGCCGCTCCGCCAGCTGGTGGGCGGCGATGTCCAGCAGCAGCTGCTCCATGGTGACGAAAATGCCCATATTATAGGTGGTGGCCGCGAACACCAGGTGGCTGTACTTGAAGGCGTCGGACACGATGTAGGACGCCGGCGTCACCGAAGCGTCGAACATCTTCACCTTCACGCCCTTTTCCGCCAGACGGCAGGCCAGCACGTTGGCGGCGTTCTCCGTGTTGCCGTACACGGAGGCATAGGCGATCATCACGCCCCGCACCTCCGGCTCATACCGGCTCCACAGGTCGTATTTCCCCAGGAAATAGGCCAGGTCCTGCCGCCACACGAAGCCGTGGAGGGGCAGCAGCATCTCGATGTCCAGCGTCTCCGCCTTTTTCAGCACCGCCTGGACCTGCGGGCCGTACTTGCCCACGATGTTGGTGTAATACCGCCGGGCCTCGTCCAGGAAATCACGGTCGAAATCCACCTCGTCGGCAAACAGCGATCCGTTCAGCGCACCGAAGCAGCCGAAGGCGTCCGCCGACAGCAGCAGCTTGTCCGTCTCGTCGTAGGTCATCATCACCTCCGGCCAGTGGACCATGGGTGCGGCCACGAAGCGCAGGGTGTGCCGCCCGGTGCAGAGGGTCTCCCCCTCCTTGACGGCGGTGATGCGCCCCGCCAGCTCCGGCCCGAAGAACTGCCCCACCATGGTCTTGGCCATGGCGCTGCACAGGATCTGCACCCGGGGATAGTCCTTGACCATGTCCGCCAGCTCCGCCGCGTGGTCGGGCTCCATGTGGTGAACCACGATGTAGTCCAGCTCACGGCCCGCCAAAGCATGGGCCAGGTTCTCCCGGAACGTGCGGCGCACCGCGCTGTCCACCGTGTCAAACAGCACCGTCATCTCGTCCGTCAGCAGGTAGCTGTTGAAGCTGATGCCGTCCGGCACGCCGAACACGCCCTCGAACAGCGCCAGCCGCCGGCAGTCCGCGCCCACCCATGTATAATCGTCATTGACCTTTCTCGTGCAGTACATCCAATCATCCTTTCCGTAATAATTTTTCTCTTACGGCGGCATTATAACAGATGTTTTTCCCTTTTTCCAGTCCTCCGCGCAAAAAAAGCAGCGCTCTGCAAAAGCAGAGCGCTCAGGCTGTCGAAAAAGCCTTCGGCTCTTTCGACAGCCTGAACTAATGTCGTTATTTTTGTGCCGCCTTGCGGCACGAAAATAGTCGCTTCGCTCCACGCACGCCTTGCAAGGCAAGGCTTTGCGCGACATTTGATCTGATTCGAGGCGGGCTTTGCCCCCTCGAGCTCCCCCTGCGTAAAGGAACTGCTTGCCGCATAAAGAGGGTTTATCGACACGCTGAAACAGCGCTCTGCAAAAGCAGAGCGCCGTTTGTATGTGCTGTGTTCGGTTACGCCTTCTTGGCGATGTCGCACAGAGCGGCAAAGGCCACGGCGTCGTTGATGGCCATCTCGGACAGCATCTTGCGGTTGATCTGGATGCCGGCGACCTTCAGGCCGTGCATGAAGGTGGAATAGTTCATGCCGTTGGCCTTGACAGCGGCGGAGATACGGGTGATCCACAGCTGACGGAAGTCCCGCTTCTTCAGGCGGCGGCCTACGTAAGCGTAGGTCAGGGACTTCATGACCTGCTCGTTGGCCATCTTGAAGTGCTTGGACTTAGCGCCCCAGTAGCCCTTGGCCAGCTTCAGAGTTTTATTTCTTCTTTTACGCGCCATCATTGCGCCTTTAACACGTGCCATATTTTAATTGCCTCCTATTCTAACGATTCCGTCTCTTATTTGTAAGGGATCATCTTGCGGATGGTCGCCTCGGTGGTGCAGTCAGCATACGTGGTGCTGCGCAGACGACGGCCACGCTTGGTGTCCTTCTTGGTCAGGATATGGCTCTTGAACGCATGAGCTCTCTTGACCTTGCCGGATTTCGTCAGGTTGAAGCGCTTCTTTGCGCCGCTGTGGGTCTTCAGTTTAGGCATAATATTACTCCTTCCAAAATGATCCTCTGTGGGGTAAACGCTTTACTTGCCAGCCTTGGGGGACAGGAAAATGGACATATTCCGGCCCTCCAGCTTGGCGGCTTTGTCCAGGGTGGACACCTCGGTGCACAGGTCGGCAAACTTGTTGAGAAGATCACGCCCGATCTCGGTGTGCGCCATCTCCCGGCCACGGAAGCGGACGGATACCTTGACGCGGTTGCCGTCGGACAGGAACTTCTGCGCGTTCTTCAGCTTGGTGTTGAAGTCGCCCACGTCGATGCCCGGGGACATACGGATCTCCTTGATCTCCACAACGTGCTGGTTCTTCTTGGCTTCCTTTTCCCGCTTGCTCTGCTCGAACTTGTACTTGCCGTAGTTCATCAGCTTGCACACAGGGGGCGTGGCCTGCGGGGAGATCTTCACCAGGTCCAGTCCTTGCTCCTCCGCGATGTGCAGAGCCTCCTCGCCGGACACGATGCCCAGCTGCTCTCCGCCTTCGCCGATCAATCGGATCTCCTTATCGTTGATCTCTTCATTCAGTTGATGCTGTACCTTGCTAATACCGAAGCACCTCCAATCCAAAATAAAAACGCGGACGCCCCGGGCATCCGCGAAACAACACTAACGTCCCACAGGGCGTTTGACTGACGCTGTTGACCTCTTTACCGAAGCGGGAGGTGAGGCGGATGCACCGACCTTCTTTGTTTTCTCAAGTATTTTATACTACCCGTCTCCGTTTGTCAACGGCTTTTTCTAAAATTTTTCTGCATATTTTCCGCATCCCCGGTGACACTATGCTCGTACCTGAGGTACAGAAAAGGGAGGTATATCTCATGGATAACACCAAGAACAACAAGACCACCAACACCGAGAACACGGAGAACACCAACACCAACACCAACACCAACACCAATACCAATACCAAGAACACCAAAAACGCGAAGAACGCCAAGAGCTGCAAGTAACTTCTTCATGTACCAAAAGAGAGGGAGGCCACCGGCCTCCCTCTCTTTTCTTCATTTTTACGACTGGTTCGTCTTGCCCGTGTATTCCTCCAGGGTGATGTCCCGGTTGAAGATGTCCTGGGCGGCGGCCTTGCCTACATAGCGGTAATGCCACGGCTCGTAGATAATGCCTGTGATGTCCGTCTTGTCGTTGGGATAGCGGTGGATGAACCCGTAGCGCCAGGAGTTTGCCATGAGCCACTTCTGCGTCTCCGTGTTCTCCTGCTCATCGGTCAGATCCTGCATATTGGCGTCCACGATGTCCACCGCCAGGCCCAGCTGATGCTCGCTCGTACCCGGGATGGCCACGGTCTTGGCGGCCTCCACCTTGGCCTCGTCCTCGCTCATGCCGCTGTTGATCAGCCGCTGCACCTTGTTGTCATACAGGCTCTGCTGGGTCTCCTGGGTGCGGTAGGCCGAGCAGAGGAACGGTGCGTAGCCCGCATCGCGGCAGGCGGCCATCATCTCCTCAAATGCCTCGTAGCACCGGCTGTCCACCCGGCGTCCGTCGCTGAGGGTCACCAGGTCGGACACCCAGTCCTCCGGCAGCGGATTCCAGGGGTTCACCACCGTCAGCAGCTCGTCGTCCACATTGACGGGCGTTTCCGGGGTGACATCCTCCGGCGTACCGGTCTGCTCCTGCTGTTGCTGCTGGTCGTCCGCCGGCGGCGTATCCTCTTTCTTGCAGCCCTTGACGATAAATATGACGCCCACGATCAGGGTCACCAGCACCACCGCCGCGATGCCCCGGTTGCGCATGGCCTCCCGATACCGTCTCTGCCGTCTGCGTTCTCTTTCGTTGCTGTCCATTCTGTTACCTCAATTCTGCGGGATAGACCCCCGCCTCGTGTAGCTTCAAAAGCTCCTGCGATACCCGCGCCCGGTCCTCGTGATACGTCATGCCGAACCAGCGGTCCTTGGACTCCAGCACGGACACAGTGAGCCGGCCCTGCTCCAGCAGATGCCCCACCAGGTTGGGCAGCAGACACTCCGCCTTGGCGGTCTGCCCCTCCGGGCTGCGGAGGAAATCGTAGAAATACGTCTCCAGCTCGTCGAAGATGGACGGCATGAAGCCCCAGAAGTTCATGGACACCACCGCGTCCCCCTCCAGCGTCACGCCGCTGGCCTCGTCCCGGATCGTGCCGTCCGGCAGCAGGGCGATCTTCAGCGTCTCGCGGATGTCGCTGAGACAGCCGTTCTTCACATGGCACACGCCCCGGGACACCGTGCCGTAGGCGGTGACGGTGTTCTTCAGCAGGTAGCCCACCATGGTGGCCGCGCCGCGCTCCGGCAGCGTCTGTAAGGCCTTGTAGATGGTGCGGTAGGCGTCCGCGCCGTAATAATCGTCGGCATTGATGACGCAGAACGGCTCATGGATCAGCTGCCGGGTACACAGCACCGCGTGGGCTGTGCCCAAGGGCTTGGTGCGGCCCTCCGGCCAGGTGTAGAAGGTCGGCAGCGTGTCCGTATCCTGATAGGCGTAGCACACCTCCACCGGCCTGCCGTCCGCCGTCCGCAGCCGGGACGCCATGTCTCCGCACAGCCGCTTCATCAGCGCCAGCATATCCGGCTTGATGATGAACACGATCTTATCGAATCCGGCCCGTACCGCGTCGTACACGCCGTACTCCATCAATATCTCACCGTGGGGCCCTACGCCGTCCACCTGCTTGTTCCCGCCGTAGCGTGAACCCATCCCTGCGGCCATGATGACCAGTGCTGCGTGCATAGTGCTGTCCTCCTTTTTCTCATGCACCACATCATACCACAAGTTCGGAAAAATACAAGCGTCTTTCCGCTCCGGAAAGCAAATCTTAATCTTGATGGGAAAAGCCCTCATGAGCGGGTGTTCTCATGAGGGCTGCTCTTATTTGCCGCTGTCGCCGTAGTTGGCCAGCACCCGGGCGGAGGGATCGTCCACATCGCAGCCCTCCCAGGACTTATTGGGCATCCAGAAATCCACGATCATCCGGCTCTGGCCGGGATAGTACTTCTCAAAGATCTCGCGGTACAGCAGGGACTCCTTGGTAAACGGCTGCGCGTGGGTATAGGCGCGCCGCTTCTGCGCAAACTCCTCATCCGTATACACGGACTGGGCATACGCCTTCAGGTAGTCCACCATGGAGTGGCCCACCGCGTCGGAGAAGGCGGCCTTTTCCCGGTAGAGGATGTCGTGGGGCAGGTAATCGCCCTCGAAGGCGTGGCGGAGCAGATATTTGCCCTTGCCGTACTTGTTCAGCTTCATCTCCGGGTCGATGCTCATGACGTACTCCACGAAATCCAGGTCGCCGAAGGGCACGCGGGCCTCCAGTGAGTTGACGGAGATGCAGCGGTCGGCCCGCAGCACATCGTACATGTGCAGCTCCCGGATGCGCTTGACGGCCTCCCTTTGGAACTCCTCCGCCGAGGGCGCGAAGTCGGTGTACTTATAGCCGAACAGCTCGTCGCTGATCTCGCCGGTCAGCAGCACCCGGATGTCCGTCTGCTCATGGATGGCCTTGCAGACCAGGTACATACCCATGCTGGCGCGGATGGTGGTGATGTCATACGTACCCAGCAGCTCGATGACGGTCTCCAGCGAGGAGATGACCTCCTCCGGTGTCATGTATACCTCGGTGTGCTCGCTGCCGATGTAGTCCGCCACCTCCTTCGCATATTTCAGGTCGATGGCGTCCTCGCTCATACCGATGGCAAATGTGCGGATGGGCTTGTCGGAGCAGCGCTGGGCCACGGCGCATACCAGTGATGAGTCCAGTCCGCCGCTGAGAAGGAAGCCCACCTTCGCGTCGGCCACCAGCCGCTTTTTGATGCCCGCCACCAGCTTTTCATGGATCTGGCCGCACACCGTCTCCAGGTCATCATGGCAGACCTGCTTCACCGCCGTGATGTCCCGGTAGCAGATGAACGCCCCGTCCTCGTAGTAATATCCGGGAGGAAACGGCATGATCCGGTCGCAGATCCCCGTCAGGTTCTTAGGCTCGCTGGCAAACACGGCAGCGCCGTCCTTATCATAGCCGTAGTAAAGCGGGCGGATGCCGATGGGGTCGCGGGCGGCGACAAATACCTTCCTCTCCGCGTCGTACAGGATCAGGGCGAACTCCGCGTCCAGCATCCGGAACATATCCGTGCCATGCTCCCGGTACAGGGGCAGCAGCACCTCACAGTCGGACTCGCTTTGGAAAGAATAGCCCTTCTCCAGCAGCTCCCGCTTCAGCTTCTCGAAGCCATAGATCTCGCCGTTGCAGACCACATAGCTTCCGTCCAGCTCGAAGGGCTGCATACCTGACGGCTCAAGCCCCATGATGGACAGCCGGTGAAAGCCCAGCAGTCCCCTGCCCGTGTCCACGATCCGGCTGTCATCCGGGCCGCGGGAGATGGTCTTGTCAAAGCCCTCCTTGAAAAGAGACAGGGAAGCACCGTCCGAGCAGTAACCCATAATAGAACACATGATAATAACCTCCATATTTCACATAGTATCAGCATTCTACAGGGCAAGTGCTGCTCTCGCGGTGCCACCTGTATTTGTTCTCATTTCCGGGCTTCCCATGAAAGCCCTGCCGCATAACGGGCGGCGTCCGGCGCACCTACTGGGATCTCTCCGTTGGGCTTGCAGCTCGAAAAGTGTTATTCACGCAGGCTCTGCCGCGCGGCTCTCAGCCTTTCCGCGCTCTCTGTGGGTGAGCTCCTGCGTTACTTCTCTTTTCTCAAACGCTTTTCAGTATGAACTTTTTATTTTACGCCGAACAGCAGGTCGCCGTAGGTGGGGAAGGGCCAGTAGGTGGCCGCGGTCCGGGTCTCGGCCTCGTCAGCGGCGGCGCGCAGTTCGCCCATGCCGGGGATGAGTACATCGCGGATGAAGGCGGCCTCCTCCGCCAGGTCGTGGAGGGTGTCCAGCTTGACCAGCTTTTCCTCCAGCGCGTCCACCCGGCCGTCGATGGTGTCCACCAGGGCGGACAGACGGCGCAGCTGCTTCGTCTCGTAGCCGCAGGGCAGGTCCGCGTCCACCGTCTTCTTCTTGGCGGCAGCGGCGGCAAGGTCGGAAACATAGTCCTCCACCGCCGGCAGGATCTCCTTCCTGGCCATATCCACCATGGTCAGCGCCTCGATGCGGACGGTCTTGCAGTAGTTCTCCAGCTGGATCTCATAGCGGGAGCGCAGCTCGGACTCGGTGTAGACCTTGTGGGCCACCAGCATATCTATATTCTCCTTATGGAGCAGCATGGCGATGGCGTCCGGCGTCGTCCGCAGGTTCAGCAGGCCGCGCTTCTCCGTGGCCTCCTTGATCCAGGCGTCGTCGTAGCCGTTGCCGTTGAAGATGATACGCTTGTGCTCCTTGATGGTGCGCTGGATCAGGTCGTGCAGGGCGGCGTTCAGGTCAGACGCGCCCTCCAGCTCGTCCGCGAACAGCCGCAAAGACTCCGCCACCGTGGTGTTCAGCATGATGTTGGCGCAGGCGATGGAGTTGCTGGAGCCCAGCATACGGAATTCAAACTTGTTGCCGGTGAAGGCGAAGGGAGAGGTGCGGTTGCGGTCGGTGGTATCGCGGAGGAAGCGGGGCAGCACATCCACGCCCAGCTTCATCTTTTTCTTCTCCACGCCGCAGTAGGCCGTGTCCGTCTCGATGGCCTCCAGAATACCGGTGAGCTCATCGCCCAGGAACACGGAGATCACCGCGGGAGGCGCTTCATTGGCACCCAGCCGGTGGTCGTTGCCCGCCGTGGCCACGGCGGCGCGCAGCAGGCCCTGGTAATCGTCCACGGCCTGGATGACCGCCACCAGGAACAGCAGGAACTGGGCGTTCTCATAGGGCGTCTCGCCGGGGGACAGCAGGTTGACACCGGTATCGGTGGCGATAGACCAGTTGTTGTGCTTGCCGCTGCCGTTGACGCCGGCGAAGGGCTTCTCGTGCAGCAGGCAGACCAGGCCGTGCTTGGCGGCCACCTTCTGCATGATCTCCATGGTCAGCTGGTTGTGGTCGGTGGCGATGTTGGTGGTGGTGTAGATGGGGGCAAGCTCATGCTGGGCGGGCGCGACCTCGTTGTGCTCCGTCTTGGCCAGGATGCCCAGCTTCCACAGCTCCTCGTTCAGCTCCTCCATATAGGCCGCCACACGGGGCTTGATCGAGCCAAAGTAGTGGTCGTCCAGCTCCTGGCCCTTGGGGGGCTTTGCGCCGAACAGCGTCCGGCCGGTGTAGATCAGATCGTGGCGCTTGTCGTACATGGCCTTATCAATAAGGAAGTACTCCTGCTCCGGGCCGACGGAGGAGGTCACGCGCTTCACGTCGCCGTTGCCGAACAGCTTCAGAACCCGGAGGGCCTGCTTGTTCAGGGCCTCCATGCTGCGCAGCAGCGGCGTCTTCTTGTCCAGCGCCTCGCCGCCATAGGAGCAGAACGCCGTGGGGATACAGAGGGTCTTGCCCTTGATGAAGGCGTAGCTGGTGGGGTCCCACGCGGTGTAGCCCCGGGCCTCGAAGGTGGCCCGCAGGCCGCCGGAGGGGAAGGAGGACGCGTCCGGCTCGCCCTTGATCAGCTCCTTGCCGGAAAACTCCATCAGCACCCTGCCGTCAGGGGCGGGGGTGATGAAGCTGTCGTGCTTCTCCGCGGTGATGCCGGTCAT
Organism: uncultured Eubacteriales bacterium; assembly: GCA_900554275.1. GTDB lineage: Bacteria > Bacillota > Clostridia > Oscillospirales > Oscillospiraceae > Vescimonas. Next base: position 10,042 of record USGS01000015.1, read on the forward strand.
GGGCTGGAACCAGTGGGTGAAGTGGGTCGCGCCGTTCTCGACTGCCCAGTCCTTCATGGCCGCGGCAACAGCGTTGGCCACGGAGGGGTCGAGCTTTGCTCCCTTCTGGATGGTGTGCTTCAGAGAGCGGTATACATCTTCGGGTAAGCGCGCCTTCATGACGCGGCTGTCAAAGACCAGGCTTCCGAAGTATTCCGGTACAGTCAACATAATCGTACTTTCCTTTCAGCAAAAATAGAAAAAGAGACACGGATGCCGCAGAGGGCTCGCCCTCTGAGACGCCAGTGTCTCTCAACGCAGCCGAATATACACCCGAACAGGGCAAAAGTCAACCGCGAAAAAGCAAAATCACAATTATTTGCACAAATTGCTGTAATACCACAAACCGTGAAAATACTTTTTTTTGCAATCTGTCGAATTGAAAGCGTCAAAATCACGGTGTATACTGGATTGGAACGACGGTGTTCTGCAAGCACAGCGGTACTGTGCCTGCATGACGCCGCCGTTTTTTATTTGCTTCCGAGTTTTATATTAGGAGTTGATGACATGGATAAACTGGAGGGCCAGGTCCGTATCCCGTCGGGCTGCGCGATCTCCGCCGTCATTTCAAGGGACGGACAGCGGATGACCGGTGAAAAGATCATCGAGAGTATGCGCCCCATGCACGACCGCTCCAACGGTCTGGGCGGCGGCTTTGCCGGCTACGGCATCTATCCCGAATACAAGGACTTTTTTGCCCTGCATATGTTCCTGGAGGACCGGACAGCCCGGAAAAACTGCGAGGCCTTCCTTCGCGAGACCATGGAGATCGTCCATCTGGAGCGCATCCCCATCCGGACGACCCCTGCCATCACGGACGAGCCGCTGATCTGGCGCTTTTTCGTCACGCCTCTGCGCAGCGTGCTGGCCTCCATGCAGATCGACGAGGAGGAGTGCGTGACCCGCACGGTCATGGCCATCAACACGCGGATGAAGGGCGCGTATGTGTTCTCCAGCGGCAAGAACATGGGGGTGTTCAAGGCCGTGGGCTATCCGGAGGATGTGGGCTACTTCTACCGGCTGGAGGAATACGAGGCGTACAGCTGGACGGCCCACGGCCGCTATCCCACCAACACGCCCGGCTGGTGGGGCGGCGCGCATCCCTTCGCCCTGCTGAACTACTCCGTCGTCCACAACGGCGAAATATCCTCCTACGACGCCAACCGGCGCTTTATGGAGATGTTCGGCTACAAATGCACCCTCCAGACGGACACCGAGGTCATTACCTACATCGCCGACTACCTGCTTCGGCGGCAGAAGCTCACGCTGGAGGAGATGGCCGCCGTCATCGCCGCACCGTTCTGGTCCACCATCGCCCGGCGCTCCCCGCAGGAGCAGGAGAAGCTGTCGTATCTCCGCAAGGTGTTCTCCAGCCTGCTGATCACAGGCCCGTTCTCCATCGTGCTGGGCTTTGAGGGCGGCCTGATGGCCCTGAACGACCGGCTGAAGCTCCGCAGCATGGTGGTGGGTGAAAAGGGCGACAAGGTATACATTGCCAGTGAGGAGGCCGCTATCCGCGCCATGGAGCCTGACGCAGAGAACATCTATGCGCCGGCAGGCGGCGAGCCGGTGATCGTGCGCGTAAAGGAGGGGAAATTCTGATGGGGATCGGCTACATCTATCCGCAGTTCGAGGTGGTCCGTGACTGGGACAAATGCACGAACTGCCGTATCTGTGAAAGGCAGTGCGCCTACGGCGCACACATCTTTGACGACAAAAAGGGCCGCATGGTCTGTGACGACAGTAAATGTGTGGACTGCCAGCGCTGCGTGTGCTTTTGTCCCACCCACGCGCTGAAGATCAAAAAGAGCGACTGCGTGTTCCGCGAAAACGCCAACTGGGACGAGGACACCATCCAGGAGATCTACAAGCAGGCGTCCAGCGGCGGCGTGCTGCTGTCGTCCATGGGCAACCCGAAGCGCTTTCCCGTCTACTGGGACAGGATACTCGTCAACGCCTCCCAGGTGACCAACCCGCCGGTAGACCCGCTGCGCGAGCCCATGGAGACCCGGGTGTTCTTAGGCAGAAAGCCGGACGGCATCCGCCGGGATGAAAATGGACAGCCGGACTGCCGCCTGCCGCCGCAGATCGAGCTGTCCATGCCCGTGATGTTCTCCGCCATGAGCTACGGCTCTATCAGCTACAACGCCCACGCCTGCCTGGCCCGTGCGGCCCGGGAGCTGGGCATCTGCTACAACACCGGCGAGGGCGGCCTGCACGAGGACTTCTACGCCTACGGTGAGAACACCATCGTGCAGGTGGCCTCCGGGCGGTTCGGCGTACACAAGCAGTATCTGGAGGCCGGCGCGGCCATCGAGATCAAAATGGGACAGGGCGCAAAGCCCGGCATCGGCGGCCACCTGCCCGGCGCAAAGATCGTGGGGGACGTGTCCCGCACCAGAATGGTCCCCGAGGGGGCGGACGCCATCTCCCCCGCCCCGCACCACGACATCTATTCCATCGAGGACCTCCGGCAGCTGGTGTTCTCCCTGAAGGAGGCCACGGAGTATAAGAAGCCCGTCATCGTAAAGGTGGCGGCGGTACACAACATCGCCGCCATCGCCAGCGGCATCGCCCGCAGCGGCGCGGACATCATCGCCATCGACGGCTTCCGCGGCGGCACGGGCGCAGCCCCTACCCGCATCCGCGACACCGTGGGCATCCCCATCGAGCTGGCGCTGGCCGCCGTGGACCAGCGGCTGCGGGACGAGGGCATCCGCAACCGCGTTTCGCTGATCGTCAGCGGCAGCATCCGCTCCTCCGCGGACGTGGTCAAGGCCGTGGCCCTGGGAGCGGACGCCTGCTGCATCGGCACGGCGGCGCTGCTGGCGCTGGGCTGTCATCTCTGCCGCACCTGCCAGACCGGCAAGTGCTGCTGGGGCATCGCCACCCAGGACCCGGAGCTGGTCAGGCGGCTGGACATCGAGGACGGAAGCCGCCGCCTTGTCAATCTGCTGACGGCGTGGAAGCACGAGATCAAGGAGATGATGGGCGGCATGGGCATCAACTCCATCGAGGCCCTCAAGGGCAACCGGCTCATGCTCCGGGGCGTGGGCATGACCGACCGGGAGCTGGCCATCCTGGGAGTTTCCCACGCCGGAGAATAATTTCCTATACAGAATACACGGAGGTGTGATATAATGACCCATATTGATGCGTCCCACATGGACTATCGCCAGCTGAACGCGGCCATACGGCGCTGCTCCGGGGACATCTCGGTCACCGGCTGTCTGGGGCAGCGGTTTATCGGCGCGGGGCTGGGGCAGGACCGCCTTACCATCACCGGGACGCCCGGCAACGCCCTGGGCGCGTATTTGGACGGCGCCTGCATCGAGGTGAACGGCGACGCCCAGGACGCCGTGGGCGACACGATGAACGCCGGGCGGATCATCGTCCACGGCAGCATCGGCGACGCCGCTGGCTACGCCATGCGGGGCGGCGAGCTTTACATTGAGGGGAACGCCGGCTACCGCGCCGGCATCCACATGAAGGCCTACGGCGACAAGCTGCCCGTCATGGTCATCGGCGGCCGGGCCGGAAGCTTTTTAGGCGAGTATCAGGCCGGCGGCGTCATCATCGTCCTGGGCCTGACGGAAAGCAGCCGTCCCATCGTCAGCAACTTCCCCTGCACCGGTATGCACGGCGGCAGGCTGTTTCTCCGCTCTGACTGCAAGAATATCCTCCTGCCCGGCCAGGTCGTTGCCCGGCCCGCCGGCCAGGAGGATCTGCGGAGCATCGAAACGTATCTGCAGACGTTCTGCCATCTGTTCGGAGGCCGCAGCGGCGATATTCTCCGCCATCCCTTTACCGTTATTGAGCCCAACAGCAGCAACCCCTACCGGCAGCTGTATGTCACGAATTGAATGTTGAATGAAAGAGGTGGAACTGTGAAGTATACGCAGGAAGAGGTCATGGAGTTCGTACAGCAGGAGGACGTCAGGTTCATCCGCCTGGCCTTCTGCAATGTCTACGGCCGGCAGCACAACGTGGCCATCATGCCCAGCGAGCTGCGCCGCGCCTTTGAATATGGCATCGCCATCGACGCCTCCGCCATTGAGGGCTTTGGCGACGAGACCCGTTCCGACCTGCTGCTGCGGCCGGACCCGTCCACGCTGATCCAGCTTCCGTGGCGGCCGGAGCAGGGCAAGGTCGTGCGGATGTTCTGCGATATTTTCTACCCCGATGGCCGGGCCTTCGAGCGGGACACCCGCAGCATCCTGAAAAAAGCCGTGGCCGATGCCGCCGCCAAGAGCTGCCACTTCGCCTTCGGCGCGGAGATGGAATTCTATCTCTTCAAGCTCGATGAATACGGCAGGGCCACCACCATCCCCCACGACGAGGCCGGCTACATGGACATCGCCCCCGACGACAAGGGAGAGCATATCCGCCGGGAGATCTGCCTGATGCTGGAGCAAATGGGTATCCAGCCGGAGTGCTCCCACCACGAGAGCGGACCGGGCCAGAACGAGATCGACTTCCGCTATTCCGATCCGCTGACGGCGGCGGACAACGCCATCACCTTCCGCACGGTGGTCCGCACGGTGGCGGCGCAGAACGGCCTGTGCGCCAGCTTTTCGCCCAAGCCCCTGCCGGACCGGGACGGCAGCGGTATGCACATCAACATCTCCGCCAAGGGCAGCGGCCAGACCGGCCTGCCCGCCGGTGTCATCGCCGGCGTGCTTGACAAGGCCGCGGAGATCACCCTGTTCCTCAACCCCTGCGAGGAATCCTATCGCCGTCTGGGCCACGACAAAGCGCCGCGCTATGTGACCTGGTCGGAGGAGAACCGCTCCCAGCTCATCCGTATTCCCGCCGCCGTAGGCGAAAACCGCCGCGCGGAGCTGCGCTCCGCGGACTCCGCCGCCAACCCCTATCTGGCCTACGCGCTGCTGATCTATGCCGGCCTCCACGGCATTGAAAACAGGCTGGTGCTGCCCCCTGCGTCGGATCTCAATCTCTACACCGCGCCGGCGGAAACGCTGAGGACCCTGCGGACGCTGCCCGGCTCGCTGAAGGAGGCCGCCGCCCTGGCCGAGGCCAGCGCGTTTGTGAAGGCACACCTGCCGGACTCGGTGCTCCGGGCCTACACACGCCTGTAAGGCCGCCTGACATCAACAGGAAGGAGGGGAGTACGTGGTTTTTCAGGAGAGAACATACAGTGTCCTGATCGTCTCCGCGACGGACAGCTTCCCCAACAGCGTCATGCCGCTGCTCCCTGTGACGGATTACTGGCCGGTGTCCACGGTACGCAGCGTAGGGGAGGCCCGGCGGAAGCTGACGGACACGGAATTCGACATCGTGCTGATCAACACGCCGCTGCCGGATGATTTCGGCATGGGGCTGGCCATCGACATCTGCGCCTCCAGCGGCGCGGGCGTCCTGCTGCTGGTGAAAAGCGAACAGTACAATGACGTGTACGCCAAGGTGGTGGGCTACGGCGTCATCACTCTGTCCAAGCCCACCAACCGGCAGATGGTGGCCCAGAACCTGCGCATCCTCTGCGCCACCCGGGAACGGATGCGGCAGATGCAGGCAAAGCAGGCCACGGTGGAGGAAAAGATCAAGGAGATCCGCCTTGTCAACCGCGCCAAGTGGCTGCTGATCGAATGTCTGAGCATGACCGAGCCGGAGGCCCACCGCTATATCGAAAAGCAGGCCATGGACCTGCGCATCTCCAAGCGGGAGACGGCGGAGAACATCATCCGGACATACCAATAAGCATTAAAATCATACCTACCCCTGTCGGGAATATTCGTGTCCATCCCTGTCGATATGTGGGTTGACATTTCCACGTTTTTCTATATAATATTTGTGTGGCGTCCCATGCGGCGCTGCTATTTATGTGCGGCCTCCGGCCTACGGCTGCCGCGAAAAGGAGATTTGTATCATGCCTGTTTACCCCATCACCGTCGCCGGTCTGCACCGCGAACTGCCCATCTGCAAGATCACCGACGAGCTTTACATCGGCGCATTCATCTGCTTCGGTGACGCGGAGCTGACGGTCGCCTGCGCCCGGGATATGCTGGGTCTGCTGGATAAGGGCAGCTACGACTATCTGTTCACCGCCGAGGCCAAGTCCATCCCCCTGATCCATGAAATGGCCCGCCAGAGCGGCGCGAAGAAGTACTTCATTGCCCGCAAAGGCCCGAAGGCCTATATGCCCGACCCCATCCATGTGGAGGACAACTCCATCACCACCGCCGGTACGCAGCGCCTGTACCTGGGCCGTGATGACGCGGAGCTGATCCGCGGTAAGCGCATCGTCCTGATGGACGACGTGATCTCCACCGGCGGCTCGCTGCACGCCATGGAGGCCCTGGTGTCCATAGCCGGCGGCACGGTGGTGGACCGCATCGCCGTACTGGCCGAGGGCGCTGCCGCCCAGCGCACTGACATCAAGTTCCTCGCCCCCCTGCCGGTGTTCAACGCCGACGGCAGCGTAAAATAACCTCCGAGACATAAGCGGAAAGCGTGACTGCATCCCTGCGGTCACGCTTTTTTTATATCGTCGGGGGATAGACTTTTGCGATAAGCTGTGGTAATATGTAAAATTAACAAAGCTAATGATTTTGTGATACGAGGGAGGAAGTACTATATGGCTGTCAAAGAGAGCTACGCGGGCAAGATCAACCGCAAGCTGAACAAAAAACTGCGTGTCATCGCCGTGGCCGCCGGCCGTGAAAAGGCCGATCTGGTGCTGAAAAACGCCACCTACGTCAATGTGTTCTCCAACGAGCTGTGTCAGGGCGACATCGCCGTGGCCGAGGGCCTGATCGTGGGCATGGGCGAATACAGCGGCAGCGTGGAGGTGGACGTGGGCGGCAAGATCGTGCTGCCCGGCTTCGTGGATGCCCACATCCATCTGGAGAGCTCCCTGGTCAGCCCCACGGAGTTTGCCAAGGCGGTGCTGCCCCACGGCACGACCACCGTCATCACCGACCCCCACGAGATCGCCAACGTCATGGGCACGGACGGCATTGAGTATATGCTCCAGGCCACGGAGGACCTACCGGTGGACGTGCGGTTCATGCTGCCCTCCTGCGTACCGGCCACGCCGCTGGACGAGTCCGGCGCGAATTTGGACTACCGGGCCATCGACAGCTTCTACGACCATCCCCGGGTGCAGGGTCTGGCCGAGATGATGAACTTTGTGGGCACGATCAACGGCGACGCCCAAGTGGTGGAGAAGATCGTGGCCAGCCAGGCCCACCACAAGAAGATCGACGGTCACGCCCCGGACCTGAAGGGCAACGACCTGAACGCCTACGTGGCCGCCGGCGTGTACTCTGATCACGAGTGCCACGATCTGGATGACGCCATCGCCAAGCTCCAGCGCGGCCAGTTCATCATGATCCGTGAGGGTACGGCGGCCCGCAATTTAGAGGCCCTCGCCCCCCTGCTGTGCGACAAATATGTGGAACGCTGTATGTTCTGCACCGACGACAAGCACCCCAACGACCTGCTGGAGAAGGGCCACATCGACTACATCGTGAAAAAGGCTATCGCCCTGGGCGCTGACCCCATCACCGCCATCAAGGCCGCCTGCCACAACGCCGCCCGGTACTTCCTGCTGAACAACCGCGGCGCCATCGCCCCCGGCTATCTGGCCGACTTCGTCATCATCGATGATTTCCAGCACTTCAACATCGAAAAGGTCTACAAGCGGGGCGCCCTCATGGTGGAAAACGGTGTGGTGGCCGACTTCCCCCTGCCGGAGATCGACCCCTACCTGGTCAGCCGCGCCCACAATACGTTCCATGTGGCCTCCCTGTCCGCCGAGGATTTCACCGACAGCCGCCCCCACGCGGTGATCGGCATGGTGGACGGCGAGATCACCACCACCGACGGCGGCTACACCGACCGCATCGACGTGGACTACGACATTCTCAAGATCGCCGTCATCGAGCGGCATAAGAACACCCACCACATCGGCCTGGGCTACATCAAGGGCTACGGCCTGAAGAAGGGCGCGGTGGCCACCAGCATCAGCCACGACAGCCACAATATCATCGTGGTGGGCACGAATGAGGAGGACATGGCCTTCGCCGCCAACCACATCGTGCAGGAGCACGGCGGCATCACCGTGGTGGAGAACGGCCAGGTGCTGGGCGACCTGCGGCTGAACATCGCCGGCATCATGTCCGACGATACGCTGGTCAACGTGAACCACGACCTGGAGGCCGCCAAGGAGCAGGCCTACAAGCTGGGCGTGTCCAAGGGCATTGATCCGTTCATGACGCTGAGCTTCATGGCTCTGCCGGTGATCCCCAGCCTGCGCATCACCACCCGCGGCGTGTTCGATGTGACCACCCAGCGGTACGTGTAAGCCATACGATATGCAGAAGAGCAGCGCCGCCGGCGCTGCTCTTTTATATGTATATGTGTATGGCGTTGTCATTCCGAGCCAGTGTTCACACTGGCGTGGGAATCCGTTCCTCACGTCTCCCGTCCATTCTGAGTCGCCGCCAGCGACGCCAGCCCGCGGCGGCAGAACACACACCCCACGGCGCACACCGCCGCCATGACGGCCAGCGCATACCAGCTCCCCGCAGTATCCCCGAAAATCCCCAGCGGGTCGTTCATCGCGTTAAACGCGGCGTGGGCGGCGATGCCGGGCAGGATGCTGCCGGTGCGGCTACGAAGGAAGCCGAACGCCAACCCCAGCAGGAACGCATAGGCCATCTGAATGGGCGTTCCGTGTACCACGCCGAACAGGACGGCCTGCAGCACCACCGCCGCCCACACGGGCATAGCCCGCTCCAGCCGGGTTTGAATGACCCCGCGGAACATCAGCTCCTCCGCCAGCGGTGCGGCCACGGTGATGGACAGCGCCGGGATCAGTCCGTCGGACAGTAGGAGCTCCATGTGGTCGTTATAGTCGGTCATCCATACCGCAGGCAGCAGCGCCAGCGTCAGCTGTACCACCACGAAAAAGTCCACAGCGCAGAACGCACAGAAGGCCGCCGTCCAGCCGGAGCAGCGGCGCAGACCCGCCGCCTCCCCCAGCGGCTTGTGCCGCAGTCGGAACCACAGCACTATCGCCGCCGCAGTCAGCAGATACGTCAGCAGCACCACCGTCTCTGTTCCAGCCATAATACTCTCTGCATCCACCCCGCCGGGAAGCAGTGATGCTCCGGCGGCGGCGATGGCGGCATAGACGATGCCCGCCAGAAACTGGACCGCCAGGAAGAACAGCAGATACAGTAGGGACTTGCCCAGTGCGGTCAGAACGCCCTTCGCGGAATATGTGCGTATGTACTCCACACAAACACCTCCTTTCCCCACAAGGATAACATTCCTGCGCCGCACCGTCCACCAACCTCAGGTTGCACCGGCCCAAAACGACGCAACCTCAAGTTGTCAGAGTGCAGAAAAGAGGGGAGAACGCCACATTCTCCCCTCCGCTCGGTCTCCTGTGATCAGATCTTTACCTCACACTGCATACTCATCACGGCGCTGCCGCCCACCCGGACGTTCACCGCGCCGTCCTGCTCATACAGCCTGCTGCGGATCTCCGAAGGTCGGTTCATATGCTCGCCCTGCAAAAAGACGTTCTCCTGCCCCGGCTGCACGATGCCCCGCAGGTACAGGTAATACGTCAGCGCCCCGTTGCTCGTGCCGGTGGCGCACTCCTCCGGGATGTCGTACAGCGGCGCGTAGTTGCTGCAGTACGCCGTGCAGCCGTCGCCCAGGCAGAACATATGCACGCCGGTGACATCGTACTTTTTCGACAGCGCCGTCACCGCCGCCTCGTTCTGCACCGCCCGCATCAGCGTGTCATGATCCCTCACCGGCAGCATCACGTCCGCCAGCCCTGTGGATACGATGGCCGGGGTCAGCCCCTCCGGCCTGTCCGCGGTGGTCAGGCCATACGCCTCATAAAAGGCGTCCCATTCGTCCTCGCCCAGCTCCCGCAGCAGCCGGGGCTTGGCCATGTCCATCCACACCGTGCCGCCCTGCACCGTCACCGACAGCTCTCCCGCCTTGGTGTGGGCCGTCACGTCGCCGTCGCCGATGCGTCCCAGCTGCCGCAGCAGCGCGAAGGACGCCACCGTGGCGTGGCCGCACAGCTCCACCTCACCCGCCGGGGTGAAGTACCGCAGCGTTACGCTGCCGTCCTTCTCCAGGCGGACAAAGGCCGTTTCCGAGTGCTTGAACTCCGCCGCCACCTGCTGCATACGTGCATCGGGCAGCTCCCGCTCCGGCAGGGCCACGCCGGCCTGATTGCCGCCGAACACGCGGGTGGAAAACGCATCCATCACATAGGCTTCCATAAAAATACCCCCACAGATTTTTTAATGAAGATAATTATAAACTGTCTTGCCATTCATGACAAGAGTATTTGACAGAACGACTTATTTTCGTTAGAATAGAATTATATCTCTGAAACGGAAATCAAAAGGAAAGGAATCTCATCCAAAATGCTCAATGAGCGAAGCCTGTCATCACAATTCCTGCATTTCGTAGCCGCTACGGTGGCCTCCCTCATGGTTTTCAGCCTGTATTCCATCGTGGACGGGCTGATGGTCGCCAAGGGCGTAGGCGAATACGCCATGGCGGCGGTGAATTTGGCGGTGCCGTTCACCAACGTGCTGTTCTCCATCGGCGTCATCTTCGCCGTCGGCACCAGCACCATTATCGCCATCTACCTGGGGCAAAACCAGGGCGAGAAGGCCAACAGCCTGTTCTCCCAAAACATCGTGCTGCTGACCTGCATCGGCCTGACCATCTCTGTCCTCGTCTTCGTATTTCTCGAGCCCTTCGCCGTGCTGCTGGGCGCAAAGGGCGTAACGTATCAATATACCATCGACTATCTCAAGGGCCTCGCCCCCTTTGCCGTGTGCTTCATCGTCTCCTATAACATGGAGGTGCTGATCAAGACCGACGGCTATCCCCGGCTGGCCATTCTGACGGTCATCACCGGCTGTCTGGCCAACTGCGTGCTGGACTATATCGCCATCTTCATCCTGGACTGGGGCGTGTGGGGCGCAGCCTTCGCCACGGGACTTTCCCAGCTTCTGACGTGCGTCATCTATCTGCGTCACTTCCTGGGCGGACACAACACCTTCCACTTCGTGAAGTTCAGGATGGACTGGGGCATTTACAAGCGGCTGATCCCGCTGGGCTTTGCCGACGGCGTGACGGAGCTGTGCAACGGCGTGATGATCTTTCTGTTCAACCGGGTCATCCTCCGGTGCCTCGGCGACGACGGACTGGTGTGCTACACCATCATCGCCTATGTGAACACCCTCATTATCAACACCATGCTGGGCATCTCCCAGGGCAGCCAGCCCCTGGTCAGCTACCACTATGGCAAGGGGGACGCGGCGGGCTACAAGAAGCTGCTGCGGTACGGCTTTACGGCGGTGGGCATCATGACGGCGGTGATCTTCGCCGGCGTGATGATTTTTGCCCCCCAGATCGCCGGGATTTTCCTCGGCGCGGAGAAGCCGGAGCTGCTGGGCAGCGCGGCCGGCGCGCTGCGGCGGTACGGTCTGTGCTACCTGCTGCTGGGGAGCAACATCCTCATGGGCGGCTTCCTGACGGCGGTAGAGCGGCCGAAGGCTGCCATCTCCATCTCCGTGGGCCGGGGACTTGCGTTCCAGGCCGGCGCGCTACTGCTGTTGGCGGCAGCCGTGGGCGGCACGGGCATCTGGTTTGCGCCGGTGATCTCCGAGGCGCTGTGCGCGGTGATGGCCGTGTGGTTTCTCCGGCAGTTCCTGCGGGAAACTGCGGTATAACGAACATAAAAAGTATCCCACGGCAGTGCCGTGGGATACTTTTTTGCTCTCTTTAAGGCGTCTTACGCCTGCGCGGCCATCATGGCCCGTATCACCTCGTCGATGCGGTGGGCAACGCGGCAGAAATCCTCCGCCGTATAGCCCTTGGTGGTCATGGCCGCCGTGCCGATGCGGACGCCGCTGGTTTGGAACGGTGAGCGCTGATCCCCCGGCACACAGTTTTTGTTCAGCGTGATGCCCCGATGGTCCAGCTCCTCCTGCAGCGCCTTTCCCGTCAGTCCCGTCTCCGTCAGGTCCAGCAGGAACAGATGGTTGTCCGTCCCGCCGGTGACCACATGGTAGCCCATGGCGCTGAATTCCGCCGCCATGGCCTTGCAGTTGGCCACCACGTTGTGGATATAGGTGCGGTAGGACGGAGTCAGCGCTTCCTCCGCCGCCACCGCCTTACCGGCGATAACGTGCTGGAGCGGCCCGCCCTGCATCCCGGGGAACACGGCACTGTCGATCTTCTTCGCCAGCTCCGGGCGGCAGAAGATCAAGCCGCCTCTCGGGCCGCGCAGCGTCTTGTGGGTGGTGGTCGTGACCACATCCGCCAGCCCGAAGGGGCTGGGATGCGCCCCCGCCGCCACCAGTCCGGCGATATGCGCTATATCCGCCATAAAATACGCTCCCACCTCCCGGGCCGCGGCGGCGAACCGCCCGAAGTCGATGACGCGGCTGTACGCCGACGCACCGGCGATAATGAGCTTCGGCTTCAGCTCCCGGGCCAGCCGCTCCATCGCGTCATAGTCGATGACGCCGTTTTCGTCCACCTCGTAGGCGTGTATGTCGTACAGCTTCCCGGACGCGTTCACCGGCAGCCCGTGGGAAAGATGCCCGCCGTTGGCGAGACTCATGGACAGAATGCGGTCGCCCGGCTGCAGCAGCGCCAGATACGCTGCCAGATTGGCGGATGTCCCGCTGTGGGGCTGCACATTCACATGGTAGTCGGTGGAAAACACCTCCTTCCACTTGGCGATGCAGTACTCCTCCAGCTCGTCCACCACGTGGCAGCCGCCGTAATATCGTCCCTGATTTCCCATGGCCCGGTGAGCCGGATAGCCCTCGGAATACTTATTCGTCAGGCAGCTGCCCACCGCGCGGCACACCGCCTCACTGGCAAAATTTTCGCTGGCGATCAGCTCCACCGTCTCCGCCTGCCGCCGTTCCTCCCGCGCAATATAGTCAAATACCCTGGATGCCATCCGCTTCACTCCTATTTCTCGTATAATGCTTCACGCTATTATACCACATATAGTGTTTAATGCAAGCAGCAAAGTGGAAATAGCAAACTGTACGAAATCACCTACTCAGCCGCTTGGCTTTTTGGCTGAAACGCAGAAAGGCGAAAAAGGGGTTGACAACGGCATACAAAGGGCGTATTATGCCACCATCCCGACAGGGAAAATCACAGTTAAGGAGGAAAGCTGACATGAAGCGTACCGTTTCCATGATGATGTGCGAGATGTGCATGGGTATGATGTCCATGTGCATGTTCCGTCGCGCTCAAAAAGGTCATCAGCTTTCCGGTAACTGTTTGACGGCTTGAAAAAGCCGGTGTGTGATCAGGCAGCGGGGGTCGAATGACCACCCGCTGTTTTATTTTGCTTATGTACCGCCGTTCCGGCCGGGCGGCGATGCTGAGATAAAGAATTGCTGCAAACCCAAATAACATCATTTCAAAGGAGACTGCGAACATGAAACACAACACTTTGACCAAGATCATCACTCTGGCGCTGGCCGCTGTGCTGGCCCTGAGCCTGGCTGCCTGCGGCAGCAAGAACAGCACCGACGGTGACAAGACCGCCGCCACCATTAAGATCGGCGTCCCCAACGACACCACCAACGAGGCCCGTGCCCTGCTGCTGCTCCAGGAGAACGGCATCATCAAGCTGAAGGACGGCGTGGGCATCACCGCCACCAAGAACGACATCGTGGAGAACCCGTACAACGTGGAGATCGTGGAGGCTGAGGCCGCCCAGCTCCCCAACCTGCTGCCCGACGTGGACTACGCCGTGATCAACAGCAACTACGCCATCAACGCCGGCCTGAACCCCGTGAAGGACTCCCTGGCCATCGAGGGCTCCTCCTCCGCCTATGCCAACATCCTGGCTGTGAAGGAGGGCAATGAAAATACCCCCAAGATCCTGGCCCTGAAGGCCGCTCTGGAGAGCAAGCAGGTGGCCGACTTCATCGCTGAGAGGTACGCCGGCTCCGTTATCTCCGTGGTGGAGAATCCCACCGATGGGTACAGCGATTTCGTGGACTATGACGCTCTGAAGGGCGAGACCATCACTGTGGCCGCTTCCCCCACGCCCCACGCCGAGATCCTGGAGGTCGCCAAGGAGATCCTGGCCGCCAAGGACATCACCCTGGACATCCAGGTCTACAACGACTACGTTGTGCCCAACACCGTCGTCGATGACGGCACTGTGACCGCCAACTACTTCCAGCACCTGCCCTATCTGGAGGACTTCAACTCCCAGAACGGCACCCACATCGCCTCCATCGCTTCCATCCACGTAGAGCCCATGGGCCTGTACGGCGGCAAGCAGACCACGCTGGATGCCCTGACCGCCCAGTCCGCTCAGTAACCTATTCTTCTCTTCCCGTATTCCCCGCCCCGCAAGGAGCGGGGAATACGGCGGAGGGCCGCAAAAGTCGATATTCTCCCGATCTTTTTTCTGTGTTCCCCGCCCCACCGTAGGGTATGCGGAAAAGAGATCGGAAAATCAGAAGAAACGAGGTCATACCCGTGATAGAACTGAAACACGTAAGTAAAACATACGACTCCGGCTCAGGCGGCGGGGTGGACGCTCTGAAGGATGTGTCCCTCACCATCGAGGACGGCGACATCTACGGCATCATCGGTATGTCCGGCGCAGGCAAAAGCACGCTGGTGCGCTGCATCAACCTGCTGGAGCGCCCCACCGAGGGCGAGATCATCGTAGACGGTCAGCGGCTGGATACCATGACCCCCGCCCAGCTCCGGGCCGCCCGCCGGAACATCACCATGATCTTCCAGCGCTTCAACCTGCTCATGCAGCGCACCTGCCTGCGGAACGTCTGCTTCCCTATGGAGATCTCCGGGGTGAAGCGGGCGGACGCGGAGAAGCGCGCCCGTGAGCTTTTGGAGCTGGTGGGTCTGCCCGACAAGGCGGACGCCTATCCCGCCCAGCTGTCCGGCGGCCAGCAGCAGCGTGTGGCCATCGCCCGCGCCCTGGCCACCGAGCCGAAGGTGCTGCTGTGCGACGAGGCCACCAGCGCCCTTGACCCCAAGACCACCCGCCAGATCCTGGAGCTGATCCGCGACATCAACCAAAAGCTCCACATCACCGTGGTCATCATCACCCATCAGATGAGCGTGGTGAAGGAGGTCTGCTCCCACGTGGCCATCCTGGACGACGGCTGCGTGGCCGAGGAGGGCATGGTGGGCACGGTGTTCGCCGCGCCCCGCTCCGATGCGGGCCGCCGCCTGGTGTTCCCCGGCGGCGCAGACGCCCAGGTCTATAACCCCGAGGACGAGCGGCTGGTGCGTCTCGTGTTCAAGGACAGCCAGACCACCAGCATTCCCCTCATCGCCCGTCTGGCGGCGGAGGAGGGCATCCTCTGCAACGTCATTTCCGCCAGCACGCAGAAGCTGTCCGAGACCGTGTACGGCAGCATGATGCTGGGCATCCCCAGCAGCCAGTTCGACAAGGCGCTGGCATTTATCAACAACGTGGCCAATGTGCGGGTAGATGAGGTGGACCACCATGTATAATGATCTGTTTTCCGCCCAGTCGCTGCAGGACCTGCTGACGGTGCTGCCCTCCCTGCCTGTCGCCATTTGGGAGACATTCTATGTCACCGTGATCAGCACGGCCCTGTCCCTGGTCCTGGGCCTGCCCCTGGGCGTGCTGCTGGTGGCCGGTGAAAAGGGCGGCGTGCTGCCCCTTCCCCGCTGGCTCATGCAGGTGCTCAACGTCATCATCAACCTGCTGCGCTCCATCCCCTTCCTGATCCTGATGATCATGGTGTTCCCCCTGTCCCGTCTGCTCATCGGCACGGCCGTGGGCACCACGGCCACCATCGTTCCCCTGGTGGCGGCGGCCTTCCCCTTTGTGGCCCGCCTGGTGGAGAGCAGCCTCCGCGAGGTGGACGGCAACATCATCGAGGCCGCCCAGAGCATGGGCGCCACCCCCATGCAGATCATCTGCAAGGTCATGATCCCCGAGAGCGTCCCCTCCCTCATTCAGAACGTCACCATCGCCCTGACCACCATACTGGGCTACTCCGCCATGAGCGGCATTATCGGCGGCGGCGGCCTGGGCAAGATCGCCATCGACTACGGCTACTACCGTTACAAGTACCTGGTCATGCTGGTGGCGGTGGTCATCCTGATCCTGCTGGTCCAGCTGTTCCAGTCCCTGGGCACATGGCTGTCCAAGAAGTGCGACAAGCGCCTGAAATAAGCCCATCCCCCATAACATAAAGCATCCCCCGGCCGGGGGATGCTTTATGTTATAGTACTTTTATCTCCGGCCCGGCCATCCAAACCACCAAAACGTCAGCGGCCACACGCACCCAGCGAACA
>USGS01000016.1 GCA_900554275.1 uncultured Eubacteriales bacterium
GGTATCTGTGGAGCTGGCGTATTCCAATGCGGCGTCGAACATAACTGCCACATTGAAGAACCAGGCAGGGAAACGCATTGTTGTGGAGAACACCGCTGAGGATGAAACACAGGTTATCATGGGCGAGACAACGGAGCGTGATGGGAAAACTGTAACGGAGTGGATATTTGCTATTCCAGATACAACGGACGTTTCGCAGGAAGGCGAGTGGTCGCTGGAAGCGATCACGCTCTACGGTGTGTACTACAATAAGTTGTACTACGGCGAAGAAGGCGTGACGATCGATCTGAGCGCGGAGCATATCCGAACCAAGGTGGTGAACTATGTTCGCGTCACACTGGCTGGAACGAGTCATGCGGATGGAAACGCATTCGCAGGGACGTTTATGACCGACCATCTCGTAGATGACATGACGGTTACCATTGAGGATTATGAGCATGAGCCAATCCAGGCGGAAATCGGTGCTGTGAAGGTAGCTTATCGGCTGAACAGTGATAAGGTGTCGATGGATACTTACGGTTATACAGCGAGTAACCTCAGCACGGGAGTTATCGTGGATGCGGTAGGAAGCAGCCGCCAGAATGATGCCACAGTATATGACATCGGCACGTTGAATTTCCAGCAGGCGGGCCCCTATGAAACCTGCACGGTCACATTTATGCTGGACGGTGAACCGTATGCAGCCAGTACTGCGCAGGGAGCAAAGGCTTCGCTGCAGTACAAGGATGGAGGGCGTGCGTCTGAGCTGTGCCCGCAGTTTGAAGTAAAGTGGGCCGCGCCAGATGTGAAGGTTATCCTCGTCAAGCAACCCACAGGTACTGATAGTAGTTGTAACGTCAAATACACGGAATATAGCGGCAACAGTATTACAGATCCGTACGATGTATCTGTCTACTGGTATCAGGACACAACAGAGTGGTTTTATCCGTATGTTCAGGTCGCTATCAGTGGAGTTGATCCGGCATATTATGGAGATGCTGTTATTGATGTTGTTATGAAAGCAGGGGCAAGGGCAGATCCGGGGACGACATACACTAAGTATTTTCGATTCAATTCTAAAGGAAGATCAAACTCAGTATCTATTGGGAAAATTGACGGTGATGCTGGCGACGAGGCGGATAAGGGCTCACGAGGTGCGCCTCAATGGAGAGAAATAGAGAATCCCTTAAATACGGTTACAATTACTTCAGGTAGTGTGTCTTACAGTGTTGGCCTTGAAAAGAGCGTAAAAATCACAGTTACTACGAAGAGTTGATAGTTGAGTGGAGATAGCTGTGAGGTGAGGGAAAAGGAGTAGCAGACATGAGTTTTGTTGAAGTGTTAGAGTTCATCCGCGTATATTACCTAAACTCCTACGTTCTAATCGCTATGGCGGCGGCCCTTCTATGCTGCCTTCTGCGGCGCAAGTATTATGACCTTGCCTTATGGCAGGTTATACTGCTGTATGCTGTGCATGCTGTTTTTGGGAATGTAGGCGACCGAGTTACAGCTCGTATCGCATTGGGTTACTGGGGTGGAGGCTGCTGGTATGGCGTTCCGCTCATGATTCTGCTCAGTATCTGGCTGCTGACCAAAATATTGAAAGAGGACTACGGCACGATCGGCGATATGTCGGCTGCGGGTATATGTGTTCTGCACATTCTATCCAAGGTCGCGTGTATCTTCCAAGGATGCTGTACGGGTGTCATCCTGTTCTTTACCGACACGGGAAAGGCCATTCACTTTCCTTGCCGCGAGTTTGAGATCATCGCAAATACGGTCATATTAATCGTGCTGCTTCGATTTGAAAAGAAGCGGATCGCGAAGGGAATGCTCTGGGAACTCTATATGATCTGGTATGCCGTTATTCGCTATATAGCGGCATGGCTTCGAGAGATTCCAATCGATTGGAAACCATTTTTTCTTTGGATTCCGGCGCCGCGGCTGTGGACGGTCGTAATTTGCGCGACCGGCATAGTGATACTGTTTTTCCACTTCCAGAAGATATATGGAAGGAAGCCTACGATTAAAGAAATGCTGCGGGCCATAATTGGCAAGTTGCCGGCAAGAGAAATCGAGGAAGCTGTATGAAAAGAAGCGGGATAGCAACGTTATTGATCCTTCTGCTAACGCTCACGCTGTCCCTCCCCGCGTATGCGGAGGAGGGCGGCGTCTGCGGCGATGACCTGCAGTGGAGATTCAGCGGCGGGACGCTGACCATTACCGGAAGCGGTGAGATGACGGATTTTCCGGAGAGCGAGATGTCACCGTGGTATGATCTGCGGCAGCAGATCACCGCTGTGTCATTGCCCAGTGGGCTGACCTCTGTGGGCGATCTGGCATTTTATGGATGCGAAGAGCTGACTGCCGTGACGCTGCCGGACAGTGTGACCCGCGTTGGCGACTATGCCTTTGCCGAGTGTGCGGAGCTGCTGACGGTCCGCCTGGGCAGCGGCGTGACCGAGATCGGAGAGTGCGCGTTCCGCGCCTGCGAGAAGCTGACCGCCGTGACGCTGCCGTATTCCCTCACGACCATCGGCAGCATGGCGTTTTACCGGTGCGCATCTCTTGCGGCGATCACAGTGCCGGCATCGGTAAGCAGCATGGGCGTGTCCGTGTTCGCCTATTGCACGGGACTGGTGCGGGCAACGCTGTCAGCGCGGTTGGCCGGAGTGCCCACGTGGACGTTCTACGGCTGCTCCGCGCTGACGGAGGTCTTGCTTTCGTCTACCATTTCCGCGTCGGGGGAGTATGCGTTCAAGGGCTGCGAGAGCATTGATACGGTGTATACGGATTCCGGCGATCAGACGGTGGCGGATGCACTGTTGGAGAGCATACGGCAGGGCGATACATCCTTTTCCGCGGACAGTGTGACAACAACGCCGCCTGCCGGCAGTACGACCACCGGCGGAAGCCGCGGCGCGCAGACCACCGTTTCTGAAAATGAGAGCAGTACCATCTCCGTCAAGAGAGAAAACGACGGCGGGAAAGAGACAACGACCATTACTGCCACGATCACGGACAAGCAGGGGTGGTCAGATCTGAAGGACACCGTGGATAAAGCGCGCGATGAAGGTGCGGACGGTGTGTTGGAGGTCATCATTCAGCCGGACAGTGGGGAGATCTCGGGCAAAGACCTCTCTCGTTTTGGCGGTGAAGATGCGACCATTACCATCCGTGCGGAGGACGGCTCTCGCTGGAAGATCGACGCGGCCAACGCCACGGACAAGGATTACTCGGGATCTTATAAGCTGGGAGCGTCTGTGACGGAAACAGACTCCGAGAAGGCCGGCATTGAGAGTGACCAGGTGTTTCAGGTGGATTTCGCGGACAATACGGACTTTGATGTGACCGTCGGCGTGAAGGTGGACAATGCCCGCCAGTATGCAACGCTGTATCAGGGCACGGACGCCGTGCAGACCTCGGTGGTTGATGATGAGGGCTACGCATGGTTCTCGCTGGCCAGCATAAGTAAACGGACAAAATACTATGTGGGCATCAATGCGGCAGGTGTCGGCATGGAAAACGCGGTAATACCGGAGTCGTTGTCTGCGGCTTACGGCGTGGATGCGACGCTTACAGATGCCAATGGGACGGCTTATCAGATCACCGGACGCAGCTCCCGCTGGGGCGTTACGGGGAAGCAATTTGCCATAACCGCGGCTATCATTATCGGATCGGTGATCCTGGTCATTTCTGTAGTCATGGTGACACTGAACAAGATGTCTAAGACCAAGGCTAAGTATGCGGCGATGGCGGCAGACGATGATGCGATCGATGAGGACGCTCTGCGTATGCAGATCATGCAGGAGATGCTGGACGAAGCGCAGAAAAGAAAGAAGAAATAAGACCACGCAGAACACGCGGAAGGGAGGGGCTGGCTGTGAAGAAAAGAGCATACATAAAGATCGCTTGCACGGCGGCTGCCCTTCTGTGCGCCATGGCCATGATCGTCATGAGCTCCTACGCCTGGCTCACCGCGTCCACCAGTCCGGTGGCTGAGGGTATCCAGGTGGCCGTGGGCGGCGGCAGCACCATTCTGCTGGCACCTGATCTGGTGAACAACGAGTGGGTGCACTACCCCGGCGCGTTTGGCGCTACGCTGCGGCTGGACGATCTGCTGGACGCCGATGCGCACAGCGGCCTGACGCCGGTCTCCACGGCAGATGGTCTGAACTGGTATCTGCCGGTGTACTACACGGAGGATGACCCGGAGGTGCGGGCGGGGACGGCCAAAGCAGGAGATCTGAAGACGTACGACCAATTCCTGTGTGACGAGACGTTGACGCACGCCAACCTGTCGGCTGACGATGAAAGTGCCGCCGAGGGGAGTTATCTGTACGCTGATTTCTGGGTGGTGTCGCCGGGCAGCCGCTATGAGCTGCGGGTGTCCACCAGCAACGATGCCAGCGGCGCGGGCAGCTATGTGGTGGATATGCCCCAGGTGGTGGAAACGGAAGTTGGCTTCGCCATGCAGACGCCGGAGTACCCGGCGTCCGAGAGCCTTCGCGTGGGCTTTCTGGTGAATCAGAACGCCGCTGCGGAAAGTGCGGCCGCTTACGCCGCCGACGGCGGCGACCAGCGCTATACCACGCTGAGGGGCGACTATCAGAAGGCGGGAGAGCAGGTGCAGCCTGCCTTCTCCTACAATACGTTCCACATCTACGAACCGAATGGCAGCAGCCATACCGCGCAGAGAGAAACGGATTATATCGCCACCTATCCGCTGGGCCGGAACGACACTTCCGTTACCGGTATACCGGTGGGCGGCAGACTCAGTGTGCAGATGGCCAGTCAGTGGGAGGAAAATAAGGTCAACGACTTGTTTACAGCCAGTGTGCAGCAGGCGGGGGATACGGCGACTGCGGCAGACGTACAGGCCCGGCTCTATAAGACCCTGGCTGGCCGCTCTGACTATGTGAACAAAGGACAATTTATTCAGAACACCGACAAGCTCTATGCGAACTTGGAAGAAGACCACACTGTTTTGCAAGCCACGCTGGAGCAGATGGCTAAAGCGGGGGCTAACGAGAGCAACAGCATCGTGACGCTGGAGCGCAATGTGCCTCAGCGCATCCGGATGTTTATATGGCTGGAGGGACAGGACGCGGACTGCGTCAGCGGCGCGTCCGTAAGCGGCTTTGCCATGCGTATCGAGCTGGCGGGCAGCACAGTAAAATAAGAGACTATGGAAATGAAAGCAACGAAGCGCCGCGTCGGTGACGTTGCCAGCGTGGCGGTGTTGTGCGCGGCGGTGCTGCTGTGTATCACTGTTGCGCTTCAGGTGGCGGCACGAGGCTATGCCAGTGTGATGGGCTACAGCCTGTTCCGGGTGATCACCGGCAGTATGGAACCCACCATCCCGGTAAACGCTGTGATCGTGTGCCGCAGCACGGACATTCACGATGTGGCCGTGGGAGATGTGGTGGTATTCCGCTTGGCGGATCTCAGTGGCGAGAAGATCATCACCCACCGTGTGAGCGACATCCACACGCAGTCGGACGGCACGGTGACGCTGGAAACGCGGGGTGATGCCAACCCGGTGGCGGACGGCAAGCCTGTGACGCAGCAACAGCTCATTGGCAGGGTGGTTTGGTATTCCGATAAGGAAGGCGGTGTGACCAGGGTGATAGGATTTCTCGGAGGATCGATCGGGTTTCTGGCCTGTATCGTGTTCCCCATCCTGCTGCTGGGCGCGCTGATCCTGCGAGGCAGCATCAACTCCATCCGCCGCCAGCTGCAGGAGGTGGCCAAAGAGATGGATGAGGCAGCGGCTTTGGATGAAGGCATTGAGCTGACGCCGGAGGAATATGAAGAGATATACCGCAAGGTACGGGCAGAGGTACTGGAGGAGCTGAAAAACGAACATGAGTAACAGAGAATTGGCGGAGCGCAGCAGAGCCTCCTTTGGAAAAATATGGAAGCAAGCCCTGTTCGCTCTGGCGGCACTGGCTACGCTGGGCGTGCTGCTCTATTCCCTGACCACGGCCTGGTATACCAATGTGGCGGAGACCACAGAGCTGGTCTTTGAAACGGAGAGCTGGGGCTTCGAGGGCCAGGTCAAAGCGCTGGACACGGGACTGCTCTTAGCACCGGGACAGAGCGCCTGCGCCGCGCTGTCCGTGACCAACGACGGAGAGCAGATCAATCAGATCACGGTGACGGTGGACAAGTCTACCATGCCGGAGGAGCTGCAAAAGCGCATCTACTTCTATGTGCCTGCCGCGGCAAAGAAAAGTGACAAGACGGCGGACCGCGTTTACCTCAGCACCTATGGCGGCTATTCCTACCGGGTCATGCCCAAGAGCACCCTGCTTCTGACGGCGGACAGTGCGGCGGATGCCCCTGTGCGCTGTGAGTGGGTCTATGATGTGCTGGGCTATTACGTCTACGGCACGCTGGACGAGAAGGGACAGCTTATAACCGGACGGGAGGACGTGGAGGCGCCTGCCTATATCCGCCCGGTGGAGTATGACTACGACAAGGCCATTTTCCAGGATGACAAGCTGCTGACAGTGGGTGAGGTCAAAGTAGATGACTTTGCGAAGGAGCTGCTGGCCGCCGACGGGTACAAAGACGCGGGCAAAACAAAAGTCGGCGACTATTACGCCGTGAACACCACCGGGACTTCCGGGAGTGAGCAGACCGGCCTGTGGCTGTATCTCTGCACGCAGACGGAGGTCGAGGCGGCCACTGTGCTGGATACCCGCATCGGGACATACCGCTATCTGTTGGAGCAGAAGGACGAGCAGGGTAACTCTATTGCGCTGATTGCGGATCAGACCGAGAAATACGGGGATGTGGCCACATTGTTGGATGGCGCTAAGGCCACCATTCAGATCGCCGGGCAGAACCTGCGGACGAGCATTGCGGACGTGACCGAGGTGAAGAGCCTAACTGCGGCACTAAAGCAGGGCGAAAGCGTCCGGCTGGCCGGAGATATGACGCTGGAGGAGGCCGTCACCATCCCGGCGGATAAAGATGTGATCATCGACCTGAACGGCAAGCAGCTGACCACCGCTGTGGTGGGGCAGCCGGTGCTGGAGAGTGCACCGGGCAGCAGCATCACGGTGCTCAACGGCACGATCGACGGCGGCGGCCGCGATACGGCGGTGCATCTGGTGGGCAGCCGCGCGGCGTTCAGCGGCGTGACCATTCAGGGACGCCTGCTTATCGACGACAAGAACGAAAGCAACGAAAATGGCACTGTCTCCGTGGTGCGGCTCAGCAACTGCACGCTGAAGACCGTGGGCGACGAGCAGGTGGGCGTTCATGTATTTGGCAACGGCGCTGCGTCCAGCAGCCGCACGGTGCTGTTGGTGGAGGACTGCACCATCGAGAGCACCTTCGCCGGTATTCTGGGCAACGGCTCGGACGACTGCTACGGCACGGATATTCAGGTGCTCAACAGCACCGTGAAGGGAAAGTATGCCGGCATCTACCAGCCCCAGCGGGGCAGCCGCCTGCTGGTGCAGAACAGCACAGTGGAGGGCATGACAGGCATAGCCGTCAAGGGCGGCACGGTTACGATCCAGAACTGCATCGTCAACGGCACGGCGGAAGAGGGCTTTCTTCCCAAGGAGGACCAGGTCAAGGCCAGCAGGAACGGCTGGCTGGACACCGGTGCAGGCGTCTATGTGGAGGCCAATTACGACTGGGCGGACGAGATCACCCTGACGATCACGGACAGCACCATTTCTACCAAGACACTGGGTGTCCCGAATGTGCTGATCGTGGGCGAAAAAGCGGATGCGGTGACAGCAAACAGCAATTATTCAAATGCGAATGCGAATGCGAATGCGAATGACCAGTCATCCGGCATCGGATGACAGACCATAGGGAGAAGCAGCTATCCATGAAAAAACGGGCAGGGACAAGTCAATATATGCTGTGTCTGGCGGCGGTGCTGCTGCTGGCGTGCGGCATTTTGCTCCTGGGCACGGCGCGGGCGCGTTTTTCGTCCTCCGTTTCAAAGGAGGTAGCGCTTCAGGCCCGGCCGCTGGAACCGCTGCGGCTGACGCCGCGGGACGATGGTGATACATGGCAGATGGTCGATGGCAGCTGTATACGCACATTCCTGCTGGAATACGACGGTACGCAGGAGAAAAGCGACGTGACCGTAGGCGTTACGCTGCTGGCCAGCCTGGGCATTGAGACACCGGAAGCACTGGACATCACGCTGGCGGTGAAAGAGCCGAACGACACACCCGTTACCAAACCGGAGAATGGGAGCGTTGAGGGCGTGGACATGGCGGACACAGCGGAAGTGCCGCAGGACGACACGCTGGATGCTGCGCCTAAAACGAAGATGGTGACGTATCGCGGCATTGCGGAGGAAATTTCGAAGGGATCGGCGCTGTGGTATTCCTTTGGCCCTGGCTGGTGCTACCGGTTCTGCCCGGTGACGTCTGTGCAGAGCACGGTAGACGGGCAGGCAGGGGAGACACAGGAGCAGGTCGGGCCGGAAGTGACATGGACGGTCAAGGCCGGTGAGCGGTGGCAGAAGACCATAACGGTCGCGGTCAGAGCTGATGCGGACGTTCGTTATGATGCGCTGCTGCGGCTGTGCGCCGACGTGCGCGGCGAGAAGGGAAACGAATGAGAAAGGGACTGCGGACAACTGTATACGCGGCAGCGGCGCTGACATTGGCGGCGCTGCTGGTGCTGCTTTTGATGCCGGCCCAGGCGCGTTACCTGCGTACCGCCCAGTGGCAGGCGTCCTATGCCGCGTCACCGTCTGAGCTGACCAGTGATCTCCTGGCGCTGCGGGATGACAAGGCGCAGCTCCTGCTGGCGGACTGGAGTCCAACGGCGGGGGAGAAGAAGACGGTGACGTTTGACATGACCTGCCCGGCAGAGCTGCTGCAGGTGTCAACGGTCGAGGAAACGGCGGAAACGCAGCCTGCAGAACCCGTTTTGGTGACGCTGGGCGCTGTGGATAAGAATTTGCAGGCAGAGACGCAGACGAGCTACTATACTGTAAGCGACGATGTGACCAAGATCACCGTGGCCTTGAAGCTGACGGCGCAGACTGTGCCCAAAAGCCCGGTGGCGGTGTGTATGCCCATCCGCGTGAAGCTGGCGGGCGCGGCGGATACCTGGTTTGGCGGCAAACTGTGCTTTACGCTGTGTCCTGCGGCAGGGAGCGGATCATCCGCTGAAGAACTGGGGCTTTTCAACGATGCGGCCAGCATGACGGAGTATGACCCAGCGCAGCCCTTTTATGTGCAGTATACGCTTCCCGCTGGCTGCACCGCGGCTGAAATGAAACTGGACGGTGCAGGCTTCCCGGGAGGAACACGGTTCAGCACGGACAATGGCATTAGCTATTCGGTGCTGTGTGAGGGCAGACCGATCCCGGTGGAGGCGGGCAGCCAGTCGCTGCTGGTGGATATGAGCAGGGCGACTACGGGGAATGGCAACAGAACGCTGCGGCTCACCGCCAATGGCCAGGGCGGGAAGGTATTTACCGATACCCTTGCGCTGACGGCGAAAAGCTGGAGCGGCGATGGGGCTGTCACATATACGGAGGATGGCCTGCCTTCCATGCAGATTCAGCCGTGGAACAGCGGAAGCCTGCGGGTCACAGCGGCCGTGGAACAGCTGGCAAGGGTGGAAGAGCCTGTGCTGACGGAGAAGCAAGAGAATACAGCCCAGCAGCAACCGCAGACCACCGTTAAGTATGTCAGCGCAGACAAAGTGGTCCAGATCAAATGGACAACGGCGGTTGAAGGGGAAGATACGGCGACTGAGGGCAGCAGCCCCGCCAACGCCGCAGAAACGCGAACCCTGACGCTGCTTCCGGCGAAGGATGTCTCCCGTGTCCCTGCCGGTACTTACCGCGTGACGATCTGCTGGAAGTGCAACGACGTTCTTATAGCGGAGCGTGTGATCCCCTTTTTCGTGACCCGGTGAAGCGCTTGAAGACGTCCCCGTTGGAGCTTCGGTAGTGGCTTCTATTTCTGGCTTCATTTGGTTTGTTTTCCCGGCGTAGAGTGGCTATTTTCGCCCAAATCGAACATGCAGCGTCCGTGAAATACATAGCAGCATTGACAGTGTAGTAAAGGGATTCCCGGCAGATTGCGGAAAACGCAGCCTGCTGGGGATTTTCATTTTTCGATTTTGCAGCTTTCTCGTTGCAAACATCTCAAAATTATGATAGGATGGCATATAAAGAATATATATCCAAGATAAAGCAGGGATTATAGTGAAACGAATCAGAAATGGATTTACGTTGATGGAAATGCTGATCGTCATTGCGATCATCGCTGTATTGATCGCGATTGCGATCCCGGTATTTTCATCACAGCTTGAAAAAACCCGAGAAGCGGCTGACCTTGCAAATGTGCGCTCCGCTTATGCGCAGGTATCTGCAGAGGCACTGCTGGGGAATTCGGAGACCACCGTGACTGTTGACCTGAAGCAGAAGCGGGCCGACTGGCAATCGGTCGATCCGGTGAATATCGGCGGTATCGTCCATTACAAAAAGCAAGGAGACACGAATAATTGGAAAGGCGTTGCTGCGCCGAATGGAACCTGTGTTGTTTCATATAATGAAAATTACGGAATCATTCTGACTTGGAGCGGGAAAGCCGACCCTTCTGCTCCCAAGTATCCGTTTAACACAAGCGTGACGGATTTCTTCCCACTTCTATATAGTACAGACTTTTGGAAAAACGGCGCTGTAAATACTCACTCCAACTTCGAGTTTGACTCCAGATGTCCGAAGTCAGATTATGTTCCGGCTATCTACGAAGCAATCGGAAAGTTGGACAACACTCTCCTGCAGCAGCCGGACTGCACATGGGCCTATCTTGGCGACGGAAGAGACGGGCAAGAAGCAAATCGGTATCTTTTCTGGACGTCTCTGAACACGGACAAAGTCGGAGTCGGAAATAATATTCCCGTAATTATTCAAACCGGCAAAGGGAAATATTATGTTTCCGAAACCACGACCGGCGAGCGAAAAAAAGACGGCAAAACCTATGTTGCCGTTTCTCAATCACTTGTTTTACAAAAGCAATATAAGGAAATCCTGGAAAAAGGAGAACAGTATTCCTCCTTGGAAGCAGCATACGATGCCTATCTCAAAGCCTTGGGCGATTCCAAGTATGATTCGGTTCGCCAGCCTTAAGGTGCGTTGCTCCGCTATAATCGCTGCCGAATCGACCATGAGGTAATCTGCGGGAACAGCCGCAGGCCATTCAATGCGATGGCCTGCGGCTGTCGGCAATTTTTGATTATGACATCCCACGCCGTGGAGGTATCCCCGGCTCTGCTTTTTGCCGCGTCCTATCGGACAAAGAAGCAATAAAGGGTATTCTCGCGGTATGTCACACCGGCCCGCAGGATGGGAGAGGGAAAGGCCGCATGATTCACAGCGTCCGGAAACCGCTGTGTTTCCAGGCAGATCCCGTGGAAAGGCCCATAGAGTGCCCCTTGCTTTCCGGTGCGTTCCGTCAGCCATCCCGCCGTATATAGCTGCATTCCCTCCATTGAGGTGGTCAGTTCCATTCCGATGCCAGTGGCGGGACACCACAGCTCCGCCACCGGTGCTTGCCCCACATTGAGAACATAGTTGTGATCATATCCATGCCCGCCGTTCAGAGATACATTGCGGAGGCGGCTCTTCAGCTCCGTGGGCGCACGGAGATCCAGCAGTGTCCCCTCCACCTCCGCCAGCTGTCCCGTTGGGATGTTCTCTTCATCTGTCGGCGTATAGCGACCGGCCCGTACCGTCAGCACATGGTCATCCACCGTGCCGCTGTCATGTCCTCCCAGATTGAAATAAGTGTGGTTCGTCAGGTTAACCACGGTGTCCTTCTCCGCCGCCGCACGGTACTCTATGGTGAGCGTACTGTCTGCCAAGCGGTAGGTGACCTCCACACGGACAGCGCCGGGGAAGCCCTCCTCCCCGTCGGGGGAGGTGTAGGTGAATGTGACCGCATTCTCGGCGCAGGTGAAGTCCCACAGCTTCTTGTGGAAGCCCTCGTTTCCTCCGTGGAGGCAGTTCCTTCCCTCGTTTGCCGTAACACGGTACGCCGTGCCGTCGATGCTGAAGCCTGCTCCGCCGATGCGGTTGGCACAGCGCCCGATGGTTCCGCCGAAGCAGGCATCCATGTGCCGATAGCTTTCTAACTCGTCGTAGCCCAGGCAGATGTCCGTCATCTTGCCGTTTCTGTCCGGCACATAGATGCTACGGACGGCTGCGCCGTAGGGCAGCAGCTCCACGACGCACCTGCCGTCGGAAAGCTCGATGAGAGGGATCTCCCTGCCGTCCAGCACGCCAAAGGGTGTCAGTCGGCACATACCTCAGCCCTCATAGCCGTTGGGGTGGCCGCTGTGCCACGCCCACGCGTCGGCAACGATCTGCTCCAGACTGCGGCTGGGCTTCCAGCCCAGCACCTCCACCGCCTTCTTGGGGGAGGCGATCAGCACGGAGGGGTCGCCGGGGCGGCGAGGCTCCACCTTGGCCGGGATCTCCCGGCCGGTGATACGGCGGGCGGTGTCGATGATCTCGCGGACGGAGTAGCCGTTGCCGCTGCCCAGATTGAACACATCGCTCTTACCGCCCCGATCCAGATACTCCAGCGCCAGCAGGTGCGCCTCCGCCAGATCCTTCACATGGATGTAGTCCCGCACGCAGGTGCCGTCTGGCGTGGGATAGTCCTCGCCGAAGATGCCGATATGCTCCTGCCGTCCCAGCGCCGTTTTCATCACCAGCGGGAGCAGGTGGGATTCCGGCTCGTGATCCTCGCCGATGCCTGCCTCCGTGTCGGAACCGGCGGCATTGAAGTAGCGCAGCGCCGCATAGCGGATGCCATAGGCTCTGTCACACCATTTCAGCATATTCTCGATGGCCAGTTTGGTGGCGCCGTAGGGGTTGGTGGGCTCGGTGCGGTCGCACTCCTCGATGGGCTGCTTCTCCGGCTCGCCGTAGGTGGCCGCCGTGGAGGAGAACACGATCTTATCCACGCCATGCGCCTTCATCGCCGAGAGCAGCGACACCGCACCCTCCACATTATTTCCGTAGTATTTCAGCGGATCAACAACGCTCTCGCCCACCAGGGAGCAGGCCGCGAAATTGATCACGCCGTCGATCTTGTTCTCCGTGAACAGGCGGTCGAGGAACGCGGCGTCCCGCAGGTCGCCTACATAGAGCTTCCACGCTCCCTTGACAGACTGCCAGTGCCCGGTGCGCAGGTTGTCCGCCACGACCACCTCATAGCCCTGTTTGACCAGCAGTACCGTCATGTGGCTGCCGATATATCCGGCACCGCCAGCCACCAAAATGGTTTTCATACTCGCGTCCTCATCCTTTCATACACTTTGAATAAACCGTAAAAAGGTCTCCCGGCCCTCCGGGGTACACTTGAAAACGCCGGCGTGCTCCAGCACCTGCGCAAATACCGCGCCCACCTCCTGCCGCAGCAGATCTTCGGCGTTTTCCGCCGTGAACACATGGCGGATTTTCAGTTCCTCCGCCCAGTCCGCGTGCTTGGCCAGCGCCTCGTCGGCCCGCAGATCGTCGCCCCGCACCAGCGCCCGCGCCACGCCGCCCAGCTCGTCCTTCAGCCGCGCCGGAAGCACCGCCAGGCCCATGACCTCGATGAGACCGATGTTCTCCTTCTTAATGTGGTGCAGCTCTTGATGGGGGTGGTACACCCCCAGGGGATATTCCGCGGTGGTGATGTTGTTGCGCAGCACCAGATCCAGCTCGAACTGCCCCGCCCGCATCCGGGCGATGGGGGTGATGGTGTTGTGCATCTCGCCGTCCGTCTCCGCGAAAATGAAGGCCGCCGCGTCCGTATAGCCCCGCCACGCGGTCAGAATGCGCTCCGCCAGCTCCACCAGACGCTGATCATCCTTGCAGCGGAGACGGATCACAGACATGGGCCACTTGACAATGCCGGCCTCCACATCTGCAAAGCCCCGGAAGGTGACATGCTGCTCCACAGGGGCTTTTTCCATGGCAAAAACATAGCGGCCGCCCTGGAAATGGTCGTGGCTGAGAATAGAGCCGCCCACGATGGGGAGATCGGCGTTGCTGCCCACAAAGTAGTGGGGGAACTGCCTGATGAAGTCCAGCAGCTTGCGGAAGGTGGCTTTGTCGATCTTCATGGGGGTGTGCCGGCCGTTCAAAACGATGCAGTGCTCGTTGTAGTAGACATAGGGGCTGTACTGGAGGAACCAGTCCTCCTGATGGATGGTGACGGGGATGATCCGGTGGTTCTGCCGGGCGGGGTGGTTGAGCCGTCCGGCGTAGCCCTCGTTCTCTCTGCACAGCAGGCACTTCGGATAGCCGCGCTGGGGGGCGGCTTTGGCCGCAGCAATGGCCTTGGGGTCCTTCTCCGGCTTGGAGAGGTTGATGGTGATGTCCAGCTCGCCGTAGGGGGTGACGGCCTTCCACTTCCTGTCCCGCGCAACGCGGTAACGGCGGATGTAGTCCGTGTCCCGACAGAAGCGGTAAAACCAGTCTGTGGCCTCCT
Organism: uncultured Eubacteriales bacterium; assembly: GCA_900554275.1. Lineage (GTDB taxonomy): Bacteria > Bacillota > Clostridia > Oscillospirales > Oscillospiraceae > Vescimonas. The sequence goes on from USGS01000016.1 coordinate 14,469, forward strand.
TCGGGTCGGCCTGATACCGTCGCCGGAATTCACTGATGACCTGAGCGGGCCGGGGCGTCAGCATGCCCATCAGCTCCGTGTCGAAAAGGTCGCGGCTGACCGCGTCATTCTGTATGACGCCCCGCGCCGCCGCGTCTTCCAGCAGCTCCCTCAAGATGTCCTCCAAGGGCCGCTCCCGCGCCGTCTGCGGATCTTCCCAGGATTCCAGCTTCATAGCTTGTAGCAGGGCGTTGGAGGCCCATGTGCGGTCACATCCCTCTATAAGCCCTGTGCGCAGGGCGTAGCCCAGCAGATCTTCAATGGCCTGATAGCACATGACGCACCCCCTATCCCAGCCGGATGCCGCCGGCCGGCCGGATGCGCACCACGTGGCAGCAGCCCCGTCCCAGCGAGGCTTCCACCCTGTCGCGGAAGCCGTCCAGCATATCCAGCGGCACGAACGCCTGCGCTGTGCCGCCAAAGCCGCCGCCGTGGACACGGACGGCGCCCCGCCCCTCCAGCATACGCTCGCACAGGGTGATGGTCACCATCAGCTCCTGCGCCGCCGTGCTGCCGGTGGGAATGATATTCTGCAAATACATGGCGGAAGAGCGCCCCGACTCCCGCACCAGCGTAAGAAACCGCTGGAAATCGCCGCTGCGGAGCGCCTGTACCTCCTCCCGCACGCGGCGGTTCTCGCCGTAGACGTGGAAGGCGCGGTTTACCGCCCGATCCCCCGCCGCCTTTCTGACCTGGGGCAGCTCCGCAAGGAAGGCCTCCTCCGGCACCTCCCGCAGCACCTCTTTGCCGAACACGCGGCAGACCGCCCGCAGCTCCTCGGTGATGGCGCTGTACTCACCGGTCAGATCCTCGTGTCCCGCGCCGGAGTCCAGAATACACAGGGCATAGCCGCAGGCGTGGAGATCCACGTCCAGCCGCTCCACCGCCGGGTGGGCTGTATCCGCGAAGTCGATGGCCACCACGCCGCCCACGGAGGAGGCCGTCTGGTCCATCAGGCCGCAGGGCTTTCCGAAGAACACGTTTTCCGCATACTGGCCGATCTGCGCCAGCTCCACCGGCGTACAGTGCCCCGCCCAGAACAGCTCGTTGAGCATGGTTCCCATCAGCACCTCAAAGGCGGCGGAGGAGCTGAGGCCGCTGCCCTTGGGGACGGTGGAGGTCATATACACGTCCAGACCCCTGCCCCGCAGGGCACAGCTCAGCTCCTGCATCCGGGACGCCACGCCCCGGATCAGCGCCGCCGAGGTGTTTTTCTCCCCCTCCTGCGGAGTCAGCTCCCGAAGGGATACCTCCGTCATGGGATAGCCCTGGGACAGCACGCGGATAACACCGCTGTCGGTGACGGCTGCCGCCGCCAGAATGTCCAGATCCACGGCGGCGGCCAAAACGTAGCCCCGCTGGTGATCGGTGTGGTTGCCGCCCAGCTCCGTGCGGCCCGGCGCGCTGAACAGCGCCTGTGCCGGATAGCCAAAGGTCTGACGGAAGCCCTCCGCGGCCTCCATACAGCGGGTGCGCGCCCGATCCTTGCCCTCCCTGCCGTAAAGGCGGATGAGGGTTTCTTCAAATGAGAGCTGCTCCAGACATGCCTCCAGCCTTGTATGTATCGTCATCTGCTCCTCCTTGTTCTCTTCGTAAAGGGGCTTATCCCCTTTGGGGGCGTCAGCCCTCCGGCTGCTCCGCCGTGACCGCCTCGTACCGCAGCCATACGTAGCTGCCGTCCGTTACCTCCATCCCCTGCGGGGGTGTCCCCTCTGACGAGAGGGAGACAGCCATGCTTATCAGGCTCTCCGCCAGGCCGACGGCATCGTTGCGAACGGTGCCCTCCAGTGTTCCCTCCCGCAGCGCCTCCATTGCCGGCGGTGTGGCATCCACACCCACGATGAACGGCAAACTGCTTTTACCCAGCCCGGCCTCGGTGCAGGCGTCGATAGCGCCCAGCGCCATGTCGTCGTTGTTGGCAAAGACCACCTCTATCGCATCCCCGAATTCCCGAAGCCATTGACGCATCCGGATGCCGGCCTGCCCGCGCTGCCAGTTGGCGGCGGCGCTGGCCAGCTTCTCCGTGGAGACGCCGGCCTTTATCAGGGTAGAGATGCTGTACTCCGTCCGGAGCAGGGCATCCTGGTGTCCCGGCTCTCCCTCCAGCATCACGTATTGCAGCACGCCGTCGCCATTTCGGTCCAGCTCATCCCGACGGCTCTGCCATGCGTCCAGCACCAGCTCGCCCTGCAATACCCCAGCGTCCCCCGCCGGAAGCCCCACATAGTAGGCATGCTGCCAGCGGCGCAGATCCTCTTCCACCGGCTCGCGGTTAAAGAAGATCACCGGCACATCCGCTGTCTGTGCCTTGTCGATGATAACGGCCGCCGCCGTGCGGTCCACGACATTGACGCAGATCACATCGTAGCCCCGCTCCAGAAAGCGATCTACCTGCTCGTTCTGCGTGGCCTGACTTTCTTTGCCGTCGGCAATATATAAATTGATCTTTATGCCCTGACCATCTCCCGTTTCCAGCGCAGCCCGCTGCAATTCTCGGGTCACGGTTTCAATAAAGGTATCCTCCTGTTGGTACAGCGCCACTCCGACCCGAAGCGTTCTGCCCACGCCTGTATCCGCACGACAGGCAGGCAGCGCCAGCAGCAGGGTCAGCGCGGCGATCAGGCAAACGATCCTCTTCATACCGTCTCCTCTCCCTTACAAGCTCATGTCACGGGGAACAGCAGCTTCTGGTTGTCGCTGTCGTACATGTTCTCCTGCCGGACGATGGAAAAAGCCACGGTGGGTACGCCCGTCCAGTCCTCATGCCGCGCCAGCGCCGCCGCGGCATCCACCGCCAAATACCCTGCGGAGAACACATTCAGCGCGGCGATGGCCGTCACGCGGCCCTCCTCCAGCGCGGCGGCGATGGCGGGTGTAGAGCCGCAGCCATATAGCAGGGGAAAGCTCTCGTTGCTCCGCGCCATCTCCGCTGCCTCCGCCAGTACCGCCGCCTCGAAGGCAACCACCGCGCCCGGTCTTTCAATCCGCAGAATGTCCGTGAAGGAGGCGGTGTCAGCGCTCCACTGATATATCCGGACCTGCCGCCCCGCTCGCTCCAGGGTCTCCCTCGCCGCCAGCATCCGCTCCCGTATCCCGTTGTCTCCGGGCAGGCTGTCCAGCAGCAGCACCGTGCCGCCGGTCGGTACGCCGTTGCACGCCGCCTCGCCCAGTGCCTCGCCCAGCGCCTGATGATCCATGGTCACAGCGGCTCCGGCACCCCATTCGGTCATATCCGTTTCCACCGTCACCAGTGCCGTCCTGCCCGCCGCCGCGGATACAGCCTCACCCAGCACGCCCCGATCCGCCGGAAGCAGCAGGATAGCCTGTGTGCCTCCCGCCGTTTCCCTCTCCAGCAGATGCGCCTGCTCGGCGGCGCTGTTGTCCGCGGTGGGCGTCAGGAAGCGCAGCTCCACATTCAGATCCTCCGCCGCCTGCTCCATGCCCCTTCGCATGGTGGAAACTGCGCCGTCTCCGTCGCGAAGGATGACAGACATCTCCAGCAGAGCGGGCTGATTCTTCCGTTTGCCGGGAGCAAAGGCCAGCAGCCAGAAGAGTATGCTCAATCCGATCAGGGGAAGCACCAGTTGGAATAACACCTTTCGGCTCACGCCTCTCCCTCCCTCCGGTATTTCCGCACCTTATTTTCTCCCAGTGCAGGCAGGCAGATACGCACCACCGTCCCTCTGTCCGGCTCGCTGCGGATGGTCAGACCGTAGGCTGGGCCGAAGGTCAGTTGTATCCGCTGGTGGACATTACGCAGACCGATGCCCGTGCCACCCGGCCTTGCGGCAGACACGGAGATGCCGGGATTCAAAAGCTGCTCCACCACCTGCTCCGGCATTCCGGGCCCGTTGTCCTCCACTTCAATGACCATGTTCTCGCCCTCGCGGAAGGCGCGGATGTGGATCTCGCCGTCGCCGTCCGCGTATTCCATGCCGTGATAGATGGCGTTTTCCAGGATCGGCTGGATGATCAGCTTGACGGTATACAGTCTCTCCACACCCTGCTCCACGGAGATGTCTGCGAAGAATTTGTTTTTATACCTCATTTTCTGAATGGCCAAATAGTTCCTGGCGTGTTCCAGCTCGTCCCCGATGGGGATGATGCTGCTGCCCTTGCTGAGGGATATGCGGAAAAATCGTGCCAGCGCCGTCAGCATGGCCACCGCCTCCTGTGTCCGCCCGTTTTCCGTCATCCATACCACGCTGTCCAGCGTATTGTAGAGGAAATGGGGATTGATCTGAGATTGCAGCACGTCCAGCTCGCTGCGCCGCTTTTCCTCCTCCTGCCGGAGAATGTCCTCCATCAGATGACGCATGGTGGACACCATGGACTGCACGGAGCGGCTGAGATGCTCCACCTCATAGGGGCCGTCCACATCGAAATCCACGGACTCCGCGCCCTTTTCCAGCTCACGCACCGCAAGCTCCAACTTCTTCATGGGCGCAGTGATCCACTCTGAAAGCCGGAGGTTCACAAATACCAGCAGGAAAATGGAGAAGATCACCACGAACATGGCGAACAGCAAAAGCTGGCTGTAGTTGTCCCGCAGTGTCTCCACCGGCACCACGCCCACCAGCTTCCAGCCGGTGTAGCCCACGGTCTTGACCGTCACCTGCCGCCGCTGGGACTGGAACTTCTCCGTGTGTGTCCCGTCGGAATAGGCCGCGGCGGTCAGATTGTTCTCCTCCTGCAAGCCCGCGTAGATCAGCTGCTGACGGGGATGGTAAATGATTTCGCCGCTCCCGTCGATCAGGTAAAGGTATCCTTGCCCGTTGGAGAGGGACACTTCCTTGCAGATCTGCTCGATGCCGCTGAAGCTCATGTCCACCAGCAGCACGCCGCTTTGCATGACGCCGCCGCGTGACAGTTCCACGTGACGGCTGAGAGAGACCACCCAGTGATACCGCGAATCGGGGTCATCAAACAGATTTTGCACGTGGGGTGTGGAGAAGTGCAGATTTTCAATACGCTCCATGGCGGTGGTGAACCAGCTCTCACGGCTGGGAGTCACACTGTTTTTCAGTTCGCTCAGAGGGGTGGCGGAGACCAGGCTGCCGCCTCCGTCAAACACCGCCAGCGACACCAGCACCTCCCGGTCCTTTGCATAGAGCAGATCCAGGGCATCCCGCAGCTCCCGCGCCATGTCCTCCCGCTGCAGATCCGTGTTTTTTATAACGCGGTAGTACACCGTATCCGATACCCGCATCATGTTGCGCAGATAGCTGTCCAGGTTCAGGTTCACCTGCGCCAGCACACGCTGACTGCTCTCCGCTGCCATCGCGTTGGAGGAGGAGGAAAAGCGCAGCATCAGAGCGACCCCCAGAAACAGCATGCCCGTCACCGCCACGGTGGTAAAGGCGACTGACAGGATCAGCTGAATACTGGCGCTGTGATACAGTTGTTTCCATTTTCCTCTGAAGCAGGAAGCTCTCTTATCCACTGGGGGCTCCTCTCTCTCCGCCCGTCACCTGCCCGCGCCGCGGTATTTCGTCGGCGTCGTGCCGAAGTGACGTTTGAACACATAGCTGAAGTAGTTGGGGTCCTCATAGCCGCACTGCCGTGCGATCAGGTACGTCTTTTCCTCTGTGGTGCGGATGGCCTCGGCAGCTGCCTCCATCCGCACCATCGTGACATAGGCGGTAAAGGTCGTGCCCGTCTCCCGCTTGAACAGCGTGGAGAAGTAGGTGGAGCTCAGATGCAGATAGGCGCACAGCTTTTCCACCGACAGGTCGCTCTCACCGTAATGCTGGCGAATGTACTCCTTGGCTGTCTCCACCGTCCGCCCCGCCGATGCCGTCTGTCGGCGGCGGATCAGCGTGTGGAGGCGCAGACAGCGCTCCGCGCACCAGTCCTCCAGCTCTGTTAAGCTGGGAAGCTCGGACATCTGCGGGGGCAGGGAAAAATCTGCGCCGAAAACCTCCTCCGCGCCTATGCCGGAGCGCCGCGTCAACTTCAACAGATGCGTCACCAGCTCCATAAGAAACAGATTGTACTGTCCGGCGGAGGGCTTCGCCTCCCGGAGCTTTCCTGCCAGTGTTGCCGCCGCGCTTCGGACCTCTCTGTCATTCCCCAGCTTTATGGCGGCGGTCAGCGCCCGCTCGTCCGCCTCGTCAAAGGAGAGCAGCAGGCTTCTGTCCGGCTCCAGATCACCGATGTAGATGACCTGTCCCCGCCCTACCATGGAGCGGTATTCCAGCGCCGTCCGCGCCTCGGCGGCGGAACGCGGGAGGCCGGAAAGCTCCCGGCACGGTGTGCCTACGCCCACCGTCAGAGTCAGTCCTAAATAGGCCGAGGCCAGCGCGCAGGCGCGGTCCAGAGCGCGGATCAGGTCATAGACAGAAAAGGTCTCCGTCAGGTTGACGATGGAAGCGATCCAATCATTGTACAAAAAGAGCTTGCACCTGTCTTCCGTCAGGGCCTCCTCCAGCAGCTTTTGGGCGGACAGCGTGGACAGCGGCGCATCGCGGCTGCCGCCGATGTAAGCAAGAGCCGCCGCCCATTTTCCCCCGGAAAGATCAATATCCAGCTGCGCCGCCCGCTCCTGTTCCTTTCCCAGCTCTATGCGCCCGCTCAGCAAATTGGCATAGAACAGCTCCTGCAGAACCGGCAGATTCTCCGTGTAGCGGATGCGGAGTCGCTCCGTATCCCGTCTCTCCTCACGCTCCCGGTCCAGCTCTGCCTTCAGCCGCCGCAGTACGGCGGACAGCTCGTCGGCATTGATGGGCTTGAGAATGTACTCCGATACATTCCTCCGAATGGCCTGCTTGGCATACTCAAAATCGTCAAAGCCGGAAAAAATCACAAATTTGGAGACCGGCAGAAGCTCGGTCAGGCTGCCGCAGAGCTCCAGTCCATCCATAAACGGCATTTTGATGTCGGTAAGGACCACATCGGGAAGGATCTCCTCCGCCAGTTCCAGCGCATCCCGCCCGTTGGAGGCTTCTCCCGCCAGAGAAAAGCCAAGGCCCTGCCAGTCCATCTTCCGGCTGATACCCTCGCGGATATTTTCCTCATCGTCCACCAGCAGCACACGGTACAGCTCCACAGCTCCGCCCCCTCTCCCTTTTACACAGAGTATACCACATCCTTCCGATAAAGCAAAGATGGCTCGCGAAGGCGTGCCATCTTTGCATGAGATCACTTTTTCACAAGGTACTTCCGCATATCAAGGGCACAGGCAAACAGGATGATCGCGCCCTTGATGAGATATTGCAGATCCTGCGGCACCCCTACCATGGTCAGCCCAATGAAGATCAGCCGCAGCATCAGCACGCCGATGACGATGCCGCTGATCTTGCCGATGCCGCCTACGAAGGACACGCCGCCGATGACGCAGGCGGCAATGGCATCCAGCTCGTAGTTCAACCCGGTATTGGCCGTGTTGGAGCCGATACGTGCGCCCTCAATGAAGCCGGTAAAGCCGTACATGGCGCCGGCCAGCGCAAAGACCCCCACTGTGATGGCAAACACGTTGACGCCGGACACCCGGGCCGCTTCCTCGTTGGAACCGAGGGCAAACATATTCTTACCAAAGGTGGTCTTATTCCAAATAAACCACATGACGGCTGTCAGCACAACTGCAAACAGAACATACATGGGGACGGGTGTACTGCCGATGCGGAACAGTTCTCCCTTGACGAAGCTGGTGTAGGATGGATCGAGGTTGGAGATAGCCATGCCATTGTTGTTGCCCTGCTGCACATACAGCAGCAGGCAGGTATACAGGATCAGCTGCGTGCCCAGCGTCACGATGAAGGGGTGCAGCTTGAATTTCGCCACGAACAGGCCGTTGAAGCAGCCGATCGCCGCGCCGATGAGCATGGCAAGCAGGATGACCACCGGGATGGGCAGCGTGCCGATCTCCGGCCACATCTTGTTTGCGGTGTTGGCGGCGTTCTGAAGCAGCGACGCGGAGATGCAGGCGGTCAGTCCCACGGCTCGGCCTGCGGACAGGTCTGTGCCGGTAAGCACGATGCACCCGCCGATACCCAGCGCAGCGGGCAGATAGGCCGCCGTCTGGGAGAAGATGTTGATGAGGGACGGAGGCTTGATGAAATTGGGGTTTCTGATGGCGATATAGATGACCGCGATGACCATGATGATGATCAATGCGTTATTCAAAAGGAGATCGCCCACCCGTCTGGCCGTCAGCGGCTGGCGGACGCGCACTTCCTTTTCCTGTGCTTTTCTTTCCTTGTTCACGATCGTCGCTCCTCCTTACACATATTTGGCCGCCAGCGTCAGGATCTCCTCCTGACTGGTGGTTCGGGCATCCACCTCACCGGCCAGCAGTCCGCCGGACATGACCAGAATGCGGTCGCAGATCCCCAGCAGCTCCGGCATCTCGGAGGACACCATGATCACGCCCTTCCCCTCCCTGGCAAGGTCGAGGATCATCTGGTATATCTCGTACTTCGCGCCCACGTCGATGCCCCGGGTGGGCTCGTCCAGCAGCAGCACCTCCGGTTTGGTCAGAAGCCAGCGCCCGATGATGACCTTCTGCTGGTTGCCGCCGGAGAGTGATCGTATTTGCGTGGACTGTCCGGGCGTTTTGATGTGCATAGCCTGTATGGCCCAGTCGGTATCCTGCCGCATCTTCCTTTCACTGAGGCAGATGCCGCCCATCAGATAGCTTCTCAGGTTGGAGATGACGGTGTTTTCCCGGATGTCGCGGATGCCGAAGATGCCCGTGGCGCGGCGTTCCTCCGTCAGCAGGGCGAAGCCGTTTTTGATGGACTCCTGGGGTGTCCTGTTTCGGATAGCCTTTCCATGCAGGCGGATGCTCCCGCTGGCCTTCGTCATTGCGCCGAAGAGGTTCTCCAGCACCTCCGTGCGCCCGGAGCCATCCAGTCCGGCGATGCCCAGCACCTCGCCCCTGCGAAGCTGGAAGCTGGCGTCCTTCAGACGGGTATACCGGCCTGCGAGATGCTCCACCTCCAAAATCACCTCGCCGGGTACATTGTCCTTAGGCGGGAATCGGTTGGTCAGCTCGCGACCCACCATCAGCCTGATGATTTCCTCTATGGTCAGGTCGGCGGCGCGGCGCGTGGCTACCCATTTGCCGTCCCGCATGATGGTCACTTCATCGCTGATGCGGAGTATCTCATCCATTTTGTGGCTGATATAGATGATGCCGCAGCCCTGCTCCCGGAGCATGTTGATGATACGGAACAGATGCTCCACCTCCGCCTCCGTCAGAGAGGAGGTGGGTTCGTCGAACACGATGACCTTGGCGTTGTAGCTGACCGCCTTGGCGATCTCCACCATCTGCCGCTGGGAGACAGGCAGCGTGGACATGATGGCTTTGGGATCGACGCGGACGTCCAGCTCGTCGAAAACCTCCCCTGTACGTCTTCGCATGATGCCCTCGCTGACCATAATGCCCGCTATCTTCGGGTAGCGGCCCAGCCACAGGTTGTCCATCACGCTGCGGGTGAGAGCCTGGTTCAGCTCCTGATGCACCATTGCCACGCCGCCTTCCAGCGCTTCCTTTGAATTCTTGAAATCCACCTCTTTGCCGTCCAGCACGATCGTGCCCTCGTCCTTGGCGTAGATGCCGAAAAGGCACTTCATCAGCGTGGATTTGCCTGCGCCGTTTTCACCCATCAGCGCGTGGACGGTGCCGGGTCGGACAGTAAGGGAAACGCCGTCCAACGCCTTGACACCGGGGAACTCTTTCGTAATATTTCGCATTTCCAGCAATGCCGGCTGCTCCATATGCGGTTACCTCCTTATCTGCGGGTTCAAAAGCGGCTCACCATACGAACCGCTTTCGCGAAAGAGCGGGGCTGTCTGACTGACAGCCCCGCTCTTCCTTGGCGCTTTACTGGGGCGAGAGCCGTTAGCTATGGCTTATTCGCCGGTATAGGTGGCGTAAGGCACACGAATCTTGGCAACACCGGCATCCACATTGAACGAGGAGGTGTTGTCCATCAGATTGCCTCCGCCCTTGACGCTGCTGACCAGGTTCAGGATGGTGGAGGCCATGCCCTCGGCATCCTGCTTGATGGTACCGGTCATCTTGCCCTCGTTGATAAGCTGCTTGGCAGATTCGGTGGCGTCCACACCGAACACAGGGATGGTCTTGCCGCCGTCGCCCATATTATAGCCAGCACCCTGCAGGGCAGAGATGGCACCCTCCGCCATACCGTCGTTGTTGCAGATGATCAGCTCGACCATGTTGCCGTTGGCTTCGGAATACTCGGGAAGGATGGTGGCCATGTAGTCATTGGCCGCCTGCGCGGACCACTTGCCGCCCTGATCCACCAGATACTTGTCGGTGGCGGAGGCGTTGTAGTAGACCAGCTCCGGCTTACCGGCGGCGGTCAGCAGCTCGTTGGCATCCTCCACGCCGTACTGGGTGCGGGCCTCGGCCTCGGCGTTGCCCTCCTGTCCCTTGAACATCACATAGGAGATGGAGCCGTCGCCGTTCAGATCCACGGCGTCATAGTTGGCCAACAGGTACTCGCCTACCAGCTTGCCCTGCATGTGACCGGCCTCAGGCGCGTCCGTGCCGACGAAGGCACACTTGTCGTAGCTCTTCACCACGTCATCAGAGACCTCGCGATTGAAGAAGATGATGGGGATACCGGCGGTCTTGGCGGCCTCTACGGCGTTCTGGGCGGCGTCGGGAGAGGACGTCTCAACGATGTTGACGATCAGCAGATTAGCGCCGTTGGAGATGGCGGTGTTGATCTGATCGGTCTGCTGTGCCTGGTTGCCCCCGCCGTCATAATTGCTGGGCTTGATGCCCATGGCGTTAAACTGTTCCTCCATAGAGTTGCGGACGCTGGAGATATACACATCGGAATAGTCATAGTAGAACACGGCCACATTCAGCGCAGAGGCGTCGCCGCCCTGCGTATCGGAGTCCTTGTTCTTGTCGTTGTCCTTACTGCCGCAGCCGGCCAGCAGGGCCAGCACCATCACGGCGGACAGGAGAATGGCAAGCATCTTTTTCATCTCAGTTCCTCCTCATAAATGATAAATGAATTGTGTCTGCGCGGCAGGGCGGCACTCGCCGTCCCGCCAGTCTACCTTCATTGTAGGAACCCTTCTTTCAAAAGACCATAGAAAAATATTTGCACATATAGGAAAATCATTCTCTCCCGTTAACTTTCCCGATGTCTTTTACACAGGGGAGCCATTTTCTCTGTGCCTGTTGTTCCTCCCCGCAGAGCGCAAAGCTGTGCCGATCTGCTGCCCTCGTGACCCAAGCTGCGCCGCGCCACCGTTTCATTTGACGGTGGCGCGGCGCGGTTCTGTCTTTATTACAGCTTTTTCAATCGTTTCAGTTCCGTTCTGCTTTCTATTGATGCTTGAAAAACGCTACCACAACAGCGCCGGGGCCCGCATGGGTTCCGATCACACTTCCTACGGTCGTATAGCGAATTT
>USGS01000017.1 GCA_900554275.1 uncultured Eubacteriales bacterium
CAGCAGCCAGCAGCAGGGAGACGCCGAAGGGTCGGCGCAGCAGCGCCACGTCCACCGCCGTGGACAGCCACGCGGCCGCCGCGGCCGCCGCCGCGCCCCAGGGCGCGGCGGCGCGGAGCACACCGCGCTCCAGCAGGCCGTTTTTCCGGTGCTGGAGCAGCCCCATGCCCGCCGTGGGCAGGAAGTACAGCAGATTCACCGCCATGGCGTCCCCCGCCGGCACGTCCAGCACCAGCGTCATGATGAGCAGCAGCAGCATGCCGCCGCCTACACCCCAGCTGGACAGAATGCCCGTGCCGCAGCCCACCAGCAGAGGGATGATCCAGCCCGTCACAGCAGATACCGGACGCCGCCGTAGAGCAGAAACGCGGCGAACAGATACCGCAGCCAGCCGGCACTGACCTTGGGGAACAGCCGCCCGCCCAGAAGGCCGCCGATCAGGCCGCCCAGCAGATAGGGCGCGGCCAGCGTCAGGTCCACGCCCCGCCGCAGGACGTACACCGCCGCCGACACCACACACAGCGGCAGGATCACCGCCACGCAGGTGGCGAAGGCCCTGCGCTCCTCCAGACCGCACCAGCGCCGCAGCAGCGGCACGAGGACCATGCCGCCGCCACCGCCGAACAGGCCGTTGACCACACCGGCCAGCACCCCGGACACGACGTAACGGGTCCTTTGCTTCATGGTGTCACCTCCCCATCGCGTGTATGTAGGTGCGCCCGAGGGCGCACGGGGTCACTGGCGCTTCTGGAAGCTCTGGCAGTCGGTGCACTGGTCCATGGTGGGGCGGCTCTCGTGAGTACCCACCTGGATGGAGGTCAGGCCGCAGTTGTCCACATCCTGGCAGTGATGGGCGCAGTTGGTGACGGTACACTTGATGGAAGCGTTGGGGGTGCAGGCGCACCCGTCGTTGGTGCAAGCTCTGTTCATGATATTTCCTCCCTGAAAAGATAAAAGTCAGGCCGAAAGCCTGACTTTATTCTTGCCCGCGGAACGGACGGCTATGCACGTTTTTTATATCCCCAGCAGCGCGGAGGCGAAGCTGAAATAGATCAGCAGGCTGGTGGCGTCCACGACGGTGGAGATGAACGGACTGGCCATCACCGCCGGGTCGAGCCCCGCCTTTTCCGCCAGGATCGGCAGCGAGCAGCCCACGCACTTGGCAAACACCACCACGAACAGGATGGTCAGGCACACCACCAAACACACCATGGGCGTGACGGCATCGTTGCCCAGCAGCATACGGTCCACCAGCAGCATTTTCACGAAGTTGGCCGCTGCCAGACACACGCCGCACAGCAGCGACACCCGCAGCTCCTTCCACAGCACCTTCAGCACGTCGGAGAAGTCCACCTCGTCCAGACTCAGGGCGCGGATCACCGCCGTGCTGGCCTGCGTGCCGGAGTTTCCGCCTGTGCCGGACAGCATGGGGATGTAGGCGTTCAGCACCAGGCAGGCCGCCAGGGCGTTTTCGTAGTGGTTCAGTATCATGCCGGTGAACGTGGCGGAGAGCATCAGCACCATCAGCCAGGGCAGGCGCGCCTTCCAGGTGGCCAGCACGCCGGTGCGGAGATAGGGCTTGTCCGAGGGCAGCATAGCGGCCATCTTTTCGAAGTCCTCCGTGGTCTCCTCTTCGATAACGTCCATAGCGTCGTCAACGGTGACGATGCCCACCAGACGCTTCTCCAGGTCCACGATAGGCAGGGCCAGGAAGTCGTACTTGCTCAGAGCCTGAGCCACATCCTCCTTATCGTCTGTGGTCTTGGCCCACACCACGTCGGGGTCCATGATGTCCTCGATCAGGTCGTCCTCGTCCGCCAGCAGCAGGTCGCGGACGGACAGCACACCCAACAGATGGCGGGTCGGGTCGGTGACGTATAGGATGTTGATGGTCTCCATGTCGCCGCCGATGCGGCGGATGCGCTTGAAGGCATCCTCCACGGTCATATCCTTCTTCAGGGACAGGAATTCCATGTTCATGATCGAACCGGCGCTGTCCTCGGGGTACTTCAGAATTTCGTTGATGGATTTGCGCATCTCCGGCGTGGCCTTGTCCAGAATACGGATGACCACGCTGGCGGGCATCTCCTCCACGATGTCCACCGCGTCGTCCAGATACAGCTCGTCCAGCACCTCGGTCAGCTCCGTGTTGGAAAAGCCGTTGATGAGCAGCTCCTGGCTCTCCGGCCCCAGCTCCACGAACACCTCCGCCGCCGTCTCCTTGGGCAGCAGACGGTACAGCAGGGGCATCAGCTCCTGCTTACCCTCCTCCAGCAGCTGGGCGATGTCGGCGGGCTCCATGGGCAGGAACAGGTCGCGCAGCTCGGCGTAGCGCTTTTCCGACGCCAGCTGCTCTATCTCCTCCTGATAGCGCTCCAGATCCTCCTGATAATTGATCAAGCCTGTTCCCTCCCTCCGTGCAAAACCTCATGCATGAACACATTTTCTGTTTTCCCGTGCTCCCGCACAGCAAAATAAACACCGCAGCGGCCTTATATGCCCGCTGCGGATGATATGACAGCGCCGCCTGCGCGGCCGCTGGATTACCGTTACGAGCTTTAGCATCGCGGGGCAGTGAAGCTGCGTTAGATACCACCTTGGTTTCGATAGTACCTGCTCAAACCATCTCATGGTGTCTCCACCACTTCGCGGCAGCAGCCCATATCCCTCGCGGTAGCCTTACCTACCGGATAGAGTTTATGCATTTCAATGCACCTATGTTATGCCAAAAAGCGCCCTGTGTCAAGGCGTTTTTTTACGGTTTTTTTGCACAAACCCTCTACAGCAGCACCTCCACGTTCTCCAGCGTCCGCAGATGGTCCGTCAGCTCCCGCAAAAAGCGCTGGGCCGGGTCGGAAAGCACCTCTCCCGCCCGTGTCACCAGGTAGTTCACCCGGTCAGGAGGCGGCTGCGTAAAGCGGCAGGCCCGGCGCACCCGGGTACGCACCCGCTCCGCCGCGGCGATGGCCGGTGCGGCCACCCACAGGTCCTCCTCCTGGGGCAGGAAATCCGCCGCCTGCAGTGTGTCGGCATAGAGCAGCGGCCGCGCCCCCGGGCCGAACCACTCGTCGTGCCAGCAGATGAACTCCGGGTCCCAGGTGATGAGCATCTCACTCTCCACGTCCAGCGTGGCCGGGTCTACCGGGTCGGGGTATCGGCTGTTCTGGGCGGACAGCAGCAGGAACGGCTCCCGGAACGCCGGGCGCACCGTCAGCCGCTCGTGGAACACGGTATTGCTGTCGATAAACGCGAAATCCAGCTCATGGCGCAGCAGCGCCTGAACGATGTCCACGTCCCGCAGGGTGTGTATCCACAGGGACACCGGCAGCCGCAGGGACAGGAACTTCCGGTACACCGGCGGCAGGATATACTGGTTGGTGGTGTAGGTGGCGGCGATGCGCAGGTACTCCCGCTGCTCCAGCTCCGCCAGGGAGTCCGTCTCCGTAATGAGCTGCTGCCAGCGCTGGGCCAGCGTCAGGAACTTCTGCCCCGCCTCCGTCAGCTGGATGCGGCGCTGCCCCTTGCCCCGTATGAACAGCGGCGTGCCCACTCGCTCCTCCAGCGCCCGCAGGCGCATGGACAGCGTGGGCTGTGTGATGAACAGCGCCTCCGCCGCGGCGGTCAGCGTGCCGTGCTGCACCACAGCCCAGAACGTCTCCAGGTCAGTCTTTGTCAAAAGGAACACCACCTTTGCTTAAGAGAATATCAGCTTCCGCTTATATTTTATACAGAAATATCCAATTTTACAAGCCATTCTTTTTGTGCTACTATACAGCCGTGGTCAGGGAAGCCCCCCCTTCCCGCCGCATGAACCAAATTCTTTCTTTCTTCCTATTTCTCCCTATGCCGATCGGCAGGACAGGTCTTATGCCTGCCCTGCTTTGGCATTTTCAGGGGTATTTTTGCACGCTTTACAAGCTCCGCTTTTCCTGTTATCATGAACACGGTCCGCAGGGCGGACAGGAACGAGGATAGGATCGTGAATTTTCAGCTTTACTTTGAGATGATCGGCGTCGTGGCCTTCGCCATCTCCGGCGCGGCGCTGGGCGCGCGAAAGGGCATGGATCTGTTCGGCGTGGCCATGATGGGCATGACCACCGGCGTGGGCGGCGGCATCCTGCGGGATGTGCTGCTGGGGCTGACGCCGCCGTCGGCACTCCGCGATCCCCTGCAGGCGCTGGTGGGCATCGGTGTGTCGGTGCTGGTGTTTATTGTGTGGCAGCGCTCCCGCGCTGCGGCGCAGCACCCCTGGCGTGAGGCGCTGCTGCTGGTGGCCGACTCCATCGGCCTGGGCATTTTCACCGCCCACGGCGTGGCGGTGGCCATGCGGGCCGGATACGAGAGCAGCGTGTTTCTGGTGCTGTTCGTGGGCGTCATCACCGGCGTGGGCGGCGGCGTGCTGCGGGACGTGTGCTGCACGGAGCGCCCCTATATCTTCACCAAGCACATCTACGCCCTGGCGTCCCTGGCCGGTGCAGCGGTGTGTATGCTGCTTTGGACCTCCGGTCAGAACATCGCCATGCTGACCAGCTGCGCCCTGACGGTGGTGCTGCGCATCTGCGCCGCCGTTTTCCGCTGGAGTCTTCCGAAGGCCCGGCCATAATCGGTCTTTTTTGCACCGTCGGCAATAATGCTAAGAAACCGTCACTTTGCCCAGTGGCGGTTTCTGCTTTTCACAATGATCGTCACGGTAATTCTCACGTTAATTCTCGTCGAAAAGCGCTTGTGAGACAGGCCCGTATGTGGTATACTGAGGTGTCTGAAATGCGGCGGTTCTTCCGCCGGGAAGGAGGGCCTCCCATGGGTCTGCACGACGGCCATCGCCAGCGCTGCAAGCAGCGCTTTCTCCGCACGGGGGCGGAGGGCTTTGACGACCATCAGCTGCTGGAGCTGCTGCTGTTTTACGCCATTCCCCGGTGCGACACCAACGAGACGGCCCACCGGCTTTTGAAGCGGTTCGGCTCTCTGCAGGGCGTGCTGTACGCCGCCCCGGAGGAGCTGTCCGCCGTGGAGGGCATCGGTGAGAGCGCCGCCGTGCTGCTGCGTCTCACCGGCGACCTGTCCCTCCGGGCACGGAAGGCCGCGCTGCCGGAGAAGCTGCTGAACTCCCCGGGCCGGGCCGGCGCGTACTTTGCCGAGCTGCTGCTGGGGCAGAAGCGGGAGCTGCTGTACGAGGCGTGCCTGGACGGCAAGGGCAAGCTGCTCAGCTGCCGCTGCATCACAAAGGGCACAGTCACCTCGTCACCCCTGCAAATACGGCAGGTGGTGGAAAACGCCCTGTACTCTGGGGCGGACAGCGTGCTGCTGGCCCACAACCATCCCAGCGGCGTGGCGCTGCCCTCCCAGGCAGACATCGTGGTAACGCAGCAGGTGCGGGACGCATTGGCGCCGCTGGGCATCAAACTGCGGGACCACATCATCGTAGCCGACCGCGACTATGTATCCATGGCCCAGAGCGGCCTTTTGACGGACTAAGGAGGCACGTATGCCTGATTTTAAGGTCGTATCGGAATATCAGCCCGCCGGCGACCAGCCCCAGGCCATCGACAAGCTGGCCGCCGGGCTGGAAAACGGCCTGCGGGAGCAGGTGCTCAAGGGCGTTACCGGCTCGGGCAAGACCTACACCATGGCCAAGGTCATCGAGCGGGTGAACCGCCCCACGCTGGTGCTGGCCCACAACAAGACGCTGGCGGCCCAGCTGTGCGAGGAGTTCCGTGAGTTCTTCCCACACAACGCCGTGGAGTATTTCGTCAGCTACTACGACTACTACCAGCCGGAGGCGTACATCGCCCACACGGACACCTATATCGAGAAGGACGCCTCCACCAACGAGGAGATCGACCGGCTGCGCCTGTCCGCCACCTGCGCTCTGCTGGAGCGCCGTGACGTGATCGTGGTGTCCTCCGTGAGCTGCATTTACGGCCTGGGCGAGCCGGACGACTTCGCCCACATGATGATCTCCCTGCGGACGGGGATGACCATGGAGCGGGACGAGCTGCTGCGTCGGCTGGTGGAGGACCGCTACGAGCGCAACGACGTGGCCTTCCAGCGGAATATGTTCCGCGTCCGGGGCGACACGGTGGAGCTGTACCCGGCCTACTACAAGGACCGGGCCATCCGCGTGGAGTTCTTCGGCGATGAGATCGACCGCATCACCGAGTTCCACCCCGTCACCGGCGCGGCTATGAAGGATCTGAACCATATCGCCATCTACCCCGCCAGCCACTACGTCACGCCCAAGGACAAGCTGGAGCGTGCGGCGGAGGAGATCGAGCGGGAGTTAGCGGAGCGGAAGAAGTGGTTTGAGGCGCAGGGCAAGCTGGTGGAGGCCCAGCGCATCGACCAGCGCACCCGCTACGACGTGGAGATGATGCGCACGCTGGGCTACTGCTCCGGCATCGAGAACTACTCCCGCGTCATCTCCCAGCGGCCCGTGGGGTCTGCCCCCATGACGCTGCTGGACTTCTTCCCCGACGATTTCGTGCTGTTCGTGGACGAGAGCCACGTGACGCTGCCCCAGGTGCGGGCCATGTATAACGGCGACCACGCCCGCAAGCAGAGCTTGGTGGACTACGGCTTCCGCCTGCCCTGCGCCTTCGACAACCGCCCCCTGAAATTCGAGGAGTTCGAGGAGAAGTTCTCCCAGGCTATCTACGTCTCCGCCACGCCGGGGGACTTTGAAAAGCAGCACGCCGACCAGGTGGTGGAGCAGGTGATCCGCCCCACGGGTCTGCTTGACCCCCGGGTGGAGGTGCGCCCCGTGGTGGGACAGATCGACGACCTGGTGGCGGAGATCCACGCCCGGGAGCAGCGCAGCGAGCGGGTGCTGGTCACCACGCTGACCAAGCGCATGGCGGAGGACCTGACCACCCATTTCCGCGGCCTGGGCATCAAGGTGCGCTATATGCACGCCGACGTGTCAGCCCTGGAGCGGATGGAGATCATCCGCGACCTGCGGCTGGGCGAGTTCGACGTGCTGGTGGGCATCAACCTGCTCCGGGAGGGCCTGGACCTGCCGGAGGTATCGCTGGTGGCCATACTGGACGCGGACAAGGAGGGCTTCCTCCGCAGCGAGACCAGCCTCATCCAGACCATCGGCCGCGCCGCCCGCAACGCCGAGGGCCTGGTCATCCTCTACGCCGACACCGTCACCCCCTCCATGCGCTCGGCTATGGACGAGACGGAGCGCCGCCGGAAGCTGCAGGACGACTTCAACAAGGCCCACGGCATCGTCCCCCAGACCATCCGCAAGGGCGTGCGGGAGATGGTGGAGATCAGCCACAGCGCCGAGGAAGCGTCCAAGCGCAGCAAGAAGAAGCTCTCCGACAAGGAGCGGGCGGAGACCATCGCCCGGCTGGAGAAAGAGATGAAAGAGGCCAGCCGTATGCTGGAATTTGAATACGCCGCCCTGCTCCGGGATCAGATCATCGGGCTGCGGGGCGAGAAATAAAGAACCGAGAGCGAACCAATGAAAAAGTATCTCTCCTATATCTACGTGATCCTCAGCGCCGTGTGCTGGGGCTTCATCGGCTTTTCCAACCGCCTGCTCACCGCCGCCGGTGTGGAGCTGGGCAACCGGGTGTTCCTCCGCAACTTCGGCACGCTGCTGGTGCTGACAGTGGTGTTCGGCCTGTTCCACCGGCAGGTGTTCCGCATCCAATGGAAGCACCTGCCCATCTTCCTCTGCTCCGGCCTCATCAGCATCCTGACGCTGAGTTTGGTGTACTTCCAGTGCCAGACCATGTGCTCCCTGTCGGTGGCGGCGGTGCTGCTGTACTTAGCGCCGTCCTTTGTGGTGCTGTTCAGCGCCGTGCTGTGGAAAACACCTCTGACGGCGCGGAAGCTCATCGCCCTGGCGGTATCGCTGCTGGGCTGCGTCATGGTCAGCGGCATCCTGGGCGGCGACATGACCGCCTCCTGGGCCGGCATCGGGCTGGGTGTGCTGTCCGGCCTGTGCTACGCCAGCTACACCGTGTTCGCCCACTACGGGCTGGCCCACTACGAGAGCTACACCATGATCTACTGGACGTTCCTGGTGGCGGGTCTCGGTTCGGTCTTTTTCGCGGACTTCAAGACGCTGCCCCTGGCCTTTGCCAGCGCCCAGGGCATCGTGGGCGTGTGCGGCGTGGTCATCGTGGCCACGGTGCTGCCCTATATCTTCTACACCAAGGGTCTGGAGGGCGTAGAGAGCGGCAAAGCCTCCATCATCACCAACATCGAGCCGGTGGTGGAGACGTTGGTGGGTATTTTCGTATTCAAGGAAGCCCTCACCGTGTGGACGGTGCTGGGCGTGGCCTGCGTATTCGGCTGCGTGATCCTGCTGGCCCGGGAGGGCGGCAGCGCACCGGCCGCAAAGGAGTGAGCATTATGGCAAAGCATAAAGAGGAAAAAACCAACGTCATGCGGACGCTGGAGCAGAAAAAGCTCCCCTACACGGCTCACAGCTACGACCCGGACGGCCCTATCGACGGCGTGTCCGTGGCCCAGACGCTGGGCCAGCCGCCGGAGCGCGTGTTCAAAACGCTGGTGACAAAGGCGGCCAGCGGGGCATACTATGTGTTCGACATCCCCGTGGCGGAAAATCTGGACCTGAAAAAAGCCGCCAGGGCCGTGGGGGAGAAATCCGTGGCCATGCTGCCCCAAAAGGAGCTGCTGGGTCTGACGGGCTACGTCCACGGCGGCTGCTCTCCGGTGGGCATGAAGAAGCAGCTCCCCACCGTGTTCCACGAGACAGCGCTGCTGTATGACACCATCTGCGTCAGCGCCGGGAAGATCGGCGCCCAGGTGGAGTGCGACCCCAAGGCGCTGATCGCCCTGCTGCGGGCGAAAACGGCGGATGTGATCGTGTAAATTTAATTGTCACCTTGACATTAAAAATCAGTTTATTTACACTTATCTGCGAAAAAGTTGCAGAAACGAGGAATACCATGCAAAAGGAAATTTTCATCAAGGGCGCGCGGGAGAACAACCTGAAGAACATCGACGTGACCATTCCCCGGGACAAGCTGGTGGTGCTGACGGGTCTTTCCGGCAGCGGCAAAAGCTCTCTGGCCTTTGACACCATCTACGCCGAGGGCCAGCGCCGGTATGTGGAGAGTCTGTCCAGCTACGCCCGGATGTTTTTAGGTCAGATGGACAAGCCGGACGTGGACTACATCGACGGTCTCTCCCCCGCCATCTCCATCGACCAAAAGACCACCAGCAAGAATCCCCGCTCCACCGTGGGCACGGTGACGGAGATCTACGACTACCTCCGCCTGCTGTGGGCGCGGGTGGGCACGCCCCACTGCCCCCACTGCGGCAAGGAGATCCGGCGGCAGACGGTGGATCAGATCATCGATCAGATCATGGCTCTGCCGGAGGGCACGCGCATCCAGATCATGTCCCCGGTGGTGCGTGGCCGTAAGGGCGAGCACGCCAAGGTGCTGGAGGACGCCCGCCGCGGCGGCTACGTCCGCGCCCGTGTGGACGGCAGCTTGTACGAGCTCAGCGAGGACATTCCCCTGGAGAAGAACCTCAAGCACCACATCGACATCGTGGTGGACCGGCTCATCGTCCGTCCCGACATCGTGGGACGCCTCACCGACTCGGTGGAGACGGCCTCCAACCTGGCCGGCGGCCTTGTCACCGTCAACCTGCTTCGCGAGGAGAAGGACATCACCTTCTCCCAGAACTACGCCTGCGAGGACTGCGGCGTCTCCATCGAGGAGCTGACGCCCCGCCTGTTCTCCTTCAACAGTCCCTTCGGCGCGTGTCCCACCTGCATGGGCCTGGGCGTGCAGCTGAAGGCCGACCCTGCCCTCATCATCCCCGACGGCTCGAAATCTATTTTAGACGGCGCCATCACCGCCAGCGGCTGGGCCTCCATCCGCTCCGACGGCATCAGCCGTATGTATTTCGAGGCTCTGAGCAAAAAATATCGCTTCTCACTGTCCCAGCCCTACGATGAGCTGAGCGACGAGGTAAAAAACGTGATCCTCTACGGCACAGGCGGCGAAAAGCTGGAGCTGCACTACGACCAGCCCCGGGGCAAGGGCGTGCTGTACCAGTCCTTCGAGGGCATCTGCCGCAATTTGGAGCGCCGGTATCAGGAGACCCAGTCCGACGCCAGCAAGAAGGAGATCGAGAGCTGCATGACCCCCTGCCCCTGCCCGGATTGCCGGGGCAAGCGGCTGCGGCCCGAGGCGCTGGCCGTCACCGTAGGCGGCAAGTCCATCTATGACGCCACCACCCTGCCGGTGAACGACGCGCTGGCCTTCTTCGACGGGCTGGCGCTGACGGGCAACCAGCAGCTCATCGCCGCGCAGATACGCAAGGAGATCCACGCCCGGCTGGGCTTTTTGCAGTCCGTAGGACTGAGCTACCTCACCCTGTCCCGGGCCTCCGGCACGCTGTCCGGCGGCGAGAGCCAGCGCATCCGTCTGGCCA
This sequence comes from uncultured Eubacteriales bacterium, assembly GCA_900554275.1. Classification (GTDB taxonomy): domain Bacteria; phylum Bacillota; class Clostridia; order Oscillospirales; family Oscillospiraceae; genus Vescimonas. The sequence goes on from USGS01000017.1 coordinate 10,429, forward strand.
CACAGATCGGCAGCAGTCTCATGGGCGTGCTGTATATTTTGGACGAACCCTCCATCGGCCTGCACCAGCGTGACAACGACAAGCTGCTGGCCACCCTCCAGCGCCTCCGCGATTTGGGCAACACCCTCATCGTGGTGGAGCACGACGAGGACACCATGCGGGCCGCCGACTACCTTATCGACATCGGCCCGGGCGCAGGCGCGCTGGGCGGCCAGGTGGTGGCCTGCGGCACGCCGGAGGAGGTCATGGCAAACCCCGCCAGCCTGACGGGCCAGTACCTCAGCGGCAAAAAGCGCATTGAGCTGCCGCCCCACCGCCGCCCGGGCAATGGCCATTTCCTCACCGTCCGGGGCGCGCGGGAGAACAACCTGCAAGCCATCGACGTCTCCTTTCCGCTGGGCACGTTCACCTGCGTCACCGGCGTCAGCGGCAGCGGCAAAAGCTCCCTGGTAAACGAGGTGCTGTATAAGGCGCTGGGCGCTTCCCTGAACCGCATGAAGGTCCGCCCCGGCAAGCACGATGCCATCGAGGGCATGGAGTATTTAGACAAGGTCATCGCCATCGACCAAAGCCCCATCGGCCGCACGCCCCGCTCCAATCCCGCCACCTACACCAACCTGTTCAATTCCATCCGCGACCTGTTCGCCTCCACCCCCGACGCCAAGACCCGGGGCTACGGCCCGGGCCGGTTCTCCTTCAACACCAAGGGCGGCCGCTGCGAGGCCTGCGGCGGCGACGGTATGCTGAAGATCGAGATGCACTTCCTGGCGGACGTGTACGTCCCCTGCGAGGTCTGCCGGGGCAAGCGCTACAACCGGGAGACGCTGGAGGTTCGCTACAAGGGCAAAAACATCTCCGACGTGCTGGATATGACCGTGGCCGAGGCACTGGAGTTCTTCTCCGCCGTGCCGGCCATCTGCGAAAAGCTGCAAACGCTGTACGACGTGGGTTTGGGCTATGTGAAGCTGGGCCAGCCCTCCACCACCCTGTCCGGCGGCGAGGCCCAGCGCGTAAAGCTGGCCACGGAGCTGAGCAAACGCGCCACAGGCCGCACCATCTATATTCTGGACGAGCCCACCACCGGCCTTCACGCCGACGACGTGCGGAAGCTGCTGGAGGTGCTGCAGCGTCTCACCGACGCGGGCAACACGGTGCTGGTCATCGAGCACAACCTGGACGTGATCAAGTGCGCCGACTACCTCATCGACCTTGGCCCGGAGGGCGGCGTAGGCGGCGGCACGGTGGTGGCCTGCGGCACACCGGAGCAGGTGGCCGCCTGCGAAGCGTCCTACACCGGCCAGTATCTGAAAAAGTATTTGAAGTGACACACCGCCCGCCCCGCCTCATACAATGGGTCAGGGAGGTGGTACTATGGAGCTGCTGCACGACGGCGTCATCGCCGCCCTGGCCGCCATCGGCCTGACGGCCATTCTGTGGCTGCTGGCCTCCGCCCTGTTCCGTCAGCCGCCGGTGCGTGACACGTGGTACATCGTGGCTCTGTCCGGCGACGGCGCGGGGCTGGACGTCACGCTGCGTGCGCTGGCGCAGAACCGGCGCTTGCCGGTGGTGCTGGTGGACTGCGGCTTGACGGAGGAGGGCCGCCGTGCCGCGTCACTGGCCGTGTCGGACACGGTGACGCTGGTAACGCCGTCAGAGCTTCCGAACCTATTTACACAGGAAACGAGAAAGGGGTGAACGCCTTGGGTGAGCGCGTCACCGTAGAGGGCAGCGTAGACGCTGTCATCTTCCAAAACGAGGAAAACGGCTATACCGTCCTGCTGCTGCGTGTGGACGGGGAGGATGAGCCCATCACCGTGGTGGGCTGTATCCCCTGCGCCGCCGCCGGGGAGGGGATGACCGTCACCGGCGTGTGGGTGAATCACCCCGTCCACGGCCCGCAGCTCTCCGCCGAGAGTGTGGAGCGCCGATTGCCCCAGGAGGAAGAGGACATCGTCTGCTACCTGTCCTCCGGCATTCTGAAGGGCATCGGCCCGGCCACGGCCCAGCGGCTGGTGGAGCGCTTCGGCACGGACACCCTCCGGGTGCTGGAGGAAGAGCCGGAGCGCCTCAAGACCATCAAGGGCATCACCGCCAAAAAGGCCATGGAGCTGTCGGAGGCGTTCCGTGCCCTGACGGGATTGCGGCAGGTGATGGAGTTCCTGGCCCGCTACGACCTGCCGGTATACCTGGCCATGGCGGTGCAGCGCACCTACGGCGACAACGCCCTGCAAATGCTGCGGGACGACCCCTATATCCTCAGCCGCGCCCAGTTCGGCGTGGACTTCGCCGTGGCCGACGCCATCGCCATCAGCATGGGCTTCGGCGGCGACGACCCCTGCCGCCTGCGGGCGGCCATCGAGTACGAGCTGGCCCACAACGCCGGAAACGGCCACGTGTTCCTGCCCCGTGAGAAGCTGCTGGCCGCCACGGCCCAGCTGGTGGACGTGGACACGGACATGGTGGAGACGGCGCTGGACAAGCTCATCGACAGCTTCGCCGTGGTGGAGAAGCCCATCGCCAACGTCCGGGGCTGCTACCTGCCCCGGCTGTATCAGGCGGAGACGTTTGTGGCCCAGCGTCTGCTGTCCATGCTCCGCGCCCCCGTGGAGCAGCTGCGCCAGGTGGACAAAACCATCGACGCCATCGAAAAGGAGCAGGGCGTGTCCTACGCGCCCCCCCAGCGTCAGGCGGTGCGTATGGCGGCGGAGGGCGGCGTGCTGCTGCTCACCGGCGGGCCGGGCACGGGCAAGACCACGTCCCTGCGGGGCATCGTGGCGCTGTACCGCCGCATGGGGCTGGACGTGGCGCTGCTGGCGCCCACCGGCCGGGCGGCCAAGCGGTTGGGCGAGGTGACGGACTGCGACGCCCAGACCATCCACCGTGCCCTGGGCATGAGCTACAACGACCTGACCGGTCAGGCGGCCTTCAAAAAGAACGGCGGCGACCCGCTGGAGGCCCACGCCGTCATCGTGGACGAGATGAGCATGGTGGACCTGGAGCTGATGCAGGCGCTGCTGGAAGCGCTGCGCCCCGGCTGCCGGCTGGTGCTGGTGGGCGATCCGGACCAGCTGCCCTCCGTGGGCGCCGGCAACGTGCTGGGCGATCTGCTCCGCAGCACCGTCGTGCCCACCGTGTCCCTGACCCAGGTATTCCGCCAGGCGGAGCAGTCCGCCATCATCCGCAACGCCCACGCCGTCAACATGGGCCAGCCGCCCCAGCTGGACAGCAACCAGGGGGATTTCTTCTTTCTGTGCCGCCGCTCACCGGACAGGCTGGTGCAGACGGTGGTGGAGCTGTGCCGCGACCGGCTGCCCAGGAACATGAACATCCCCGCCGAGCAGATACAGGTGCTGTCCCCCACCCGAAAGGGCGCTTGCGGCACGGCGGCCTTGAACCGCGCGCTGCAGGCGGCGCTGAACCCGCCGTCGCCCCAGAAGCGGCAGAAGCAGTGGGGCGACGTGACGTTCCGGGTAGGCGACCGGGTCATGCAGACGAAAAACAACTACGATGTGCTGTGGGAAAAGGACGACGGCACGGCAGGCAGCGGCATCTTCAACGGCGACGTGGGCGTCATCCAGGACATCGACAGCTCCGGCGAGCTGATCGTCCTCCGCTTTGACGACCGCACCGCCACCTACACCGCCGACCTGCTGTCCCAGCTGGACATGGCCTATGCCATCACCGTACATAAATCCCAGGGCAGCGAGTACCCTGCCGTCATTCTGGTGTCCGCCCCCGCCGCGCCGTCGCTGATGGTGCGGGGCGTGCTGTATACCGCCATCACCCGCGCCCGCCGGATGCTCATCATGGTGGGCGACGATGCCGTTCCCGCCAGAATGGCGGAAAACGACCGCCAGCAGCGCCGCTACAGCGGCCTGCGCCGCCGCTTGAAGGAGGGCATGACATGAATCTCAACGACTCCCTGAACCAAATGTCCAAGGATCTGCTGGACTTCTTCTTTCCCCGTCACTGCCCGTTCTGCGGGCGCGTCTCCGAAAAAGCGCTGCTGTGCGAGCAGTGCGCCCGGACGCTGCCCCGGTGTGCGGAGGTCCGCACCGGCCCATTCGGTGAGTGCGCCGCGCCGCTGTACTATGAGGATGCCGTCCGTGACGCTCTTCTCGCCTTCAAGTTCCGGGGTAAGGTGGAAAACCTCAACTGCTTCGGCGCGCTGATGGCGGAGACGGCGGCCAGCGCCTTTGCCGACCGCTTTGACGCCGTCACCTGGACGCCGGTGAGCCGGAAGCGTCTGAAAAAGCGTGGCTTCGACCAGTCCCGGATGCTCTGTGCCGGCCTGTGTGTGGACTGGCACACCCAGCCGCTGGAGACGCTGCGCAAAACGCGGGATAACCCTCCCCAGTCCGGTCTGGAGGATGCGGCGGAGCGCCGGGCCAACGTGCTGGGCGCATACGAGCCTGTTGACCCGGCAGCCTTCCGTGGGAAGCGTCTGCTGCTCATCGACGACATCCTCACCACCGGCGCGACGCTGACGGAGTGCGTCCGGGTACTGAAGGACGCCGGGGCGGCGGACGTGGTGTGCCTGACGCTGGCCATGGTCCGTGAGAAATAGGTATGGAACGCCGCCGTCGTGTGTAAAATACAGAAAATCGCAGGTTTTTTATTTCCACCGTTGCAAAACGCGCTCCCAGCCGGTATAATACTGAGTTAGACCAACAGTGGGCGCGCCGCGCCCTGAACCATACCATTTAGAGAAAACAGAGGTGCAGTCATTATGTGTTCTATTGCTAAAGACATCGGTATCGACCTGGGTACCGCTTCCGTGCTGGTCTACGTCAAGGGCAAGGGCGTGGTGCTGAACGAGCCGTCCGTGGTGGCCATTGACAAGAATACCGGCAAGCTGCTGAAGGTGGGCGCCGAGGCCCAGGCCATGCTGGGCCGTACCCCCGGCAACATCGTGGCCATCCGTCCCCTGCGGGAGGGCGTCATCTCCGACTACGACATGACCGAGCGTATGCTCCGCGAGTTCCTGCACAAGGTGGTGGGCGGCTTCCAGCTGTTCAAGCCCCGCGTCATCATCTGCGTACCCTCCGGCATCACCGAGGTAGAGGAGCGTGCCGTGGTGGACGCCGGCATCCAGGCCGGTGCGCGCCGGGTGTACCTCATCGAAGAGCCTGTGGCGGCGGCCATCGGCGCGGGTATCGACATCTCCAAGCCCGACGGCCACATGGTGGTGGACATCGGCGGCGGCACCAGCGATATCGCCGTCATCTCCCTCAGCGGCGTGGTGGAGAGCGCCTCCATCAAGGTGGCCGGCGACCAGTTCAACGAGTCCATCGTCAAGTATATGCGCCGCAAGCACAACGTGCTGGTGGGCGAACGCACCGCCGAGCTGATGAAGATGGAGATCGGCTGCGTGTTCCCCAAGGAGCAGGAGAGCACCATCGAGATCAAGGGCCGCTGCCTGATGACCGGTCTGCCCAAGGTCATCAACGTCAGCTCCACGGAGATGCTGGAGGCCTTTGAAGAGCCGGTGGAGCGCATCCTGGAGGCCGTTCACGGCGTGCTGGAGCGCACCCCGCCGGAGCTGGTGGCCGACATCTCCAACAACGGCATCGTCATGACCGGCGGCGGCAGCCTGGTGGATGGCTTTGACAAGCTCATCGAGGCCCGCACCGGCATCCACACCGTGGTGGCCGAGGGGGCGATCTCCTGCGTGGCCGAGGGCACAGGCAGGAGTCTGGACTCCCTGAACTCCATGACCGACGGCACCGTGAACCTGTCCCGCCGCCGTCAGATGAACTGATCATAAAAGGGCCGCCCGAGGGCGGCCCTTTTTTCATTTTCCTATTGAAAATCGGCTGAAAAAGCGCTACTATAATGCCACAAAAGGTGAAGGAGGATACAGTATGAAGTTTTCCAGCAAGGTCCTGAAATGCGGGCTCTCGCCCATGCGCAAGTTCCACCCCTACGCCGTGGCCGCCGAGGCCAAGGGCAAGAAGATCTACCATCTGAACATCGGCCAGCCGGACATTGAAACGCCCAAGGCGTATTTTGACGCCGTGAAGCACTTCGACCTGCCGGTGCTGGAGTACTCCCCCTCCCCCGGCATCCCCGCCCTCATCGACGCCATCCAGAAGTACTACGATGATCTGGATATGCACTTTGAAAAGGGTGACATTCTCATCACCAACGGCGGCAGTGAGGCTTTGCAGATCGCCATGAACTGCATCCTGGACGACGGCGACGAGATCCTGATCCCCGAGCCGTTCTATCCCAACTACAACACCATGGCCTATACCTGCGGCGCGAAGATCCACCCCATCCCCACCTCCCCCCACGATGGCTACCACTACGCTGACCGGGCCAAGGTGGAGGCCGAGATCAACGAGCACACCCGCGCCATCATGGTCACCAACCCCGGCAACCCCACCGGCTGCGTCCTGACCCCCGAGGAGATGCGCATGATGGTGGACATCGCCAAGGCCCACGACCTGTTCATCATCGGCGACGAGGCCTACCGTGAGTTCGTCTACGCCGGTGAGCCCCTGCAATCCATGGGCCAGTTCGCCGATGCCGCCGAAAACGTCATCGTCATCGACACCGTGTCCAAGCGGTTCTCCGCCTGCGGCGCGCGCATCGGCTGCCTCATCTCCCGCAACAAGGAGCTGATGGCCCAGGCCATGAAATACGCCCAGTGCCGCCTCTCCGTCCCCACCATCGACCAGGTGGCCTCCGCCGCCCTGTATACCGTGGGCCCGGATTACTTCGCCGCCGTCCGCGACGAATACAAGCGCCGCCGCGACACCGTCATCCGTAAGCTCCACCAGATCCCCGGCGTGGTCTGCGAGTGCCCCAAGGGCGCGTTCTACGTCATGGCCGCCCTGCCGGTGGACGACGCCGACACGTTCCAAAAGTGGCTGCTGGAGGAATTCGATGACAACGGCGACACCGTCATGTTCGCCCCCGGCGAGCCGTTCTACGCCACCCCCGGCAAGGGCAAGAACGAGATCCGCATCGCCTACGTGCTCAAGCAGGAGGCCCTGGAGCGGGCCATGGACCTGCTGGCCAAGGGCATCGCCGCCTACAACGCCAGATAACAACAGGCGTACGATCTGACCGCGTATAAAAAGGCCGCCATCTCAAGGAGAGCCGTTCGCTCACTGAGATGGCGGCCTTTTATTTTGCGGCATACTCTCACCCGCCCAGATACGCCTTCTTGATGGTGTCGCTCTCTAACAGCGCCGCGCCGCTTCCCTCGGTGACGATACGCCCCGTCTCCAGCACGTACCCCCGATCCGCCACAGCCAGCGCCGCCTGTGCGTTCTGCTCCACCAGCAAAATGGTCGTGCCGTCGGCGTGAAGCTGCCGGATGATCTCGAATATCTGCTCCACCAACAGCGGTGCAAGCCCCATGGACGGCTCGTCCAGCATCAGCAGCTTGGGATGGCTCATCAGCGCCCGGCCCATAGCCAGCATCTGCTGCTCGCCGCCGGACAGCGTCCCGGCCACCTGCCTGCGCCGCTCCTTCAGCCGGGGAAACCTCTCATACACCCGCTCCATATCCGCGCTCAGGTCGCCGCCCCGGCAGTAGCCGCCCATATCCAGGTTCTCCTGCACGGTCATCTGCTGGAAGATCCGCCGTCCCTCCGGCACGAGGGCCATACCCCGCCCCACCAGCCTGTGTCCGGGCACGTGCCGCAGCTCCTCGCCCATAAAGCGCATGCTGCCCGTCCGGCTGTGCAGCAGCCCCGCCACGGTGTTCAGCGTGGTAGACTTGCCCGCGCCGTTAGCGCCGATCAGCGTCACCACCTCGCCCTGCTCCACGCGGAAGGACACGTCCTTCACCGCGTGGATGCTGCCGTAGTACACGTTGATGCTCTCCACCTGCAAAACGGTGCTCATGCCCTCGCCTCCTTTTTCCTGCCCAGATACGCCTCGATGACCGCCGGATCGGCCTGAATGTCCGCCGGCGTGCCCTTGGCGATGATGTGCCCGAAGTTCAGCACGCAGATGCCCTCACAGATGTTCATCACCAGGCTCATGTCGTGCTCGATGAGCAGCACCGCGATCTGAAACATATCCCGGATCTTCCGGATGTTCTCCATCAGCTCCGCCGTCTCCGACGGGTTCATGCCCGCCGCCGGCTCGTCCAGCAGCAGCAGACACGGGTTGGACGCCAGCGCCCGCAAAATCTCCAGCCGCCGCTGGGCACCGTAGGGCAGCGACCCGGCCCGCTCGTCGGCGTGGCTCTCCATGTGAAAGATGCTCAGCAGCTCCTCCGTCCGCTCCCGGGCGATGCGCTCCTCCCGGGCGTACCGGGGGAAGTGCAGGATGCTCCCCGCCAGCCCGTAGCGCACCGAGTCGTTCATGGCCACCATCAGGTTTTCCGCCACCGTCAGGTCGCTGAACAGCCGGATGTTCTGGAACGTCCGGGCGATGCCCGCCTTGTTCACCTGCGCCGTGGTCATGCTGTGGGTGTCCTTGCCGTCCAGCAGGATCGCCCCCGCCGTGGGCTGATACACCTTCGTCAGCAGGTTGAACACCGTGGTCTTGCCCGCGCCGTTAGGCCCGATCAGCCCCGCGATCTCCGTCCTGCCGATGGTCAGGTCGAAGTCCTCCACCGCCTTCAGGCCGCCGAAGGTCACGCCCAGCCCCACGCACTCCAGCACCGGGGACTTGTCGATGTCCCGCTCCGGCAGCAGCACCGAGGAGGGCCGCTGCACCAATTTCGTTTTCCCGCTCACAGCGCCGCACGCTCCTTTCTCTTGGGGGTCAGCTTCTCACGGGCAGAGCCGAAGAACCGCTTCATCGTCGGATTGTTGGTGGCCTGCATCACCAGGATCAGCACGATGGCGTACACCAGCATCCGGTAGTCCGCCACCTCCCGCAGCGCCTCCGGCAGCACCGTCAGCACGATGGCGGACACCACCGAGCCGGGCACGCTGCCCATGCCGCCCAGCACCACGATGACCAGGATCTCAATGGACATATTGTAGTCGAAGGCCGCCGCCTTGATGTTGGCCAGCGAGTGGCCGTACAGCACGCCGGCACACCCGGCGAAGAACGCCGCGATGACGAACACCGCCAGCTTGTACCACGTCACGTTCAGTCCCACGGACTCCGCCGCGATGCGGTTGTCCCGGATGGCCATGATGGCCCGGCCGTACTTGGACCGCTTCAGGTTCAGCATCACCGCCACCGTCAGCAGCACCAGCACCGCGCCGTAGGGCAGCAGCTCCTTCGCCCCGGCATACACCGCCGAGGTATTCAGGCCCAGCGCCCCGCCGGTAAAGCTCAGGTTCGTGATCACATTCTTGATGATCTCGCCGCAGGCCAGCGTCACGATGGCCAGATAGTCGCCCCGCAGCCGCAGGGCCGGCAGTCCCACCAGCAGCCCGAACACCGCCGCCGTCAGACCGCCCGCCAGCATACTCACCGGCAGCCGCACCGCCAGCGGCAGCGCCGTTTCCGCCAGCGCCAGCGCCACCAGACACCCGGAGAACAGCCCCACGGACATGAACCCCGCGTGGCCCAGACTCAGCTCACCCAGCAGCCCCACCACTAAGTTCAGCGACACGGCCATCACGATATAGACCGCCGTGGGGATCAGCATATTCGTCACCTGCCGGGTCAGATGCCCGGTATACAGCAGCGCCGCCATCACCGCCAACAGCGCGGCCACCGCCGCCGCCGTCATCAGATCGGAGCGCTGTCTTTTTTTCTGCGTCAGCTGCATTTCCTTCACCTCACACCTTCTCCTGTATGGGCTTTCCCAGCAGTCCCGTGGGCTTCACCACCAGCACCGCCACCAGCACGGCAAACACGATGGCGTCCGCCCACAGCGTGGAGATATACGTCTTGGACGCCTGCTCGATGAGCCCCAGCAAAATACCGCCCAGCATCGCGCCGGGGATCGACCCGATACCGCCGAACACCGCCGCCGTAAACGCCTTGATGCCGGGCATCGCGCCGGTGGTAGGCTTGATATACACATAGGTCATGCCGTAGAACATACTGGCGAACGCCGCCAGCGCCGAGCCGATGGCAAACGTCAGCGTGATGGTCCGATCCACGCTGATGCCCATCAGCGTGGCCGCGTCCTTGTCCTCAGACACCGCCCGCATGGCCTTGCCCAGCTTCGTCCGGTCGATGAACAGCGTCAGCGCCACCATCAGCACCGCCGTCACGCCCAGCGTCAGCACCGTAATGCCATCCACCTGCACGCCGCCCACGGTGAAGCTGCCCAGCTTCACCAGCGTGGGATAGGCCATCTGCTGCGACCCGAAGAGCAGCAGCGCCGCGTTCTGCAAAAGGTAGCTGACGCCGATGGCGGTGATGAGCACGCTCAGGGGGGCTGCCTGCCGCAGCGGCTTGTAGGCGCAGAACTCGATGACCACGCCCAGCACCGCACACACCGCGATGCTGACGATCACCGTCACCCACGGAGACAGCCCCAGCTGCGCCACCGCCACAATGCCGCTGTATGCGCCCACCATGATCACGTCACCGTGGGCGAAGTTCAGCATTTTGGCGATGCCGTAGACCATCGTGTAGCCCAGCGCGATCAGCGCGTAAATGCTTCCCAGGCTCAGACCGCTTATCAAGGTTTGTATCAAATTCGTCATAGTCGTCATTCCTTTGCGTCATCTGCGTTGCGCCTGTCCCGCCCTCCCGGCGCGAAGCCGGGAGGGCAGTCGGCTATGTGAGGAAGGTAGAATGAAAGCTGGTTTATGCTGCGTTTTGGCCGAACAGCGTGCCCACACCGTCCTTGTAGAGGATGGCGCTGGCGGCCTTGTTGGTGTTGCCGTCTGCGGTCCAGGTCATCGTACCGGTCACGCCCTCCACGGTCAGGGAGGTCATCACTGCGGCCAGGTCAGCGCCGGAGACGCTGCCGCCGACGGCCTCCACAGCGGCCTTCACCACGTACACGGCGTCATAGGCGTCCGCTGCGAACTGGTCGGGGGTGGCGCTGTACTTCGCCTCGTAGGCTTTTACAAAGGCCTGCACGTTGGCGGCAGTGGAGTCAGCGGCAAAGGGGGTCATCATCAGCACGTTGTCCGCGATGGTCACGTCCTGGCTCACCTTGCCCAGGATGCCGTCCAACCCATCCGCACCGAAGAAGTACACATCCTCCGCGAACTTACCCTTGGCCTGGGTCAGGAACGTGGAAGCCTCCTCGGCATAGATGGGGATGAACACCACCTTCACGCCGGCGTTGACCAGCGCGTTCACCTGGGTGGAAAAGTCGGTGTTGGTGGCGGTGGTAAAGGTCTGGGTCTCCTTGATGGTCACGCCGGTCTTGGCACACTCGGCCACAAAGGCGTTATACAGGCCGGCGGAGTAGTCGTTGTCGCTCTGATAGAACACACCCACCTCTGTGGCCAGCTGGTTGTCGTTCAGATAGTCCGCCGCGGCCGTGCCCTGATAGGAGTCGTAGAAGCACACCCGGAAGGCCTTGTCGTTGCCGTCGATGCACTTGTCGGCAGAGCCGGTGGTCTCCATGATGAACACATCGTCCGCCTTGGCCGCCGTCACCACGGAGGCCGTCTCACCGGACAGCACGCCGCCCAGGAATACGTTCATGCCCCAGTCCATCAGCTTGCCGTAGGCCGCCACAGCGCTCTCGGGGTCGCCCTGGGAGTCCTGGAAGCTCAGCTCCAGCTGCTTGCCGCTCACGCCGCCTGCGGCGTTGATCTCATCCACGGCCAGCTGCGCACCGTGCTGCACGGACAGCCCATAGTTGGCATAGCCTCCGGTCAGCGGGCCTACGCCGCCCAGCTTAATGGTCTCCACACCGCTGTCCCCGCCGTTATTGCCGGCGTCGCCGCTGTCGTTCTTGCTGCCGCAGGCCATCAGGCTCAACGCCATCACACAGGCCATCAACATGGCAAATACTCTCTTTTTCATGATTTCGTTCTCCTTTGCATTTTTTGAGGAATTATTGTCCTTCGGCCCTGCCGGAGGCATACAAAAAAGCGGCCCCGCCAACTGGCGGAGCCGCTTTGCTGTATCATGTATCAGCGTGTCATGCGGTTATCCGTGCCAATGGCGTATGCGTAAAGCCGGCCAGTACGACGACCAGCAGCAGAGCGCAAATAATAATGGACGCCATAATCATGGCGCCCAGCACGGACAGAATGACAGTATGAGAAGCGGCACAGGCGCAGCAGGAAGCAGCGCCGGCGCAGGCGGCGGTCATCATGGTATTCATCTTGCGGTTCATGGTGCGGGTCATGGCGGCCGCCTCCCTTCGCTTCAAATGTGATGGGCACATTGTAGCAAAGTCGATTTCCAAAGTCAACCGCCTTTTTGCCAAAAAACTCATCATTTCACACAATTTGCCACTATATACATTATGCACATTGCACAAGTACAGTCTCCCCCTCCCCCAGCAAAAAAGCCTGTGACCTCCCGGTCACAGGCTTTTTCATATTTCTCTTATCCGAAGAATCCGCCCATATCCGGCGGCCGATCGTCGGTCTCCGTCGGTCCGTTATCGTCCCGGTCGTTGCCCACGTCGTCGTCCTCCGGCGCGCCCGGCATATTGGCGTTGTTGTTCTGGTCGTCGCCAAAGAACCCGCCGTAGCCCACCATCATGAAGGCGTCCTCCACCACGATGTCCTCATGGCCCTCGATCAGCTCGCGCTGGTAGTTCAGCAGCGAACCGACCACGGTGGTCACATTGCCGTCCTCATCCGTCATGTTGGCGGTATAGGTGGGCGACGTATGCATGGTGCAGACGGTGGTAGGCGCGTTGTCCGTGGCGCACAGCGCCGTATAGACCCGGCTGCCCCGCACGTCCAGAGCGCAGTTCTCCGACGCCAGCATACCGCTGTCGGCGCAGACCGACACCGATGTCAGTCCGGAGCAGGAGAAGAAGTCCTTGTCCGGCAGATCCTCGTGGATGGCGCTCATCACCTTGCGGAAGATGGCGGAGCAGGGGTTGCCGCTGGCCACGATCTGCTGGTTGTGCTGATAGCCCGCCCACACAGCGCAGGTGTAGTAGGGCGTATAGCCCACGAAATAGCGTTCCTTGTTGCTGTTGGTCGAACCGGTCTTGCCGGCGATGTGCATCCCGCTGAACTGGGCCTCGTTGCCCGTGCCGACCCGCGCCACCTCCTGCAGCAGCTTATTCATGATCGCCGCCGTGGTGTTCTTGATGGCCACGTTGGACTGGGCCTCGTTCTCCAGTATCACGTTGCCGTTGGCGTCCTCCACCCGGATGAACGTCCGGGGCTTGGTGTAGATGCCCTCGTTGACGAAGGTGGCGAAGGCCGCCGCCATCTCCTCCGTGGTCACGCCCTTCTCAAAGCCGCCCAGCGCCATGTTGCCCACCTGCTGGGAGTCGGTGAACGTCAGGTTCTCAAATCCCAGCTTATCCACCAGGAAGTCGTAGGAGCGCCCCACGCCGTAGGCCAGGTTCGTCCGTACCGCGCAGGTGTTCAGGGACTGGGCCAGCGCCGTGTGCAGCGCCGTCAGTCCGCGATAGCGCCAGTCGAAGTTCCGCGGCCACACGTCGCCGTTGAGCAGCATGGGATAGTCGTCGATAACGCTTGCGCCGTTGAGCGTGCCGTCATCCAGCGCCGGGGCGTAGGTGGACAGGGGCTTGATGGCAGAACCGCACTGCCGTGCGTTCACCGCCCAGTTCCAGCCCCGGTCGGCCCGCTTCTCGCCGGCGCCGCCGATCATGGCCACCACGTAGCCGTTGGTGGGATCGACGATCGTCAGCGCGATCTGCAGCTGATCCGTGCTCTTATTTCCCTCGCTGTCGGTATAGCTGGCGGTGTAGGGGATGTTGTCCAGATCATAGCACACGTCCTCCGCGATCTTCTGGAACTTGGGGTTCTGTGTGGTGTAGATCTTATATCCCTTACCGTAGACCATATTGACAGCCTGTTCGTATGCCGACACGGTCTTACCGGTGTCACTGTTCACCTTATCCGTCAGGCCCAGCTTCTCCACCAGCGCCTCCGCCACGTCGTCGATCAAGGCGTCGGTGAACCAGGAGTTCTCCGCCGGGAGCAGGTTCTCTTCTTCCTCGTCGGCAGCGGTGTCGGTGTCCGTCTCGTCCGTGGTATCCTCCGTGGGGCTCAGCTTGTCCGGGTCGCTGCCCACGTACTTGCCGGTGATGGTGTAGCCGTCGGAGAATACCACATCCTCGTTCTTGGCCGCCTCATAGGTGGCCTCGTCGATCTTGCCCTGCTCCAGCATGGCCTCCAGCACCAGCAGCTGCCGCTCCCGGTTGTTCTCCCGCGTCCAGTCGTTGCGGATGGGGTCAAACCGAGACGGGTTGTTGGTGATGGCCACCAGGCTGGCGCTCTCCGCCAGCGTCAGCTCGCTCACGTCCTTGTTGAAGTACTTCTTGGACGCCGTCACCACGCCGTAGCAGCGGTTTCCGAAGAACACCTCGTTCAGGTACGCCTCCAGGATCTCGTCCTTCTCGTACCGCTTCTCCAGCTCCAGCGCCTGATAGATCTCCGTCACCTTGCGCTTCACCGTCACCTGGTTGTTGCCGGTGACGTTCTTGATGAGCTGCTGGGTGATGGTCGAGCCGCCCTGCACGCTGCTTCCCGTCAGGGTGCGGAAAATAGCCCGGGTCGTGCCCTTCCAGTCCACGCCGTGATGGGACTCAAAGCGCTTGTCCTCGATGGCGATGACCGCCTCCTGCAAGTGCTTGGGGATGTTGTCCAGATCGGTCCAGATGCGGTCCTCCGCGTTCATGAACAGCGTCTGATACATGACCCACTCCTGGGTATCCGGGTCCTGATAGTACAGCTCCGTGGAGACGCTGGCCTCGAACTCGTCCAGATACACCTCCACCTTTCCCCGCAGGGCACTGTTGACGTATGCCATAAAGATCCCGGCAAAGATGGCCATGGTCAGCACGCCCATAGGGATTCCTGTCAGCGCGTTGATCATGGTGGAAATGCCGCTGACCCCACCTGGAGCGATCTCATTGGGAGCGGTAAAACAGTAGATTCCGCCAGCATACAAAAAAGTCCCT
>USGS01000018.1 GCA_900554275.1 uncultured Eubacteriales bacterium
CACATCGCTTCCGGCGCAGTCCTCCTGCACCGTCATGCCTGATTGCAGGCACAGGGCCATCATCTGCTCGGTGTTTACACGGTTTTTGTCACATCCCAGGGATATAAATGATACGATCACGGTTTTTATCTTCCTTTATTCCTGAATCTCGGATTCCAGCCGGCGAAGGGAGGCCTGGATATCCTGCCACGAAAAGCCCCGCCGCTGCAGGGCGGCGGAGAGCTTGCGAAGAAGCGCCTCGTCCACGGTTTTATTCCGGCACCGGGCGCGGAGATAACGCTCCGCCGCTTCCTCCGCCGGGGGCATTTGAGAAAGAAGCTCCTCCCACAGGTCCCGGGGGATACCCCGGTGGTTCAGCTCCTGGCGGATGCGGCCGGGGCCGTAGCCGGCGGCGCTGTAGTGCCGGATGATAGCCGCGCCGTAGGCCGCCTCGTCCACCGCACCCAGCTCCTCCAGCCAACGGGCGGTGTCCTCTGCCGCCGCCCTGTCGCCGCCCCGGCGGGTAAGATGCTCCACCACCTGCTTTTTTGACAGCATACGGCTGCCGGTAAGCTGGGCACCCCGGGCCTTCATTTGGGAAGCCTGGGCGGACTTTTTCAGCTCCTCCACCGTCTCCTCCGGGAGGTCTGCGCCCGGGCGCAGGTCATAGTGCAGGAGCTCATTTTCGGTTATTTTCAGCAGCTGGCCGCCCTCTAAAAAGACCAATATCCGGTTCTTTTTATGCTTGGACGGCTCCACACGCTCAATCCGCATCGTCGAAATCGTCGGCGGACACATCCACAGCCCGTCCGGCAGCCCGAGCGGCCACCTTAGACTGGTTGCTCATGAGCTTGTGGAAATTCTTGCGGATCTCCTGCTCCACGGCGTCGCACTGGTCGGGGTGGTCCACCAGATACTGCTTGGCAGCGTCCCGGCCCTGTCCCATGCGTACCTCGCCCAGGCTGAACCAGGAGCCGCTCTTCTGTATGATGTCCAGCTTCACGCCCAGGTCCAGAATCTCTCCTGTGCGGCTGATACCCTCGCCGTACATGATGTCAAACTCCGCCTCACGGAAGGGAGGCGCCACCTTGTTCTTCACGACCTTGGCGCGGGTGCGGTTGCCGATGACCTCGCCGCCGGACTTCAGCGTCTCGATGCGGCGCACGTCGATGCGGACGGAGGCGTAGAACTTCAGGGCACGGCCACCGGTGGTGACCTCCGGGTTGCCGTACATAACGCCCACCTTCTCCCGGAGCTGGTTGATGAAGATGACGATGGAATTGGTCTTGTTGATGATACCCGTCAGCTTACGGAGAGCCTGGGACATGAGGCGGGCGTGGAGGCCCACAAAGCTGTCGCCCATTTCGCCCTCGATCTCCGCCCGGGGCACAAGGGCGGCCACGGAGTCCACCACCACCACGTCGATGGCGCCGGAACGAACCAGCGCCTCGGTGATCTCCAGCGCCTGCTCGCCGGTGTCCGGCTGGGAGATGAGCAGATCCTCCACGTTGACGCCCAGCGCCTTGGCATAGGTGGGGTCGAGGGCGTGCTCGGCGTCCACAAAGGCCACCTCGCCGCCCATCTTCTGGGCCTCCGCCAGCACGTGCAGTGCCAGCGTGGTCTTTCCGGAGGACTCAGGGCCGTAGATCTCCACGATACGGCCGCGGGGCAGGCCGCCGATGCCCAGCGCCAGGTCGAGAGACAGCGAGCCGGTGGGGATGGCCTCCACGTTCAGCGTGCTCTCCGCGCCGTAGCGCATGATAGAGCCCTTGCCGTACATCTTCTCGATCTGCTGCATGGCCGTCTCCAGCGCCTTTCTCTTGTCGGACACCACCGGCGCGGCACCAACGGGTTCTTTCTTAACTGCCATAGTTCCGTCCTCCTCAAATTCTGTACGGGCGGCCCGCGCCGCCCGGATGCTGTGTTTATTATCTCAAAGAGCCTGTCCGGAAAAACGGACAGTTCACACTTCCGTACACAAAATGCCCGATACCACACGGGGAATGCCGTTCAGGTCGGGGGTGATCTCCACATCGCCGAAGCCGCAGCTCCGCATGATACGCAGCACGTCGTCCGCCTGGCCGATGCCCACCTCGAACAGCAGGCGGCCATCGGCACGGAGGGCGGTACACCACTGGGCGCAGATGGCCCGGTAGAAATCCAGCCCGTCCTCACCGCCCCTCAGGGCCAGGTGGGGCTCGTAGTCCCGGACGGACACGTCCAGCCCGGCGATGTCGCCGTCGGGGATATAGGGCGGGTTGGACACGATGGCGTCAAACTCCCCCAGGTGGGCGGGGGGCTTTTCCAGCGCGTTCATCTGCAGGGACACCACCCGGCCTGTCAGGTCGTTGCGGCGGATGTTCTGGCGGCAGATACGCAGCGCGCCCTCGTCCAGCTCGCCCAGCACCACGCGGCTGCCGGGCAGATGCTTGGCCAGTGCCAGTCCTATGCAGCCCGAGCCGGCGCACAGGTCCAGTATCCGCGGCTCGGACACGCCTTGCAGTCGGGACAGTGCCTGCTCCACCAGCACCTCGGTGTCCGGGCGGGGGATCAGCACGCTCTCGGAGATGTCCAGCGGCAGGCCGTAAAACTCCCATTCGCCGATGAGGTACGCCACCGGCTCGCCCGCCAGATGACGCTGGGCCAGCCGCTCCACCTGCTGCTCCACGGCAGCAGGGACGTACAGCCGGCCGTCCCGGCTCAGCTCCTCCCGACTCTTGCCGGCGGCGCAGCACACCAGCTCCCGGGCCTCCAGCGTGGGGTCAGCCATGCCGGCTTTATGGAAGCGCTGCCGCAAATCCAAATACAAATTGTTATATGTTATCGCCATAATACGTCCTGTTATCGCTTTTTACCATGTATCTTTCCCTTTTTCGTCAGGAATAACCAGCTTCATGGCCTCGATGGCCACCTCGATCATGCTGTCATCCGGCTCAAAGGTGGTGAAGTTCTGCAGCCACATACCCGGCGCGGACAGCACCCGGGTGACGGCGTTGTCGTGGCCGCCCACGAAGCGGTTGAACTCATAGGTGATGCCCACCACGGGGATGAGCAGCAGCAGCTTGACGCCCACCCGTACCCAGACGCTCTGCCAGTTGATATAGGGGAACACCAGGCTGGAGACGATGATGGAGACGATGACCACCACGAAGAGGAAGCTGGTGCCGCAGCGGGGATGGTGGCGGGGCTGGACGCGGACGTTCTCCACCGTCAGGGGCAGACCCGCCTCGTAGCAGAAAATGGTCTTATGCTCCGCACCGTGGTAGCAGAACACCCGGTGGACGTCCTTCTGCCTGGAGCAGAGGATCATATAGCCCAGCAGCACCAGCACCTTGACCACGCCCTCGATGATGTTGTGGACGGCGGCACTCTGTGCGTGGAACAGCCCGGCCAGGAACGTGGGCAGCAGCATGAACAGCATCAGCATCATGCCGATGCTCAGAATCACGGAGAAGACCACCAGCAGGTTTTGCAGCTTGTCCGCCGGCACGTGCTTTTCCAGCCACTCCTCCACCCTGTCCGGCTTGGCGTTTTCGTCCTCGGGAAAATAGTCGGCGGAGAACATCAGCGCCTTGACGCCGGTGATCATCGAGCCAAGGAAGGTAACGGCGCCCCGGATGATGGGTACGCCCAAAATAGGATAGTTGGCACGAATTAGCTTACGCTCCGTGACCTTGGTGACCAGGCCCTCCGGGGAGCGGACCACGATGGCGTCCTTCTCCGGGCCGCGCATCAGAATACCCTCGATCAGCGCCTGTCCGCCGATACTGGTGCGGAAAGCGCCCTTTTTCTTGTCCATACGCGCTAAAGATCCTTTCTGCCGTGAGTATAGCACAGTTATTTGCAAAATGCAACACTTGTTCGATTATTTTCTGAGGCAGTTTATGTCTCTGCCTATCCCTTCAGCGGCAGCCAGATGGTGACCACCGTGCCGCCGCCCTGGGCGTTCTCGATGGTCAACGTGCCGCCGTGACGGTGGACGATCTCATCGCAGACCGCCAAACCGATGCCGCTGCCCCGGGCCTTGGACGACCCCTTGTAGAATTTCTGCTTCACATAGGGCAGCTCCGCCTCCGGAATGCCCGGGCCGAAGTCCCGGATGGCGATCTCGTAGCCGCCGTCCGCCTGCCGCAGGTGGACGGCGATGCGTTTGCCCGAGCCGCCGTGCTTGGCGGCGTTGTCCAGCAGGTTGCAGAACACCTGCTTTAGACGGTCCGGGTCGCCGGTGATGGGCTCTTCGTAGATGGCCTTGTCGCTGGTGTACTCCAGGGCGATGCCGTCCTGCTGGAACAGCTCCCGGTAGGTGTATACCGCGTCCTCCAGCTCCGCCTGCAAGTCCACGTCCTCCACCTGTAATGTGAAGCGCCCATCCTCCATGCGGGAGAATTGCAGCAGCTCCTCCACCATGTCCGTCAGGCGACGGGACTCCTTGACGATGATGCCCAGTCCGCGGCGCAGCTGCTGCACGTCGCCGCTCTCGTCTGCCAGCAGCGTCTCGCCCCAGCCGTTGATGGCCGTCAGGGGCGTGCGCAGCTCGTGGGACACAGAGGAGATGAACTCGGACTTCATTTTCTCACTCTCGCCGATCTTGCGGGACATATCGTTGATGTTGCCCACCAGCTCGCCCATCTCGTCGGAATACTTGTTGGGTATCTGCTCGCCGTAGCTGCCGCCGGAGATACACTTGGCGGCCTCCGACACGGCGGAAACCGGTGCCACCACATTGTTGATGAAGATCATGCTGGACAGGATGATCAGGCCCACCACCGCCAGCATGACGCCGCAGACCACCAGCACCGTCAGCAGCACCTGACGGTCGATGTCCCGGACGGCGGTGACGTAACGCATGACGCCCACCACCTGACCGTTGAACTTCAGCAGGCTGGACACAGCAAGGATACGCTCCCCCGTCTCGCTGTCACGGCCTATGAAATCCTGCACCTGACCGGTCTCCACGGCCCGGAGAACCTCCGGCGTGTTGGGATATGTGGCCGCCGTCAGACCGCGGGTGGTGACCTCCACCCTGCCGGCGCTGTTGAGAAATTGCAGCTCGATGCGGTCGCTATCCTCAAAGGCCGCCGCGTACAGCGTGGCGCTGCGGTAGTACTCCCGATAGCTGGTCATGACGTAGGTGTTGAAATAGTCCGCGCCGGCGGCCGCCTTGGCCCGGAGGGTAGACTTGGCGCTGTTATAGTAGTTGCTGGCAAAGCCCACGGAGATCAGCACGCCCACCAGCAGCAGAATGACCACCACCGGGCCGATGCTGCCGGTGATCCAGCGACGGCGCAGACCCTGGACTATTTTCCGTTTGGCTGCCATGGGTGGTCATCTCCTTTCAGGCGGGTGGATGGTCCTCTTTACACAAGGGAGGCTTTTGTCTGTTGTAATGCGCAGATTTTTCGTCGAGACGAGGCGCAAGACCGCCGCCATACTTTGTGTATGGCAAGGTTTTGCAACGCAGTATCAGCGCAAAAGATGCGTATTACAGTCCCCACTTGTAGCCGTAGCCCCAGATCGTGGTGATATATATAGGGTTGGTGGCGTTGTCCTCGATCTTGAGCCGGAGGCGGCGGATGTTTACATCTACGATCTTCAGCTCACCGAAGTAGTCATGCCCCCAAACGGCGTCCAGGATCTCCTCGCGGGAGAGGGCCTTGCCGGGGTTCTCCATGAACATTTTGACGATGGAGTACTCCACCTGGGTGAGCTTGACGCGCTGGCCGTTTTTCTCCAGGGTGCGGTTGCGGGTATTGAGCAGGAAGGGCGGCTGGCTGATCTCGCCGGCCTCCACCGTACCGCCGCCGCTGCGGCGCATGAGCGCGTCCACGCGGGCGGTAAGCTCGGCGGGGGAAAAGGGCTTGGTGACGTAGTCATCCGCGCCGGTCATCAGACCGGTGACCTTATCCATCTCCTGGGAGCGGGCGGTGAGCATGATGATGCCGATGGTGGGATTGGTGGCGCGGATGCGGCGGCAGACCTCAAAGCCATCAATGCCGGGAAGCATGATGTCCAGCAGGGCCACGCGGACGTCGCTGTGCTGGGACAGGAGCTCCAGGGCCTGCTCCCCGCTCTCGGCCTCCACCACCTGATAACCGGCACGGCGGAGATTGATGACGATAAAGCTGCGGATGCTGGACTCGTCCTCCAGTACCAGGACTTTCTTCATAGCGCGTTCCTCCTTGTCAGTTGATCCAGCTGCCGGTGATGAGACTGAAGCTCTTGCGCAGCAGCTCCTCGTTCATGCCGTAATACACACCGGCGTCGTACAGCTCGGCGGCGTAGACGGTGGCCGTCTGGCGGCGCAGGACGATGCGCGTGCCCATGCGGCCGCGGGTCTCGCGGTTTTCACCGGTGATGGTGTAGATGGACAGCACCGGGTCGCCGTTGATGGTCATGGTAAACTGGTTCTCGTTCTGGATGCCGGTGGTGGAGGCCTCCACGTTCCAGGCCCACCAGCTGGCCGGGACGGTGAGATACCAACCGCAGGACGTGCTGTGGTACGTCTGGCCGGCGATGGCCAGCTGGCCGTCATCCACGCAGCGCAGCCAGCTCACCAGGCCGTCGGTCTGGTCGGCGCTCCAGGTATCCTCCGGGCGGGGGATCTCGATGCAGCCGTCGCCATCAATGTCCTGGGGCTGAAGCTGCCGGTAGGGGAAGATAGCGGCGGACACGCCGCTGCTCCCGTCCAGGGCCACGTTCACCAGGCCCACCTCCGGGCGGAAGATAAGGATGTCGGTGACGGCCACGCCCCGCTCGTCCACACCGGTGATGAACATGGCCGGCGTGTCGGCGTCCATCCTGCCGGACACCAGGCTGCCGCGGCTGAGGGCGGCCATGGTGCTGGACAGGGTGCAGCGGTAGGCGATGCCCATCTGTCCGTCCTGCCAGCCGTAGAACTCAGCCACAGGCAGTCCTTCCTCGCTGGTGCGCAGCACCAGCAGACTGGGCAGGCCATCGCCGTTCAGATCCTGCATCATAAAGCGGGTGTAGCCGCTGGACATGAGAGCCACCGGCTCGCGCTCCACAGCGTAGACCGCCACGGTCTGCACATCGGTGCTGATACGCCAGCCCACCACCAGCTCCCGGCAGCCGTCACCGTTGAGATCCTGATAGTACACGCTGTCCACCGCCGTCCCGCTGCTCTCGATGGTGCAGTAGGGCTGGTAATTCTCATTCTCCATGCGGAAGACGAATATCTTCAGGGGCTTTTCGTCGCTGCTGCGGCGCATGAAGGCCAGCGCCTCCTGTCTGCCGTCGCCGTCCAGATCGACCATCTGCACCGACTGGATGTTGCGCCCGCCGGTGGGCGAGGCGTACTCATAGCCCTGGTTCAGCAGGCCGTCCAGCTGCTGGGCCAGATCGGTGTAGCCCTCCGCCATGCGGGGCAGGGTGAACAGCTCCTCCACCGAAGCGTCGTAGCCGCAGCCGCCCAGGCCCAGCGCCGCGGCCAGCAGCGCGAGCAGCAGTCCTATTCGCTTTATCCGGCCCACGGCGCTCACTCCTCTCGTCACGGGCTGTCGCGCCCGATACTCATACGAAGGTATCATACCACATCCGCCTGTGTTTTGGTAGCCCTCATTTTCACTTTCCGGGCAAGAAAATACCCCCTCCGTGTCGGAGGGAGTAGGCAGTGCAGCGGTCTATGCGTGATACTGCGGCTCGTTGCCCTGGTAGATGTCCTGCATCTCCCGGTCGATCTCGCTGATGGCGTCGGAGCAGAGCCGCAGCCGGGCCGCGTCCTCGTCGGTGAAGCGGCGGTCGGACTTGTAGCGCAGCTCGTGCTCCAGGCTGGCCCACATATCCATGGCGATGGTGCGGAGCTGGATCTCCACCGGCAGCACCATCGTGCCCTCGGAGATGACGATGGGCACGTTGACGATCAGGTGCAGGCTGCGGTAGCCGGTGTCCTTGGGCTGCTTGATGTAGTCCACCTCCCGCAGGACGGTGTAGGACTCGCTGCGGGTCAGCAGGGAGCGGAGATAATATATGTCGTCCAGATAGTTGCAGATGACGCGGATGCCGGCCACGTCCTGAATGTGGGCATAAATGTTGTCGATGGTGACCTCCAGCCCCCGGCGGTGCAGCTTGTCGATGATGCTGTCCAGCGTCTTGATGCGGTACTCGATGTGGTGGATGGGGGAATGGTCATACAGTCGGGCGAATTCCTCGTCCAGTATCTCCATCTGCGTCACCGCCACCTTCAGAGCGCTGCGGTACAGGTGGGTCACCCGCACCATGCCTGCCGCCAGCTCCTGCTCCTCCGCCGTCATACGGCTGCTGATGGGTATATCCTTCAAACGGATGCTGCCGCTTTTTTCGATCATCACGGGCCGCGTCCTCCTTACGTCGTTGTGAAGCCATGTTACTACGGAAGTGTGTCCTTAGTATGAACAAACGTCCGCTTTCTCTACAATTATACCGACAGTTTCCATCAAATGCAAGGCGCATTTGCGCGAAATAGACAAAAGGAGTGCCGCAGCACTCCTTTTGTTTCCCTACGCTTTCGCCGCTTCACCGCCCCGGCAGCGGTCATACACCGCCTGAGCGACACGGTCGGCGGCCAGACCGTCGAAATCCCAGTGCTGCTGCGCCACCAGCGCCTGGCGGCGCTCCGGCCGGTCCAGCAGCGCCAGCGCCGCGTCGGCCATGTCCTCCGGCTGGCACGTCTCCGCCCAGTCGTGGGCGTGAAAGAACTCCTGGTTGCGGGTCTCGCAGCCGCCCACCATATCCGCCAGCAGCAGCGGCGTGCCCCGGGTGCCGGCCTCGGTGATGCTGATGCCGCCGGGCTTGGACACCAGCACGTCGGCGCTGTCCATATACCGGTGTACCCGGTTGGTGAAGCCCACCGCCTCCACCCGGCGGAAGCCCCTGCGCCGCAGGGCGTAGAGCATCTGCCGGTTGCTGCCGCAGAGGACGGAGGCGAAGTCGCCCCGCTCCATGCGCTTTTCCAGCTCGGCGGCGATGTCCGCCATCGGGCCGCAGCCGATGCTGCCGGACATAAGGACGATATGGCGTCCCTCCGGCGGCAGCGCCAGCTCGCTCCGGGCGGCGGCGCGGTCGCCCCGCTCCCGGAACACCTCCCGCACAGGGATGCCCGCCGCCAGCAGCGTCTCCCGGGCGATGCCGCAGGAGACGAACTCCTCCGCCAGCTCCTCGTGGGGGATGACGCAGATGTCCGGCGTACAGCCGCCCACGGTGGGGCTGCACGTATAGTCGGTGGCCACGAAGCAGAACACCGGCCCAGTCTCATGCTGGCGGCGCAGCTCCGTCATCATCATGGCGGGGATCACATGGACGCAGACCACGGCATCATAGCCGCCGTCCTGAATGGCGCGGTCCAGCCGCCGCGCGCCACGGGCCATATAGCGGTACACCGGGTTGTCCCGGTCGTTGCTCTCCGCGTCGTTCTCGGCGCTCATGTAACCGGCCTTATACAGCTTGGGGTAGCGGCGGTAAAACCGGGTATGCCACTTGGACACGAAGCGGGACGCCTTCTGGGAGATGAAGCTCAGGCCGTCCGCCGTGTCGGAGGACACGCCCAGGCGGCGGAAGCTCTCCGCCAGCGCTGCCGCCACGGCGTTGTGCCCGCCGCCGGTGTTACAGGTCAGTATCAGAACTCTCATGGTTTCCTTTCCGCTGCTCTCTCTTTTGCAGCAAGGCCGCCAGCCGTACCAGCCGCGGTCTGTTGTATCGTTGGATGAGGATAAACGGCAGATTGGCCAGCAGCACCCACACCAGTACCACCGCCGCACCGCCCCAGCCGGGCCACAGCCACAGGCAGGCCAGCCCCAGCAGGCAGGATGCGCCGTGGACCACCTCGGCCCGGCACGTCTCCTGCACCAGCTGCGACGCCTGGGCCGCCGTGACAGCACCGGAGACGGGCACCTCCTTCCGCACCATATCCGGCAGCAGCCGGCTCATATCCGGCACCAATTTCTTCCAGCTGTCGATGCGGAGCTTTGCATAAATGCGTCCGCCCTTTTCCCACTTCCAGGCCCGGAAGGGAAAGCGGTCCGGCTGAAACCGGCTGGGCAGCCTCTGCCCCAGGGGGTGGGCTATCAGTGCCAGCACCAGCAGGTACGCCGCGCATTTCCAAAAGCCGCTCATAGCGCCCCTTCTCCCGAACAGCTTCGCTCCAGC
Organism: uncultured Eubacteriales bacterium; assembly: GCA_900554275.1. GTDB lineage: Bacteria > Bacillota > Clostridia > Oscillospirales > Oscillospiraceae > Vescimonas. The sequence goes on from USGS01000018.1 coordinate 10,120, forward strand.
GTCTGCCGCAGAGAGCCCTCCGTCAGACGGCCCACACGGTATATGTACTTCTCCGCGTCGGGCTTCATGCCGTACCGCAGCCAACGGTCCAGCATACCCACCACTGTGGCGGTATACAGTGCGGAGATGGTCTGCACATCCTCCTCCGCCACCGGCAGGTCGCCGGCGGTGCGGCGCACCAGCGACTCCATGCAGGTATAGGCCACCTGAAAATAGTGGTCCTCCAGCAGCTCCCGCTGGCTGGAATGGTACAGGTGATACACAGCCCGGCGGTTGGCCCGGATAAAGCCCGTGACCCGCATGACCACCTCACTCCAGTTCTTACAGGGCGGGTCGGCGGTCAGCACCTTCCGGGCCTCGTCCTCCAGGATCTCGCGGATGAGCGCGTAAATATCGCAGTAGTAATAGTAGAACGTGTTGCGGTTGATGCCGCAGTGCTCAGCGATGTCCACCACCGAGATCTTATCCAGCGACCGCTGCTCCAGCAGCTCGATAAAGCCCTTGCGGATCACATTTTTCGTATTTTGTGCCACGGTCTGCTCCCTTCTCCCGCCTTGCGGGCGACTGTCTTCTGCCCGCATCATACCGTATTCGGGCAGATTTTGCAAGCTGCCCATACAGGACACTTTAGGCAAAATGCGCGAAAATGTATGAATGAACTGTAAATAATCGAAAAAAGTCTCCCGCGCCGTGGGCGCGGAAGACTTTTTCGGATAGAAAGGTTACGCCGTTACAGCCGGACCGCTGTCCTTCCTGGCGCTGACGCGCTGGTAGAAGATGACGGCCAGCACCAGCGCCAGACCCACCACATCGGTGAGCGTGCCGGGGATCATCATGCCCAGACCACCGATGGCCAGCACGATACGCAGCACGGGGTGGATCTTCTTATACAGGAAGCCGTTGAGGGATGCCGCGATGGCGAAGATGCCCAGCAGCGCGCTGATGCAGATCTGCGCCACCTCCCACCAGCCGCTGATGTTCTCAAACAGCAGCGCCGGGCTGTACGCGAAGATGTACGGCACGATAAACGCGGCGATGGCCAGCTTGGTGGCGTTCACGCCGGTCTTCATGGGGTCGGACTTGGCAATGGCCGAACCGGCGTAGGCCGCCAGGGCCACAGGCGGCGTGATGTCCGCCACAATGCCGAAGTAGAACACGAAGAAGTGGGCGGCCACCACAGGGAAGTCCAGCTGGACCAGGATGGGGGCGCAGGTGGAGGCCATGATGCAGTAGTTGGCGGTGGTGGGCACGCCCATGCCCAGCACGATGCAGCACAGCATGGTCAGCACCAGGCCGATGATGGTGGCGTTGCCCGCCAGCTGCACGATGGCGTTGATGAGGATGGAGGCCAAGCCGGTCACAGTGATGCACCCGGCGATGATGCCCGCCATGGCGCAGGCCACCGCCACGGTGATAGAGCCCTTCGCACCGGCCTCCAGCGCGTCCACAGCGGAGAAGAACGTGCGCTTACCGGCATCGCCCAGCGCCGCGCCGGTCTCCATGGCCGGCTTCTCGTCGCCGCGCTTGGCCATCATGAAGAAGTTCACCGCGCCCACCGCGATGGCAGCCAAGACGGAATAGGCCGCGGAGTGGGACATGGTCTTGCTGCCGGAGGACACCAGCCACACCAGCAGGATCAGAGGGATAATGAGATAGCAGTCGCGGGCCAGCAGCTTCCACTTGGGCAGCTCGTCCCGGGAGATACCCTTCAGGCCCAGCTTCTTCGCCTCCAGATGGACGGCGATGAAAATGCCGGTGAAGTACAGGATGGCGGGCAGAATGGCCTTCACAGCCACCTTGGCGTAGGGGATGCCCATATACTCCGCCATCAGGAAGGCGGCAGCGCCCATGATGGGGGGCATGATCTGACCGCCGGTGGAGGCAGCGGCCTCCACCGCCCCGGCGAACTCAGGCTTGTAGCCGGTCTTCTTCATCATGGGGATGGTGAACGAGCCGGTGGTCACGGTGTTGCCCACGGAGGAGCCGGACACCATGCCGCACAGAGCGGAGGAGATGACCGCCACCTTAGCCGGGCCGCCGCTGGACCAACCGGCCAGCCGGTTGGCGAAGCTGATGAAGAAATTGGCGATGCCGGTGCGCTCCAGAAACGCGCCGAAAATGATGAACAGAACGATGTAGGTGTAGCACACATTCACCGGCGTGCCGATCACGCCGGAGGTGGTGAAGAACAGCTGATAGATGATCTTACGCAGCACCTGATAGAAATCCGGGTTGAAGCCCAGCTTGTTGATGAACGTATACACCAGCAGCACACCGGCCACCACCAAAATGGGCACGCCCACGCAGCGGCGGCACAGCTCCATCAGGATCAGCAGTCCCACGATGCCGATGGCCACCTGATACGGCGCGATGCGTCCGGCGGACTTAATGATGGGCAGCGCGTTGAGCGCGAAGTACAGGAAGCAGGCCGCACCCACCGCCATCAGCGCCAGGTCGTACCAGGGCATGTGATCCGGGTGAACATGACCCTTTCGCGCAGGGAAACTCAAAAAGCCCGCGATGACGATAAAGCCCAAAAACAGCGGCAGGCGCACCTCGGGCATGGCGGTGGAAAACAGCGTCATCACGATGCAGTACACGGCGAACAGCGCCATGAAGACCTTAATGACGGTCTTGCGCCAGCCGGTCCAGATGCGGGTGTTGGACTCCCGGTCATACTTACGCATGACCTCGTCCAGATCGGCATCGGCGTGGGGGTCTACCGCGGGAGCGGTATCGGGTTTTTTCTTAAACAGACTCATAACTCTCTACACTCTCCAAAACTATCATTTGCCCCGCCATAAGCAGCAGGCTATCTAAAAAGCCGTCATTGCGAGCCAGTGCTCACACTGGCGCGGCAATCCGTTTCCAAAACGCTTGATCCCTTTGCTTCCGCGCAGACCTGCTGCGCCGGGGTCACGGATTTCCACGCCACTGTGCGCCGCAAAGCAAGCCCCCCTTGGGGTGCTCCTCGGCATAACAGGATGGTCTATCGGCACGCTTAACAGGCCGTTAGCGGACCGGGATACGACACGGACTACGGCGGGTCATGCCCGCCGTAGTCCCGATGAAACTTCGTGCTTTGCTTACTTGGTGGGAACGGTGAAGCCCTTCTCGGTGAAGTACTTGGCAGCACCGGCGTGGTAGGGCACAGCCGTCATGGACGCGCCGTAATCCAGGCTGATCTCGCCGTACTTGGCGTGGGTGTCCACGAGAGAGGCGGCGTTGTCGAAGATGTCGGCGCACAAGGCGTACACAGCGTCCTCGGACACATCGTCACGCACCAGCACCACAGCGCTCACGCCCACGGTGGTCACATCGCCGGCCATGCCGTAGGTCTCAGCGGGGATGACACACTTGGTGTAGTAGGGGGAGGACTCCAGCAGCTTCGCGATGTGCTCGTCGTCCAGAGACACCAGGTTCACGCTCTTGGTGGTAGCCAGGTCGGCCACAGCGGTGGTGGGTGCACCGGCCACGATGAAGGCCGCGTCGATCTGACCGTTCTTCAGGGCGTCGGCGCTGTCGGCGAAGGACTGATAGGTGGCGTTGATCTTGGTGAACTTGCCGTCGGCGTCCAGATCACCGATGCCGTAAGCGCTCAGGATGTCCACAGCGTTGAAGTACACGCCGGAGGCGGGCGCACCCACGGACACGCTCTTGCCCTCCAGGTCAGCCACGGACTTGATGTCGGGGTTGGTGGTCACGATCTGCACCTGCTCGGTGTAGAGGGCGGCCAGCACGGAGAAGCAGTCCACCTTGCCGGAGTCGGCGAAGATGTTCGTGCCGTTATAGGCGTAGGCCATCACGTCGGACTGGCAGAAGCCCAGCTCCGCCTCGTTCTCCTCCAGGGAGAACACGTTGGCCTTAGAGCCGTCGCTGGACAGGGCCACCACGTTCACACCGGCGTTGTTGGTGGCGTGGGTGGCGATCACAGAGCCGAAGCCGTAATACGTGCCGGACTCGCCGCCGGTGACGAAGCGCAGCTGCTTGGTCGCGGTGCTGCCGCCGTCGCCGTTGTCCTTGTTCTTGTCGCCGCCGCAGGCGGCCAGACTCAGCGCCATGACCAGCGCCAGAACCAATGTAAGAAACTTTTTCATGTTTTCTCTCCTTATTGTTATACTGGTTTGTTCTTTTGGGAAACCGTTTTCCGCCCGTCCCTTGGGAGCGCAGCGGTGTTCAACGATGCTATTATATCTCAGCAGTAAACATTTTGCAATAACTAAATATATAAAAATTCATTTTCTTTTGCCGCACTTCCGCTTCCGTATCTTTCCCGCGTCCATATCTGTCACGAAATTCTCCGGCAAACCGCCTTTTTCTCCCACGCCAACGCACTTTTACACCTGTTGTTATTTATAGCACTAAATCGCTTTATGCAAGAGCGCCCTGCAAGTATTGCATTTTCTGACGACAAATCCTGCAAAATGACCAGGCGACAGCAAAAACGTCCCCTGCCTTGCGGCAGGGGACGCTCGTAGGACAGATGCTCGGCACACTCAGACGCTGCGGCGCAGCACCTCGCAGACCAGCGCGTAGGTGCGTGCCACGGACGATACGCCCAGCCGCTCCCGGACGGAATGGATGTCGAGGATGTCCGGGCCCAGGGACACGGCGTCCAGACCGGGGAGCTTTTCCATGAACAGGCCGCACTCCAGGCCGCCGTGGGTGGCCTCCACCACGCCGTCCTTGCCGGTCAGATCCTTATAGGCCGCCAGCAGCGTCTCACGGAACTGGGAGTCCCGCCGATACTGCCAGCCGGGGTAGACGCCCCGCTCCGTCACCGTGCCGCCGGCCAGCTCTGCCGCGGCGCGGACGCGCTGGGCCAGCATCTCCTTCCGGGAGGCGATGGAGGATCGGATGGAAAACGTGACGTGCAGGCCCGCGTCGTCCAGCCGGACGACGCCCATGTTCAGGGAGGTCTGCACCAGGCCGGGGAAGTCGGTGTCCATAGCCTCCACGCCGTGGGGCAGCACCGCCAGCGCGCGGAGCAGCACGGCGGTGCGCTCCGGGGAGGCTGCTCTGTCTGCGGACGACGGCACACATTCCAGCGCCACGCCGGGGTCGGTGACGGCGTACTCGTTCTTCAGCGCCGCGTCAAGCTCACGGGCAAAGGCGGCAAACGCTTCGCCCTTCCCGGCAGGCAGCGCCACTGTTGCCTCGCAGCGGGAGCAGATCACGTTGTCGAACTCACCGCCGTCGATGGCCGCCAGCCGCAGGCCGGGGAACTTCTCCAGCGCGGCACAGAGCACGCGGCCCATGAGCCGGTTGGCGCTGCCCCGGCCCAGATGGATGTCCGCACCGGAGTGACCGCCCTGCAGGCCGGATATGGTCAGCTTACACACGTCCATCCCCTCCGCCGGGGTCAGTGCCGCCGGGAAGAAGCAGTCAGACCGCATACCCCCGGCGCAGGATACGGTGAACACACCCTCCATCTCGGAGTCCAGGTTCAGCAGCCTGCGGCCCTTCAGGTCGGAGCAGTCCAGCGCGAACGCGCCGTCCATGCCCACCTCCTCGTCCACGGTGAACACCGCCTCAATGGGCGGATGCACCAGCGTATCGTCCGACAGGATCGCCAGGATCATGGCCACGGCGATGCAGTTGTCGCCGCCCAGGGACGTCTTATCCGCCCAGACCCACTCCCCGTCGGTCATCAGGTCAAGCCCCTCCCGGGCCATATCCTTGGTGCAGTCGTCGGTCTTGGCGCAGACCATATCCATGTGGCCCTGCAGGATGATGGGCGCGGCGCTTTCACAGCCAGGGGACGCAGGCTTCCAGATCACCACGTTGCCGCATTCCTCCTGCCGGCACTTGAGGCCCAGCTCCTTGGCCAGGGACACACACAGATCGCTGATGATCTGCGTGTTGCCGCTGCCGTGGGGCACGGCGCAGAGCTTTTCAAAGTACGCAAACACCTTTTCGGGCTTCAGGCCCTTCAAAACAGACATTTTCATGCTCCTTTCCGTTATTGGGGACAAGCACAGCCCATGCTGGGTGCGGCATGGGCTGTGCGTTGTTTCATAGCGTCAGATCTTCTGCTTCTCGTCCACGATCCTGCGGAGCATGGCAGAGAACGTATCCAGGGACATCGCGCCCAGATCCTCACCCTTGCGGGTGCGGACGGACACCGTACCGGCTTCCATATCCCGGTCGCCCACCACCAGCATATAGGGGATCTTCTCCAGGGTGGCCTCGCGGATCTTCTTGCCGATCTTCTCGTTGCGGCTGTCCACCTCCACGCGGAAGCCCTGCTTGCGCAGCTGGGCGGCCTGCTGCACACAGTAGTCGGCGGCGCGATCGGTGACGGGCAGGAAGCGCACCTGCTCCGGCATCATCCAGGTGGGCAGCGCACCGGCGTACTCCTCGATGAGGTAGGCCAGCGTGCGCTCATAGCAGCCCAGGGACGTGCGGTGGATGATATAGGGCAGCGCCTTGTTGCCGTTCTCGTCGATATAGTACATACCGAAGCGCTCGGCCAGCAGCATATCGATCTGAATGGTGACAAGGGTGTCCTCCTTGCCGTACACATTCTTATACTGAATATCCAGCTTCGGGCCGTAGAACGCGGCCTCGTCGATGCCGATGGTGTAATCCACGTCCAGATCCTTCAAAATGCGCTCCATCGCGGCCTGGGCGTGATCCCACTGCTCCTTCGTACCCTCATATTTGTTGTTGGGGTTGGCGGGGTCCCACTGGGAGAAGCGGAACGTACACTTATCCAGCAGGCCGACGGTGCTCAGGCAGTACTTCGCCAGATCAAGGCAGCCCTTGAACTCCTCCTCCAGCTGATCGGGACGCAGCACGAGGTGCCCCTCGGAGATGGTGAACTGGCGGACGCGGATCAGGCCGTGCATCTCGCCGGAATCCTCGTTGCGGAACAGGGTGGACGTCTCGCCCAGACGCATGGGCAGGTCGCGGTAGCTGCGGCCGCGGTTCAGATAGACCTGATACTGGAACGGGCAGGTCATGGGACGCAGGGCAAAGCACTCCTTCGTCTCGTCCATGGGGTCACCCATGACGAACATACCGTCCAGATAGTGATCCCAGTGGCCGGAGATCTTATACAGCTCCCGCTTGGCCATCAGAGGCGTCTTGGTCAGCAGGTAGCCGCGCTCCTGTTCGGTGTCCTCCACCCAGCGCTGCAAAAGCTGGATGACCCGCGCGCCCTTGGGCAGCAGGATGGGCAGGCCCTGCCCGATGCAGTCTACGGTGGTGAAATACTCCAGCTCGCGGCCGAGCTTGTTGTGGTCGCGCTTCAGGGCCTCCTCCCGCTCCTTCAGGTACGTTTCCAGCTCCTCCTTGTTGGGGAAGGCCACGCCGTAGATACGCTGCAGCTGCTTGCGGTTGGAGTCGCCCCGCCAATAGGCGGCGTTGCAGGCCGTCAGCTTGATGCCGCTGCCCTTGATGCGCCCCGTGGAGTCCACGTGAGGGCCGGCGCACAGATCCACGAACTCGCCCTGCTTATAGAAGGAGATGTGGGCGTCCTCCGGCAGGTCGTTGATCAGCTCCACCTTATAGGGCTCTTCCTTCTCCTCCATGAACTTGATGGCCTCGGCGCGGGGCAGCTCGAAGCGCTCCAGCTTCAGCTTCTCCTTGCAGATCTTCCGCATCTCCGCCTCAACCTGCGCCAGGTCCTCCTGCGTGAAGGCGAACGGCGCGTCCAGATCGTAATAATAGCCGTTGTCGATGGAAGGTCCGATGGCCAGCTTCACCTCCGGCCACAGCCGCTTCACGGCCTGGGCCAGAATGTGGGAGCAGGTGTGCCAGTACGTCTTGCGGTACTGCTCGTTTTCAAACGTATAGATGTTCTCTTCGCTCATGATATGCTCCTCCTTGTGATCGGGGCGGGACAAACAAAACCTCACCCCTGAATGGTATCAGGGGTGAGGTAAAAAGACTTTACTCCACGGTTCCACCCTGCTTACGGCGCATACGCCGTCGCTCGTGACTTCTGTAACGGGAAGCCCCCGTCCTGCTCGTCGCAGGCGGCTCGGGAGTGGTACAGGCTGCACCGTGGGCGGGACGCTTTCAGCCGGGACGTCCCTCTCTTTGGCCGGTGGGAAGCAGCTTCTTCTCCGTCAATGCCTTTTTGATGGAGACAGTATACCCCGCTTTTGTCCGTTTGTCAACGGCAAAAAACAACCGTCACAGCGCGTTTTCCAGCAGCTGGGCGGCATCGTCCACCACCAGCTCCGCTCCGGCCTCCTCCAGCGCCCTGCGCCCACGGAAGCCCCAACTGACGGCGATGAGCGGCAGACCCGCGTTCCGGGCCAGTGCCACATCCACCTCGCTGTCGCCCACATAGGCGGCGTCCTCCCTGTCCACGCCCAGCTCTGCCAGCGCGTGGTACACCATATCCGGCGCAGGCTTGGCGGGGATGTCGTCCCGCTGGCCGAAGGCGGCCAGGCCGGGGAAGAACCGGGCCGCCAGCTCCCGGGTCGCGCCGTCGGGCTTATTGGACACCACGGCGCACCGCACGCCGGCGCGGTGCAGCGCCGCCAGCACGGCGGTCACGCCGGGATAGGGCGCGGTCCTGACGCAGGTATGGGCCTCGTACCACACCCGGTACTCCTCCAGCAGCGCCTCGAACGCGTCGCCGGTGACATCCGGCGGCAGGGCGCGCTCCATCAGCCTCCGCGCGCCGTTTCCCACGAAGATGCGCACTTCCTCCACCGTGCGGAGGGGATAGCCGTGGACGGACAGGATGTGGTTCACCGCATCGGCCAGGTCGGTCAGCGTGTCCAGCAGCGTGCCGTCCATATCAAACAGAACTGCTTTGTACTTCATCATGGCATTTCTTTCCTTTTATAAAATAGGGCAGCAGCAGGCTGCCGAGAAGTCCAGCGCGAAGGCCGGCAGGAAACCCACCGCCAGCAGGTCAAAGCGCCCCCTCTCTTCTGTACGACAGGAGTATACGCCCGTTTCGCCGTAAAATAAAGTCGTTTTTTTCATTAAAAAAACGAAAGACCCGTCTATATTTCCCCGGCATTCTGCCCATATACGGTCGAAACAGGCGTCGGCCAGCGCCGACGCCTGTTTCTTTGGGTCACACACTTATGGACGTGCGGGAACGTTACGCTTTTTTGCTGCCCCGGAAGAAGCTGCCGACGATCTCGATGACCACGAAGACGATGAGGTAATACACCACGTTCATCTTGTGGGAGTAGATGGCGGCAAACACCATGAACAGGGAGCAGAGGATGGCCAGCACGGGCATGACCTTGCCGCGGAAGCCGGACAGATCCTTGCGTTTGATCAGGGCGATGTAGATGGGGATGTAGATGGCGTACAGGGTGATGATGGGCAGCTCGGAGGAGTCGAACTTGAACGGGCCGAAGCCTTCCATAATCGCGCCGCCGTAGAAGTACAGCAGCCACAGGGAACTGACCAGCAGGCCGAACACGGCGGAGTTGTTGGCCATGTTGGTGTTGGCGTCCACGTTCTTGAACATAGCCAGCTTGGGGCTGTTGCTCTCGGCCGCCAGGTCGAACATACCGCGGGTCACGGCCATGGTCAGGCCGTTGCAGGTGCCCCAGCAGGAGATGACGACGAACACGAAGATGGCGGCGCCGCCCACCTGGCCGAAGATGTTCTGGAAGGCGATCTTGGCGCCGGCCTCACCGCCGGCCATCATGACCTCGGACTCCACCGCGCCGGCCAGGCCGACGTAATAGATCACGTACACGATGGCGACGATGACCGTACCGATCAGCAGTGCACGGGGCATATTCTTCTTGGAGTCCTTCAGCTCCGTGCCGATGGAGGTGGCGCAGATCCAGCCCTCAAACGCGAAGGCCAGGGACACGATAGCGCCGAACAGGCCCTCGGTGAAGGGCATCTCGGTGACGACGTTGGAGAAGTTGAAGCTGGTCATGCCGCTGCTCAGACCCACGATCGTGCCGACGATGGCCATCAGCAGCAGGGGGATCAGCTTGATAACGGTGGTGCAGATGGCAAACTTACCGGCCAGCTTGGGGGCAAGGGCGTTCATGGTGTAGGTGACGACCATGAACACGCCGGCCAGCATCATGGTGCGGCCGCCGACCACAGCGTCCTCCCAGCCCATCAGCACGCCGAAGTAGCGGGCGGGCAGCCAGCTCAGCACGGACACCAGGGAGGGATAGTAGATAACGGCCATGAACCAGCCCACGTAGTAGCCGTAGGTCTTGCCGCAGGAGGCGGCCGCATAGCCCACCAGGCCCTCCACGCCCTCGTGACTCTGGGCCACGACGCCGAAGGTGCAGGCGCTGATGATCATCACAACGCCCATGATGATGAACGCCAGGATGCCGACAGACAGGTTACCGCCGGTCTTCGTCAGAACGGCCTCGGCCTTGAAGAAGACGCCGGAGCCGATGACAGTGCCCACCACCAGAGCGATGGCTACGGGCAGGGTATACCGTTTTTCCATAGTTGAATTCCTTTCTGATTTCTCTCCTCGATGGTCGATCGTTACGAATTTCACGATCGCCGCTATTATTATATCGTGATGACAAAAAATTCACAAGCAGTTTTTGCGCCGGAATAGTAGAAAAATAGCGATGTTTTTTATGTATTTTTACCAAGTCGCACTTTACACCGTTACATTTTCGCAGTCTCCGCCCACGCAGAACGGCGCGAGCAGTCTGCCCGCGCCGTTTCGTCTCGCTACTATATTCCCGTCACACGTTGAAGCGGAAGTAGATCATATCGCCGTCCTTGACCACGTACTCCTTGCCCTCGGACCGCAGCAGTCCCTTCTCCTTGGCGGCGGCCACACTGCCGCCGCAGGCCATCATCTCGTCGAAGTTGATGGTCTCCGCCCGGATAAAGCCCCGCTCGATGTCGCTGTGGATCTTCCCTGCCGCCTGAGGCGCCTTCGTCCCCTTTTTGATGGTCCAGGCCCGGCACTCGTCCTTGCCGTAGGTCAGGAAGGAGATCAGGCCCAGCAGCTCGTAGCTGCACTGGATCAGCCGGTCCAGACCTGACTTCTCGATGCCCAGATCCTCCAGGAACATGGCCCGCTCCTCCGGATCGTCCAGCTCGGCGATGTCCTGCTCCAGCTTGGCGCAGATGGGCAGCACCTGCGCGCCCTCCTTGGCGGCCAGGTCGCGCACCAGGGCGAAATACTTGTTGTCCTCGTAGTGGGCGAAGCCGTCCTCGTCCATGTTGGCGGCATAGATGATGGGCTTCAGGCTCAGCAGGTCCGCCGTCTCGATGATGGCCCGGTCGTCCTTGTCGCACTCGAAGGTGCGGGCAGACTTGCCGCCGTCCAGATGGGCGGCCAGCGCCTTGAATACCTCCGCCTCGTGCAGGAACTTCTTGTCGCCCTTGGCGGCCTTCGCCGCCTTTTCCACCCGGCGGTTCACCATCTCCAGATCAGCCATGATCAGCTCCAGGTCGATGGTCTCGATGTCGCCCAGGGGGTCTACCGGCACGTTCTGGCTGGCATCAGCCACCACGTGCATGATGTTCTCGTCGTCGAAGCAGCGCACCACGTGCACGATGGCGTCGGTGCGCCGGATGTTCTCCAAAAACTTGTTGCCCAGTCCCGCGCCCTGGGACGCACCCTTCACCAGGCCCGCGATGTCCACAAATTCGATGACGGCAGGCGTCTTCTTGTCCGGCTCGTACATCTCCGCCAGCTTGTCCAGCCGGGCGTCCGGCACGGCCACCACGCCCACGTTGGGCTCGATGGTGCAGAACGGATAGTTGGCGCTCTCCGCCCCGGCGTTGGTAATGGCGTTGAACAGGGTGCTCTTGCCCACATTGGGCAGCCCCACGATACCTAATTTCATAGCTTCCTCTATCTCCTTTGCCGTATCAGCATTCGTCAGCTGCTGACATTGTAGCACAGGGCGGCTGTTTTCTCAATGAAAATTTTTATTCTTTCCATGTCCATAGACAGGGGTGTCCGCCGTTTATATAATAGAGCCACAGAACCACGAAACGAGGTGAATGCAGTGCTGGTATATGTGCAGACGCTGGACGGTCCGGAGCGGCGGCAGCGATTTGAGTCCATCTATACCGCCTGCCAGGGGCGGATGCTGACGCTGGCCAGGCGCTATCTGCCCACTCGGGAGGACGCAGAGGACGCGGTGCATCAGGCATTCGTAGCACTGGCAGAACGGTTCGACCGGCTGGAACGGCTGTCCGCCACGGAGCTGGAGGCGTATCTGGTGGTGGTCGTGGAACGGAAGGCCATCGACATCCTGCGGCGTCAGGCCAGGCAAAGCGGCATTCCCTTTGATGAGAATATACCGCTGGTGACACCCGCCCCCTGCGGCAGCCCGCTGGCGGACGCCATGGGCCGCCTGCCGCCCCGCTGCCGGGAGGCGCTGCTGCTGCGGTACGGCTATGGGTACAGCACCCGGGAAACGGCTTCATTGCTGGGTTTGTCGGTGGCGGCAGCGCAAAAAGCATTGCAGCGGGCCAAGCAGGCGCTGCAGGCAGAACTGGAACAGGAGGAGGCGACAGTATGACTATGGAACGAAGGGAAACAGCGCTGCGTCAGGCGGCGCGGCAGATGGTACAGGGGCTGGCGGCGGCCCTGCCCGCAGATGAGACACCCACCTCCCCTGCCCTGACGGAGGAGCTGATATTGCTGGGCCGCCGCGCCGCCCGAGGGCAGGTGTGGCGGCGGCTGGGACAGCGGGCGGCTATGATCGCGCTGACGGCGGTGCTGACGTTCGGCGCGGTGCTGACGATCAGTCCGCAGGCGCGGGCCGCTGTGGAAAATTGGCTGTTCCTATTAGCGGAAAATCGTGCGCTTTACGAGCTGCTTGTAAAAGTCGAAACTTCGCTAAGACCGCGGGACTGCACACCTCAGTGGCTGCCGGAGGGGTATACAAAGGCCAGCGACCTGGCAAACGAGGAGGGCGTGCGGTCGGTGTTGTATACGTCCCGGCGGGGCGACTTGCTGCTCAAGTGCTTCCCGCTGCCGGGAGAGGACCGCACGCTGGAGATACGGGCCAGCGGCGTGACGGATCTGACAGGGCAGCCGACGGACGCACTGCCGGAGGAGCTGACACCGGAAAAAACCGCTGTACACGGCTTGACAGCTCACTTTTACCGCTTTCCGGAGAACACAGCGCGGTACGGGCAAGCAGAGTATCTGCTGGCGTTTTACGAGGATGGAACACCGCGGTACAGCATGACGCTGCCGGAGCTTTCCACGGCGCTGGTGTGGATCGACGAGGACACCGGGTCTGTGCTCCTGCTCACCGGCGGCCTGAACAAGGACATTTTGGTACAAATCGCGGACAGTATTTACGAAAACGGAGGAGAAACAACGTGAAAAAGTTATTCATTTTAGGATTGGCGGCGCTGCTGACGCTGGCGGCGGGCTGCAGCGAAAAGGACACTGATACTGACGGTACGCCGCCCATCGAGGGTATTTCCCAGACGGGAAATACGACGGATGACAGGAAAATCGTGTATATTCCCCTTTGGATGCAGGACTACTCCGTGGTGTACTACGACGGGGAGCTGAACCGCACCATCGCCCAGGGCGGAGAGCTGACAGAGAAGGAGATCGCCGGGCGGGAGGACATAGACCCGGCGCAGATGTACGGAAGCATGACGGCAGAGCCCAACACGAAGGTGGAATACGACCTGCACGGTTATATCCAAAATGTATATTATTTGGGCGGTTTTGGGGAATATCAGCTTTCTGATCCGACAAAAAGTTCATATCTTCTCATCCCCCTGTGGATGAAGGACAACTCGGCGGTGACGTATGACGAGATGCAGCGGATCACCATCACGGCGGGCGGCTTCCTGACGCCCCAGGAGGTGGCGGGACGGCAGGACATCGCCGACGCGGGCGGCATGGACGCGGTGCTGCTGGCATCCGAGCCGAGCATCCGGGCTGAGTACGGCCCGGACGGGCATTTGCAAACGATATATCGTATATCGGCATCAGACGGCCGTGAAACAGCCTGTGATCCGGCGGAGTGGCCGCTGGCAGAAATAAGCTGATAATTGGAAATTTCAGGTGGAAATTCTTTGAAAACACTTTGAAAAACAATAGAAAAATTTTGAAAGATCTTTGAAAATCATCTGGAATTTTCGCGAAGGAACTTGAAAAGGGGGAACTTTGAAGTTCCCCCTTTTCTTTTGGGCACAAAAAAGAACCGCCGGAGGGCGGTTCTTTTTATGTCCGTGCGGCTGAGCATGGCCGCAGCGGGTAAAGGGGTAGTGAAGTTAATGGGTGTGGATACGAACAGCCATACCCCCGCCCCTCCACCGGTCGGCGGAGAGGACTTATACGCTTTTAAGGTCTCTTGTATTTATCTGATTTACTGAGTAACTGTAACATCGGACTCAACCTTGCCAATAGCAGTAGTAGCACCCGTCACATTGGTAACGGTATTACCCTTGCACTCGCCGCCGCTGCGTGCATTCCAGTTACCAACGACCTGACCGATCACATAGTTGCTCTTGCCGGAAATCAGGTTCTCACCCTTGACGGTAACATTTTTCAGCGTGTTGTTGCGGATATTCAGCTCATTGCCATTCTCGCGGCAGACATAGCCCGCCAGACCGCCGACCTTGTACTGACCGGAAATCTCGCAATTTTCAACGACACAGTTCTCAAGATCAACATAGCAGTTGCCCACGATAGCGCCGGTGTTTCTGCCGCCGGTCACAGTGCTGTTGGTCACAGTGACCTTGCTGATGGCGTTGGAGTTGAAGCCGGAAATAACGCCTGCGTACTGATCGCCGTCAGCCTTTACATGGATATTGTCCATCTTGACATCGGTAACATCAAAATTGCCGAAGAAGCCCACGGAATTGCTGCCGTCACCAACAACGGTGGCGTTCTTGATCGTGTGACCCTTGCCGTCGAAGGTTCTGCACTCGGTAAAGGGTGTTACCATCCGGTTTTGCAGATCCATATCACAAGCCAACTCCACGTGAACGCGACCATACGCTCTATACCAGGTATTGTAATAATTTAGAGTCTCGCCGGGATAGCGGTCTACAGTTCCGTTAGCCAGAGCAGTCTCACGCGCTGCGCGGGCTGCCTCCATATCGAACACCTGCGTGAAATACAGGAACGCTTCCTCGTCCTTGAGTGTGACGATTTCAGCC
>USGS01000019.1 GCA_900554275.1 uncultured Eubacteriales bacterium
GTGGGAACAACTGGACTCGAACCAGTGACCCCCTGCTTGTAAGGCAGGTGCTCTAACCAGCTGAGCTATGCTCCCGTACCTGTCGTTTCAAACGACAGGACTGATTATACTAAAACCAACCGCATCTGTCAACAGAAACTTTGGAAAATTTCCCGTTTTTTTGTTACAGGCCGGCGATAAGAGCCCGCAGGTCGTCGGCGGAGAAATCATACACCGCATCGCAGAACTGGCAGGTGAGCTGGCAGCCGCCCTGCTCAGCCAGCATCTGCTCCAGCTCGGACTTGCCCAAAGAGATGAGGGCGCGCTCCACCCGCTGGCGGGAGCAATAGCATTTGTAGGACACGGGGCACGTCTCCAAAATCTTCAGGTCAAAATCGCTCATGACGGTGCGCAGCAGCGCTTCCGGGTCGTCGTTCTGCTCCAGGATGGCGGACACAGGACCGGCGGCCATGACGCCGCCCTCCACCTTGGCGATGGTGTCCTCGCCCGCGCCGGGCATGAGCTGGATCAGATAGCCGCCGGCGGACTTGACGCTCTGATCCCGGTCCACCAGCACGCCCAGGGCGCAGGCGGTGGGGATCTGCTCGGACTCCACGAAGTAGCCCGCCACGTCCTCGGCGATCTCGCCGCCCAGCAGGTCTATCGTGCCCACGTAGGGCTCTTTCATGTGCAGGTCCTTGATGACGGTCAGCGTGCCCTCGTGGCCCACCGCGCCGCCTACGTCCAGCTTGCCGTCCGGGCGGAGGGGCAGGTCTGTGTGGGGGTTGGTGACGTAGCCCCGGACGCAGCCCTCATTGTCGCTGACGGCCAGCACCGTACCCAGCGGGCCGCCGCCCTTGAATTGCAGCGTCAGGCTGGCGTCGTCGCTTTTCAGGGCGTTGCCCATCATGGAGGCCGCCGCCAGCGCGCGGCCCAGGGCCGCCGTGGCCACGGGCAGGGTCTTGTGGATCTGACGGGCGCGTTCGGTCAGGTCACGGCTGCAAATGGCCGCTGCCTGCACCATGCCGTCAGTGGAAATGGCTCTTACGATACGATCTGCCATACTATATATTACCTCTTTTGCTTTTGGTTATTTTCTCACGCAGCTGATATAGATCCGCTGCTCGTCGTCACGGGGACGGCGCAGCCGCATATCGCCGTACACCCGGATGTCGCCGAAGCCGGCCTCGGTGAGCCAGCTGGTGAGCTGCTCCACGGTATACGCCCGCTGGCGGTGCAGCTCTGCCTGCCTGTCCCACGCGCCGTCCTCCCGGCGGAAGAACAGGTCCATGTAGTAGCTGCAAAGGCCGCGGCTGTACTCGGCGCGCCACAGGCAGAGGGTGTCCTCCGTCTCGTCCAGGAACACCTGGCCGTCCAGCGCGGACAGCTTGGCCACGGTGTTCACATCGAACACCAGCATACCGCCGGGCGCGACGAACAGGTGCAGCCGCCGGAAGGTGCGCTGCACGTCCCTGGGGTTTGTGAGATAGTTCAGACTGTCCAGACAGCAGACGGCGGCGTCCACCGTGCCGTACAGGTCCAGCCGGGGCATGGACTGGTGCAGAAAGACGGGCGGTATGCCCGCCGCCTGCCCGCTTTTGCTCATGGCTGCCGCCAGCATCTCCTCCGAGCCGTCCACGCCGATGACCTCGTAGCCCCGCTGGGTCAGAAGCCAGGTCATCGTGCCCGTGCCGCAGGCCAGGTCCAGCACCAGCCTGACGGGAATGGCACTGCGGCGGAGCAGCTTTTCCAGGAAATCCGCCCGCTTTTCGTAGTCCACGTCGGTGGTCAGGGCGTCATACGACCCGGCCAGCGCTTCGTAGCAGCTCATGCCTCGTCGTCCTTTTCCGCCTTCTCTTCCTTTTCCTTCATCTTCTCCAGCACGCTCTCGTAGCCGCCGTTGCCGTAGATCAGGCTGCGGTTCACGCGGCTGATGGTGGCGCTGGACGCGCCGGTGCGCTCCAGAATGTCGTTGTAGATAAGGCCGTCGTTCAGCAATGTGGCCACCTCGTAGCGCTGCTCCATGCTGCGCAGCTCGGAGACCGTGCACAGATCCTGGAAGAAGTTATAGCACTCCTCCTCCGTTTCCAGCATCAGGATGGCCTTATACAGCCGGTCGTTCTTTTCCTTCTTTCCGATCTTGGATTTTGCCGCTCGTAATGCCATGATCGCTTTCTCCTTTTTTCCGCCCGTCCCTGCGGGCTTTTGCCAGCGCCTGCGTCCCTGCGCGGCACCGGTTTTCTCTCATATTACCATTTTAGTCCGCGAAAGTAAACCACCTTGTGAAATAAATTTCTGTAAAGAAAAAGGACGCCCGTGGGCGTCCTTTTGAGGAAGTATCTCAGTCCTTGGCGGCGCGGAGCTTCTTTTGCAGCCAGTCCTTGCCGTCCACGTAGCGGGAGACGATGAAGGACACCACGTAGTCGCCGGCGGCGTTGACCATGGTGGCAGGGGGGTCGACCAGGTTACCGATGGCCAGCGCCACGGGGTAGGCGATGGCCAGCTGGTCGGGGAAGAAGATGGTGCAGACCACCAGCTCGCCCGTGCCGCCGCCGCCGGGGATGCCGCTCATGGCCACGGAGGAGAACACCGCCACGATGATGGCCAGAATGGCCTTATCCGTGGAGAAGTCGATGCCGAACACGCCGAACAGGAACGCCACCTTGATGATGGCGGACATGGCAGAGCCGTCCATGTGCATGGTGGCGCCCAGGGGCAGGACGATGTCGCTGACATCCTTGCTGATGCCCGTCTCCTCCGCCACCTCCATGTTGGTGGGGATGGTGGCCACGCTGGAGCAAGTGCCGAAGGACACCGCCGCCGGGCGGAACAGCTTGGAGAACATGACCCTCGCGCCGCCCGCGCCGCCGCCGAACCGGGCGTACAGCGGGAAGAAGACGAACATATAGGCGAAGCTCATAATATAATAGATGATAAGGGTGCGGCCGTAATCCTTCACCAGCTCCGGGCCGTAGGTGGCCACCAGATCGGCGAAGAACCCGAAAAAGCCGATGGGCGCGTAGTAGGTGACCAGCTTGACGGTCTTCATGATGCAGCCCGTGATGTCCTCCAGGAACTGGGCCGTCTTGGTCTCCGGGCCGCCGTTCATCTGAACGCCGAAGCCGAACAGCACCGCCGCCACGATCAGGGGCAGGATGGCCCGGCGGCTCAGCAGCTCCATGAAGTCCGGCTTGGTAAAGAAGTTCACGATCATGTCGCCGAAGCCCAGGGCCTCGCCGACCTCGCCCTCCACGATGGTGTAGCTGCCGTCCACCAGGGGAACGATGCGGCAGACGATATACATCAGCACGCCGGCGATGGCGGCGGTGACCAAAAAGGTGGCGATGGTCACACCCATGATCTTGCCGGCACGCTTCACGCTCTTCATGTTGGCGATGGCCGAGGCGATGGAGCAGAACACCATCGGCACCACCACGCAGAACATCATGTTGATGAACAGTGTGCCCAAAAATTCGATCTTGCCGCCGAAGCCCGGGGCGAACGCGCCCACCAGGCAGCCGGCCACGATGCCTGTGAGCATACACAGGATAAACCAGTAGTTCTTCAAGAAATTCTTCATAGCTTCCTCCTCGCTTCTTTTACAGAGCTTACGGTCACTATTATATGGGCAATTATAGCAAAGTAAATCAGAAAAATTGCGTGTTTGACTGCAAATCGTGCGCTTATCGCCGGGCGTCGGCGGACGGGCCGCGGCCAAACTGCTTTTTATAGGCCCGGGAGAAGGTGGAGTAGTCCTGATAGCCCACCTGGGTGAACACCTCGGAGGGGGACGCGCCGCGGCTCAGCAGCTGCTGGGCCAGCAGCAGCCGCTTTTCCGACAGGTAGCCGTGGATGGAATAGCCCGTCTCCTGGCGGAAGCGGCGCATCATGTGGTACTTGCTGATGTAGAACCGGGCGGACAGGTCGTCGATGGACAGCGGCTCGGCCAGGTGCAGGTTCAGGTATTGCAGCAGGGACACCACCTTGCTGTCGCCGCCGGATGCGCCTACGCCGTGCCCGGCGCGGCAGACGCGGTTCACCTCCACCATCAGCTCGGTGAACTGGGCCTGGGTCAGCAGGGAGGCGCCGTAGCCGCCCTGGACGATGGTCTGGTGCAGGGCCTGGAACAGCTGGCGGACGCGGCTGCCTGCCTCGTCCCGGTACACATATTGAAAGGACTGCTGGGCCAGCCGGAAGCACTCGGCGGGGTCGCAGTCCTCCACGGCCATGGCCTCCAGACAGGCGGGGGAGATGTAGAGGATCATGCGCTCGTAGTAGTCACCGTCCGCCACCACCGGGCGGTGGATGCTGCCCCGGCCCACCAGCACAAAGTCACCGGGGGCCAGCTCATAGCGCTCGCCCTCCACGGCGTAGCCGGCCCGGCCTGCCAGCAGCAGGATGATCTTATGAAAGGTGTGGTAGTGGTATTCGATGTCGCCGGCGTGGTCATCGGCCAGATAAAACAGCCGGAACGGCTCGTTCAGATAGCCCCGCTGCTCATATTGTAACGGTTCTATAGGTATCACCTCCGCATTTTTTACGCGTATTATAGCACACGGTAGGCAAATCATGCAAGACTTCTGTGATTTTATTACCGGTTTGAAAATTTTGTTTCCGATTTGTAATTTTTTTGTAGCTTTTTCGATAGACTTGTGCTATGATAGGCCGCGTGGGGAGCTGTACCCCACAAATCCAACGCGAAACGGCAGGTAATTCCCATGTATCTGAAGAATATTGCGGCGGCGGGTCTGTCCGCGCTGCTGCTGTTTTCCGGCGCTGTCAGCGCCGGTGCTGCGGAGACGGTTTCCGAGATCCATGACGACGCGGCCTATGCCGCCGCTGTGGAGACGCTGGCCTCCAACGGGCTGGCCGCCGCCAGCGCCACCTCTCTCCAGGCGGCCGACGGGCTGCAGCTGGCCAGGGAGGCGGGGCTGCTGGACGACGGCAGCGGGGAGCTGTCCCTGACGGAGCTCACCGCCCAGGCGCTGCTGCGGGAGACGGAGGCGCTGCAGAAGCAGAACTTCCTGGAGACCTACGACGGCGTGCTGGTAAGCTGTGACAGCTACATCTCTCTGCGCAAAGAGCCCAGTACGGACGCCGCCCGCCTGCGCACCATCTTCGACGGCAAGGTGGCCCGTCTGCTGGACGTGTACGACGATGAGTGGTACGAGGTATCCTATGGTACGGACACCGGCTTTGTGCTGGCGGAGTACTGTGAGCCGGTGCACTACGCCGACTACGAGGGCACCAGCGCTACCTCCACCCTGATAGAGGACATCATTGCCAAGGCATATACATATCTGGGCACGCCTTACCGCTACGGCGGCTCTGGCTACGGCGGCACGGATTGCTCCGGCTTCACCATGGCGGTGTTCGGGGCGTTCGGCATCGGCCTGCCCCACGGCGCGACCAGCCAGTATTATATGTGCCGGGGCGTGACCTCGGCAGAGCGCGCGCCCGGCGACCTGGTGTTCTTCGCCACCGGCGGCAGCGGTATCGGCCATGTGGGCATCTACCTGGGCGGCGGACAGTTCATCCACGCCAGCACGTCCAGCGGCGTCATCGTCAGCTCCCTGTACGAGAGCTACTACGCCCGGACGTACCTCTACGCCGCACGGCTGATCGAGGGCTGAATTTGATCTTTACGTACTCCTTTCTTTGAAAAGTGGACCGGCTCATCGAGCCGGTCCGCTTTTTTTGTGAGAGGGGAGGGGCACACGATATTCCGAATATGCGAATAAATATTCATATATGCAGGAGGGAAACGGTGATTTTGACGGAGAAAAGTGACATTACTACGGGCATAGAACAGCGTATTACACAATTCCGTCATATTGAAAGAAAAAATATGCAAATACATGTTGACAATTATGCATCGCGGGTGTATAGTAACCCCTGTCAGAGGGAAATGCCTCTGTAAAACGATGTCTGTATTCCGCGAAAGCGGTATAAGACCATAAGAATGTGAAAGGAAGTACGACACATGAAAAAGTTTTTGGCAATGCTGCTGGCGCTGGTCATGGCGCTGAGCCTGGTGGCCTGCGGCAGCAAGAAGGATGATACGAACGATACCGACGGCGACAACAGCGCCGAGCCCGTTGACCAGTCTCTGGTGGTCCTGGAGAACGTGGTGGATTGGGGCGAGACCGAGCCCTACCGTGTGCTGGTGCAGAAGGGTGACCCCAAGGGTCTGCTGGAGGGCATCAACAAGGCCATTGCCGAGCTGACCGCCAATGACGGCGCGCTGATCAAGGAGATCGAGGACAAGGTCGCCTCTCAGGAGACCTACACCCCAGACGCTGTTTCCTCCGATCTGCCCGCTGCTGAGGGCGACACCGCTGTCAGCGACAAGCCCGTACTGGTGCTGGGCACCAGCCCCGACTATCCTCCCTATGAGTTCTTCGCCGATGCCGCTATGACCGAGTATGCCGGCATCGACATCGAGGTGGCCAAGTACATCGCCGAGTCCATGGGCATGGAGCTGCAGATCGAGTCCATGAACTTCGACAACCTGGTGACCTCCCTGAGCAACGGCGACTTCGACATCGTGCTGGCCGCCTGCGAGTACACCGAGGAGCGTGCTCTGGCCTGCGATTTCTCCGACCCCTACTACACCGACCTGCCTCCCGTCATCCTGGTGAAGGCTTCCAACGCCGACAAGTACAAGACCGTTGACGACATCAACCAGGCCAGCGTCATCATCGGCGCACAGAAGAACACCACCAAGGCCATGGCCGCCGCAGATATGTTCCCCGACGCTGCCAACGGCATGGTGCTGGAGTCCCTCGTTCCCACCCTGGTCACTGAGCTGAAGAACGGCACCATCGACCTGCTGGTGCTGGACGGCAACGTGGGCCTGAGCTACGTCGGCTGATCTTCCCGTTACCTGTCGCAAACGTGCAAGGCGGATGCCTTGCACGCTTGCGTGTTCTTTAGAACTTTTGAAAGGATGCTTCGTCTATGTCGTGGAATGATCTGTTTGTCAACATGGACAACACCAATTTCTTCAATTTCTCGTTCCTGCCCAAGTACGGCGCGGCCTTCGTCCGCGGCTTCGAGTACACGCTGCTGCTGGCGGTGGTGTCCGTGCTGCTGGCGGTGATCCCCGCGCTGCTGCTGGCCATGATGCGCCTGAGCAGGATCAAGCCCGTCAAGTGGTTCGCCGGCGCGTATATCGCCGTGTTCCGCTCCACGCCCATGCTGGTGCAGCTGTCCATCATCTACTTCGGACTGTTCCACTACATCACCCTGCCCCGGACGCTGCTGTTCGGCTTTATCGCCATCAACCGCTTCATTCCCGGCGTGGTGGCGCTGGCTCTGAACAGCTCTGCCTACGTGGCGGAGATCTTCCGTGCCGGTATCCTGGCCGTGGACAAGGGGCAGACGGAGGCGGCCCGCTCTTTGGGCCTCAGCAGCTGGCAGTCCATGCGCCTGGTGGTGCTGCCCCAGGCCATCAAGAACGTGCTGCCCGCCCTGGCCAACGAGGTGGTCACCATGGTGAAGGAGAGCTCCATCTGCTCCGTGCTGGGCATGGCGGAGATCATGTATACCGCCCAGACCGTGTCCGGCAACAGCTATATCACCCTCGCGCCCTATGTGCTGGCCGCGCTGGTCTATTTCTGCATCAACTATCCCGCCTCCAAGGTCATCGAGGCCATAGAAAGGAGAATGCGCCGTGGCGACAAGCAGTAAAGTCCTTATCTCCGTGCAGCATCTGGTCAAGGAGTACAACCACGGCGCGGTCCACGCGCTGAACGATTGCAGCCTGGACATCCGCAGGGGCGAGGTGGTGGCCATCATCGGCCCGTCCGGCAGCGGCAAATCCACGCTGCTCCGCAGCCTGAACCTGCTGGAGGAGCCCACCTCCGGCGCGATCTATTTCGACGGTGTGGATCTGGCCAGCAAGCAGGTGAACATCGACCAGCACCGTCAGAAGATGGGCATGGTGTTCCAGCACTTCAACCTGTTCCCCCACAAGACCGTCCTGCAAAACATCACCCTCGCCCCGGTGACGCTGAAGAAAAAGACCCCCGCCGAGGCGGAGGCCCAGGCCCGGGCGCTGCTGGAGCGCATCGGCCTTGCCGACAAGGCCGGGGAGTACCCCAATATGCTCTCCGGCGGACAGAAGCAGCGTATCGCCATCGTCCGGGCGCTGGCCATGAACCCGGAGGTCATGCTCTTCGACGAGCCCACCTCCGCCCTCGACCCGGAGATGGTGGGCGAGGTGCTGGACCTGATGCGCGACCTGGCCAAGGAGGGCATGACCATGGCCGTGGTCACCCACGAGATGGGCTTTGCCCGTGAGGTGGCCGACCGGGTGGTGTTCATGGCCGACGGCAAGATCTTAGAGGAGGGCACGCCCTCCGACATCTTCGACCATCCCCAGGACTCCCGTTTGCAGGACTTTCTCAGCAAGGTGCTATGACAAGAGAAAAAGCGTTCCCCTCCGCCAGCGGCGGAGGGGAACGCTTTTATGCTGTTACGATTTATGGTTCATGCCTCAGGCCGGATGTCACCAGCCGCAGCAAGGATTCCTTTTCGTTGGGAGCTTCGCCGTCCATCACCGCGTCCAGCAGCCTCTGCAGCGTTTCACCCACCGCCGGACCGTGCAGGCCCAGGGCCGTCAGGTCGCTGCCCCGCACCGCCAGATCACGCAGCGAAAAGCACGACTGCCGGGCTACCAGCCCGTCCAGTATGGCCTCCGCCTTGTCAAGCTCCGCCGCCCGGCCGCGGCACAGCGGGCTCTGCGCCCGGTTGTCCGCCCGCTTCACCGCCAGCAGCTGCCGCAGCGTGTCCTCCCCCAGCTGCCGCGCCGCCCGGGCGACGGCCTTTTCCGTCCGGGGGATGTCCCGGTCATGCCACTGCACCAGCGTGACGATGCGCTGGGCGCTTTTTTTATCCATCCGCATACGGCGGCATATCTCCTCCGCCAGCTCTGCCGACCGGGCCGGGTGGCCGTAAAAGTGTCCCACGCCCTGCTCGTCCTCGGTGAAGCAGTCCGGCTTCCCGATGTCGTGGAGCAGCATGGCCCACCGCAGCACCGCATCCGGGGCGATGGCCTCCGCCGCCCGGACGCTGTGCTCCCACACGTCATAGCAGTGGTGCTTGTTCCGCTGGTCGAAGCCCACGCAGGGCCGTATCTCCGGCAGGAATACCCCTATCACATCCGGGAATGCTAACAGCACAGACGCCATGTCCTGCCCCGACAGCAGCTTGTCCATCTCCACCAAAATGCGCTCCGCGGCGATGTCCGCCAGCAGAGGAGCGCACCGGCGCAGCGCCGCCGCCGTTTCCGGCTCGATGGCAAAGCCCAGCACCGCCGCGAACCGCAGCGTCCGCATGATCCGCAGCGCGTCCTCGTCCAGCCGGCGCATCGGCTCGCCCACGCACCGCAGCACCCGGCGCGACAGGTCCTCCTGCCCGCCGAAGGGGTCGCAGATGCGCCCCCGCAGGTCCATGGCCATGGCGTTCACCGTCAGGTCACGCCGGGCCAGATCCTCCTCCAGCGACGTGGAGAACCGCACCGCATCGGGCCGCCGGTGGTCGCTGTACGTCCCGTCCCGGCGGAACGTGGTCACCTCCACGCGCGTCTCCCCGGTGCGCACCGTCACCGTCCCGTGCTTCAGCCCTGTGGGGATGGCCGCCTGGCCGAACAGCGCCATGACCTGCTCCGGTCTTGCGTCGGTGGTCACATCCCAGTCCGACGGCGCGGCGCGGCGCAGCGTGTCCCGCACGCAGCCGCCCACGGCCCAGGCCTGATGACCCGCCGATTCCAGCCGCGCCAGCAGCGTCCGCACCTCCTGCGGCATCATGGGCCTATTCCCCCTTTCCAAAAATGGTTGCACTTCTTATATCTCTGTACTATAATAGTTTAGTATATTTTCAGCTTCTGTCAAGAAGGAGGACGCTATGTTCCATCCCACTACCGACATTCACACATATTTTCACCCCGGCAAGCGCATCCATCTGGCCGGCATCGGCGGCGTGTCCATGTGCGCCCTGGCCGAGGTGCTCAAGGGCATGGGCGTCACCGTCCAGGGCTCCGACATGACTGACAGCGACACCGTCAAACACCTGCGCTCCGTGGGCATCCCCGTCACCATCGGCCACTCCGCCGACAGCCTGCAAAACTGCGACGCCGTCATCCGCACCGCCGCCATCCACGACGGCAACCCGGAGATCGCCGGGGCGATTGCCCGGGGCATCCCCGTCTACGAGCGTGCCCAGGCCTGGGGCGCGATCATGAAGGGCTACCGCAACGCCCTGTGTGTCTCCGGCACCCACGGCAAGACCACCACCACCTCCATGGCCACCCATATCTTCATGGCCGCCCAGAAGGACCCCACCGTCATGATCGGCGGCACGCTGCCCCTGCTCCACTCCGGCTACCGGGTGGGCCATGGCGACACCATCATTTTGGAGAGCTGCGAATACTGTAACTCCTTCCTGAATTTCTTCCCTACCGTGGCGGTGATCCTCAACGTCCACGCCGACCATCTGGACTTTTTCAAGGATCTTGCCGACATCGAGCACTCCTTCCATGATTTCGCGGCCCTCGTGCCTCAGAGCGGCTACATCATCGCCAACGCCGATGACGAGGGTGCGCGGGACGCGGTGGCGGGCCTGCCCCACCCGGTGTTCACCTTCAGCGTCAGGGATCACGATGCCGACTGCTATGCCGACAACGTGTCGTTCTTCGACGGCTTCGGCGACTTTGACATCATCGTCTGCGGCCATCACTACGCCCATGTGTCGCTCCGCGTCCCCGGCGCACACAACGTGTCCAACGCCCTGGCCGCTGCCGCGGCCGCCTATGTGCTGGGCGTTCCCGGAGAAGCCGTGGAGGAGGGGTTGTCTGCCTTTACCGGCGCGGGCCGCCGCTTTGAGCATAAGGGCACATTCCGGGGCGCGGAGGTCTACGACGACTACGCCCACCATCCCGATGAGGTGCAGGCTCTGCTGAACGCCGTCCGCCCGCTGCCCCATGAGCGTCTTATTCTGGCCTTCCAGCCCCACACCTATACCCGCACCGCCGCGCTGTTTGACGATTTCGTCAACGTCCTGCGCCAGCCGGACCGTGTGGTGCTGGCGGAGATCTACGCCGCCCGGGAGAAGAACGACCTGCACATCTCCTCCAAGGACCTGGCGGATCAGATCCCCCACGCCGTCTACTGCCCCACGCTGGAGCAGGTGGCGGATGAGCTGGAGCGTCTGGCCCGCCCCGGCGACCTGATCATCACCGTGGGTGCGGGGGACATCTACCGCGCCGGCGAAATGCTGCTGAAACGGGGTGACGCGGAATGACCGTCTCTCCCGTTTTTCATAACACCCGCCCGGAGGGCGAGCTGCTGCCTCAGGAGGCCGCCGCCTTCGACCTGCTGGAGGCGCTGCATATCGACTATGACCGGGTCAGCCACGACGCGGCGTTCAACATGGAGCTGTGTGCCCAGGTCGGCGACGCGCTGGGCGTGTCTGTGTGCAAGAACCTGTTTCTCTGCAACCGGCAGCAGACGAAATTCTACCTGCTTTGTATGTCCCCGGACAAGGTGTTTCACACAAAGGAGCTCAGCGCGCAGATCAACTCCGCCCGGCTCAGCTTCGCCCCGGAGGACAAGCTGTGGGAGCTGCTGCGCTGCACCCCCGGCTCGGCCACCATCCTGGGTCTGGCCAACGACACGGAGCACGCCGTCCAGCTGCTGATGGAGCGGGAGGTCTATGAGGCGCCGTACATCTCCTGCCACCCCTGCCTCTGCACCAGCACCCTCCGGCTGAAAACCGCCGACGTGCTGGACGTTTTCTTGCCCTGCACCGGCCACCAGCCGGTGGTCGTGGACCTGTGACCATGCTTTCCAACAAAAACCGCCCTTTGGGCGGTTCAGCGTGTCGATAAACTCGTTCTGTCATTCCGAGGAGCGAAGCGACGTGGGAATCCGTAATCTTTTAACCGCAAATTTGCATGAAAACGCATAAGTTGTGCATTTTAGAAACGGATTGCCACGCCAGTCTGCGGACTGGCTCGCAATGACAGGCTTTTTTGACAGCCTGAACCGCCCTTTGGGCGGTTCTTTATATTGTTCACAAATTGCACTTGCAATCAAAAACGTTTTCGGGTATACTCACTACATTCCCACCGGGCCGACGGCACTCCACTTTATGTCCCGGCCCGGCAAATGAAAAGGAGGAATACCCGCCCTGACCGGCGGTGCGGCAGTGTGGAGACCTGCCGTAACGTGCGCCAAGCCGCACAAGGCTGTTCCATGCGGAGGCAGGACAGCCACGGTCAAAACGAAATGGCAAAGGTCGTACTCAAGGATCTCAAGAAGGTCTACCCCAACACCGAGAAGAAGAAAAAGCCCAAGAAGGGCGAAGAGCCGGAGAAGAAGAGCAATCTTCAGATCACCGAGGAGGGCGTGGTGGCCGTCCAGCAGTTCAACCTGGAGATCGCCGACAAGGAGTTTATCGTTCTGGTTGGCCCGTCCGGCTGCGGCAAGTCCACCACCCTGCGTATGATCGCCGGTTTGGAGGACATCACCTCCGGCGAGCTGTGGATCGGCGACAAGCTGATGAACGATGTGGAGCCCAAGGACCGCGACATCGCCATGGTGTTCCAGAACTACGCTCTGTACCCCCACATGACCGTGTATGAGAACATGGCGTTCTCCCTGAAGCTGAAGAAGACACCCAAGGACGAGATCGACAAGAAGGTCCGTCAGGCCGCGGAGATCCTGGACATCACCCAGTATCTGGACCGCAAGCCCAAGGCTCTGTCCGGCGGCCAGCGCCAGCGTGTGGCCATTGGCCGCGCCATCGTCCGTGACCCCGCCGTGTTCCTGATGGACGAGCCCCTGTCCAACCTGGACGCCAAGCTCCGCAACCAGATGCGCGCCGAGATCATCAAGCTGCGCCAGCGCATCGACACCACCTTTGTCTACGTCACCCATGACCAGACGGAGGCCATGACGCTGGGCGACCGTATCGTCATCATGAAGGACGGCTTCATCCAGCAGATCGGCACGCCCCAGGAGGTGTTCGATCATCCCGCCAACCTGTTCGTGGCCGGCTTCATCGGCACGCCGCAGATGAACCTGTTCGACGCCCGCCTGATCAAGCAGAACGGCAAGTACGCCGTCACCGTGGACGGCGTCACCGTGGAGCTGTCCGACGAGAAGCAGGCCCGCCTGTCCGCCAAGGACGTGCCCGAGCAGGACGTGGTCCTGGGCGTCCGTCCCGACCATATCATGCTCTGCGCCGACGGCGTCAAGGGCAAGGTGGATGTCAGCGAGCTGATGGGCTCTTCTGTCCACCTGCACATCAACGCCAGCGGCCGCGACGTGGTGGTCATCGTTCCCACCAACGGCAACGCCGCCCATTTCCCCATGGGCAGCGAGGTCAACCTGATCTTCGGCGGCAACGTGGCACACGTGTTCAGCAAGGAGACCGAAAAGAACCTGGAGTGGTAACACATTATACAAAAAAGAGAGACGGCTTTGGCCGTCTCTCTTTTTTGCGCCGCGATGGGCTTTACTGCTCCGATATGTGGACGTTCAGGTGGTCGTAGGTCATCTCCACGTTGTGGGCCGCAAAGGCGTCCCGCAGGTTTTCATTCAGCGCGAAATACGCGCCCCAGTAGTCCTTCGTCTCCGTCCAGCAGCGGACGCTGTACTCGATGGCGCTGCTGCCGTAATCGGTGAGATACACCACCGGCGCGGGGGAGGGGAGCACGTTGGGCGTGGCCGCCACCGCCTCCAGACAGGCGGCCTTCACCTGCTCGGTGGGCGCGTCGTAGGAGGCCGTGATCTTCCGCACCACCCGGCGGCGGCCCATGGCCGTGTAGTTGATGACACGGGAGGAGGAAAGCTCCTTGTTGGGCTGCATGACGAACTGCCCGTCGAACGTCTCGATTTTGGTGTGGTTCAGCGTGATCTCCCGGACGATGCCCGTCGTGCCGGACACCTCGATCTCATCCCCGATGTTGAAGGGGTGGGACGACAGGATCACCAGTCCGCCGGCCACATTGCCCAGAATGTCCTCCGCCGCCAGCGTGACGCCCAGCGTCAGTACCGACACCAGCGCCGTCAGGGACGAGGTGTTCAGCCCCAGCGCCCCTGCCGTGATGATGCCCGTCAGGATGTAAAGCACCACCTTGACGGCGGTCAGGATGATCTGCCGCAGCCGATCGTTCATCCGCTTGCTGCGGTCCAGCAGCCGCTTGGCCAGCTTCAGCAGCAGCCGGACAGCCACCAGGCAGATCAGCAGCGTGAGAATGGCCGACAGGATATGCCCCAGACTGTAGCCGCCCAGCGTTGTCTGCATGATCTTGGAAAGGTTCTCCATAAAAGGCACGCTCCTTCTGTGTCGTTTTCCCCATTATACCAACCCCGCGCGGATATTTCAATTCTTTCTGTTTTCTTGCAGGGAAAGCACAAAGCCGGGGGAAGACTGCCGCCTTCGCGGGTGCGAAGCAGTGCTCCCATGCCGACACATGGGAGCACTGTTTGTCAGGAAATGTCGTGGGGTAGCGTGAAAGGCGCACCAGCACTATTGGCGCTTCAGCAGAGAGAGAAGCATGGATCGGTCGTCGATGTCCTGCATGTCCACAAACTTGTTAGCCAGTGCGCGGCGGAAAATTTCATCAAAAGAGACTGTGTTCGGGACGTCACGTCGGGGAACGATAAGCGTCTGCGCCGCAGAAATATAGATCAGGTACACCGTGCGCAACTTGACCACGCATGCCAGCTTGGAGAGGCTTGCGCTGAAAGAGGCGGGGTGCCCCTGAGGGGCGAGGAAGAGCTGCGTGTTGGTAAGGGTGAGGTCCATGACTTTCTGGAGATCATCGGCGCCGTTCTGACTGTATCTAAAAACAGTCAACTCTGCATTGCCCAAAAGAATGAGTAGCCAAACGATATAGCCGCCCAGTAGAAAAAGGGCGATGGAGTTGAACGGCCATAGCTCGTAATATGAGCCGATGAGATAGACAGCGCCAGAGGGGAGAAGCCAGCGCATAATACGGAAAAGCCCTGCGTTGCGCATGAATGTGCCGTAAAGCGTGGCCACGCGGAAATCCTTCAAAGTTGTTTGATATGAAAACTGCATAGGTTGCTCCTCATGCAATAACTGTGGCAATAGGGTCGGATTACTTTGTGCTTTCCAGGATGATACGGCAGCTCAGGAAGTTCGATTCCCGGATGACGTTTTCCCGTTCTTCCTCCGGCAGGCTGATGCGGTACAAGAGTCGTTCGGAAGCCAACTGCCCCATGCGCTCCAGAGGTTGCTCGATGGTACAGATGGGAGGGACAAAAATGTTGCGGAGATTACTGTTGACGTAACCGGAAATGGTAAACGAGGAGGACAGCTGCATTCCAGCGCGGTAGTAGCTGCAGGCAACGCCGTGCATGATGGTGACCTCGGTGACGAAGATCGCCGTCGGGACATTCCGGCTTTCACGGTAGGTATCTTCCATCACCTGTACGACTGCGTTGAAATCCACGGCGGAAGGACTTTCCGGGTCGGCGGGCAGTTCCACACAGCGACAGTGCGTGTCATCCCCGAAGAACTCCCGACAGGCGGCAACCGCTGCTGCGGAACGCAGTGCTGGCGTGTTGTTGGGGTTTCTGTGGCGGCGCTGCAGCAGGATGACGCGCTGATACCCCTGATTTAGCAGATAGCGGATGACGCGGCGTGTGCTCTCCGCGTGATTGATTACCACGGAGTCCATGTCGGCATCGCCGTCCTTGGGCAGACGGTCTGCCAACACCACGGGCAAATCATTTTGGTCTAAGGCCTGGTACAGGTCGCTGTTATAGCCGCTGACCACAAGAAGCCCATCGACCTGCTGATCCAGAAGATCCTGCACCATCTGCTTCTCCCGTTCCGGGTTGTTTTCACTGTTGACGACCACAATCTTCCGCCCATTCTTCGTACAGGTGTCGCAGATGCTGCCTAGCAGCTGGGGTGTCTGGCTGGCCATGATGTTGGACATGATGACGCCGATTAGATTGCTGCGGGAGGTCTTCAAGCTGTTGGCCAATCGGTTGGGACGATAGCCTGTGTTGGCGATAGTGTCGGAGATGCGTTTCTTTGTTTCGGGAGACATAAACTCATATTTTCCGTTCAAATAGCGGGAGATAGTGGTTTTGGAAACCCCTACATCCTTAGCAATATCATTAATGGTGATCTGTTTACGAGGCATAAAGTGCGTTCCCTTCTTTTTCTGTCTCTGTGCGATGGAAGCGTGCACCCCCGGGAGCACGCCGATGGCGCAGGCGATGTACTCGTGTTGTGTCTGATTTACGAAAATTATAGTAAAAGAACGACAACTTGTCAACAACTAATATGCGTGTCTTTTAGCAAAATTTTGGCAAGTATAGCATAGGTATATAAATTATTGTGAACAGAGGAGAAAGAAAACGAAAAAATACATAAATGTAGATATGAAGAGAATGCCAAAAAATAGGGAAGTTGGCATAATGCACAAAAAACGAACGAATTTATCTACGCGCAAACGACATTATGCGCTTGACAAGCGAAATAAACGTATGCTATATTCTTGACAGTGAACAGTTACCGATTTCGTAAAACGGTAAGCGTGATGCAAGTACAGGAAAGAGGAACAAAAAATGTATGATGTGATCAAACGCTACGAGAAAGTACCCGAGGACATCGTGAAGCGCTACGCCGTGCTGGAGGAAAGCGCGTCGATCAATGAGTCCATGCCCAACAAGGATGGTGCGCTGTGCTCCCGCATTCGTGCGATCTGGCCGGGGCTGCGTATGTGCGGCACGGCGCTGACGGTCCAATGCGGCATCGGCGACAACGTGATGCTCCACAAAGCCATTTCCATGGCAGGTCCTGGCGACGTGGTCATGGTGACCAACGGCGACTTCGACGAGGCGGGCGGCCTGTTTGGTGGCATGATGGCAGCTTCCCTGAAGTCCAGAGGCGCAGCCGGCTTGGTGATGGAGGGTGCGGTCCGCGACACCATGCTCATTAAGGAGCTGGAGTTCCCCGTGTTCGCGCGGAACGTGTGCATCAAGGCCACCACGAAGCTCTGCCCCGGCAGGATCAACCACCCCATCGTCATCGGCGGTGTGTATGTCAAGCCCGGTGACCTGGTGTTCGGCGACAACGACAGCGTGGTCGTGGTGCCCCGGGAGATCGCCCTGCAGGTGCTGGAGGTCGCGGAGCAGCGTGAGCACAACGAGGAGGGCCTGCTGCAGCACATCCTCAGCGGCAAGACCACTACCTTCGAGATGTTCCGCGCCAACTACGAAAAGCTCAACCTCAGCGAGGAACCCGATCAGAACTGATCGCAAGCCACAAATCCGGAGGAAAAGCAATGAAAATCACGAAAGTTACTCCCTATCCTTTTTTTGCCGGTCCCAAGAACCTGATGCTCTGCTGTGTGGACACCGATGAGGGCGTGTACGGCTGGGGTGAGGCTTATGTGGTGCAGGGCAAGGAAAAGGCGGTACAGCTGTATATTGAGGCCATGGAGGCCTACATGATTGGTCGCAGCCCCTTTGAGATCAAGCACTCCGGCACGGCCATGTTCGACGACTTCTCCATCCGCCGCAGCAGCTGCGACTTCTACGCCGCCTGGAGCGCTATCGAGATCGCCATGTGGGACATCGCCGGTAAGGTCTGCGGCCAGCCGGTGTACAACCTGCTGGGCGGCCCATGCCGTGAGAAGATCCGCCTGTACGCCAACGGCTGGTGGGGCGGCGCCAAGAGCATCGACGAGACGGTAGAGCGGGCGTTGGCCGTGAAGGACAAGGGCTTCACGGCCATGAAGTGGGATCCCTTCCAGGGCTACTGGCGCAACTACATCACCCCCGCGCAGGAGGACTACGCCGTGGAGTGCGTGAAGGCCGTGCGTGAGGCTGTAGGGCCCGATATAGACCTGCTGGTGGAGGTCCATCGGCGTCTGTCTCCCTACCACGCCATTCACTTTTCCGAGCGCATCCAGGAGTTCAATCCCTTTTGGATCGAGGAGCCGTGCCTGGCGGACAACATCGACCTGATCGCCCAGGCTCATGCCGGCATCAAGGCCCCTGTCGTCACCGGCGAGACGCTGTACAACAAGGAAGCATTCATCCCCGTGTTTGAAAAGCACGTGGCCGAGATCATCAATCCCGACATCTGTGTCAGCGGCATCAAGGTGATGAGTGAGATATCCGCCATGGCAGAGCCGTACAGCGTGCTGATGAGCCCTCATAACTTCAACAGCAACGCCGTGGGTTTGGCGGCGATGATCCACCTCTCCGCCTCTATTCCTAACTTCCTCATCGGCGAGATGTTCCTGACGGTGGACGAGGCCTCCCGCGAGATCATGGTCGAGCCTTTCGAGATTAAGAACGGCTATGTGGCGCTGCCCACCAAGCCGGGCCTGGGCATCGACATCGACATGGACAAGCTGGCCCAGCGCCCCTACAAGTTCTTTGAGCGCAAATTCCCCTTCAAGGGTGCCTGCGACTACCGCGACGAGTTCCCCAAAGAGGGGATGTAAGGATAGCGCAACCGTTCAGACAAGGAGGTCAAAAAATGGCTAAAGTTGGATGCAGAATATATACAAAGGTAGACCGTCCCGAACCGGAACTGGTCCGGCGATTTGAGGACTATGCCGCAGCGGATCTGGATGACTGCATGGGTCGGATCGCCAGCATGGATTGCGGCATCAAGCCCTTTAACGGTGTGAAGCTGTTGGGTACGGCGGTGACGGTGAACCTGCCCAGCGGGACGAACCTTATGTTCCATCAGGCACTGAGCTTGGCCCAGGAGGGAGATGTGATCGTCGTCAACGCAGGCGGCGATACGAGCCGCGGTGTCTGCGGCGAAAACATGATTGAGATCGCGAAGGAGCGCGGTGTGCGCGGCTTTGTGGTGGACGGTGTGATTCGCGATGCCGCAGCAGCGCGGGCACAGACTGACTTCGCCGTGTTTGCACGTGGGGCGGAGGCCAACGCCGCGTTCAAATTCGGCTCTACTGGTGAGATTAACGTACCCGTCGCAGTAGGCGGCATTATCGTGTATCCCGGAGACATTCTTGTGGGTGATGAGGACGGTATCGTGGCAATCCGACCGCAGAATGCGGCCAAGGTGCTGCAGGATGTCAGGGCGCTGACCGAAAAGCAGGAGGCTAATTTGGAACTGATCAAAAAAGGCGTCTCCGACAGGAGCTGGTTGAGAAAGATGCTGGAAGAGGCGGGCTGCCAGATTATCGACAAGGCATGGTACGAGGACGAAGCGTAACACGCGGCACAGCAGTATGCGTTGCACGAAGCAGAAAAATACGAGGAGGAAGGAAAAATGGCAAAGCACATCAAGCACATCGTGTTCTGGAGAATGAAGGAAACGGCAAACGGGAACGACGCGGAAACGAATATGAAGATCGCCATCGAGCGGTTGGATGCCGTAGCGGCAGAGTTTCCCAAGCTGCTCAGCCTGACCCATCACAAAGGCATTTTTACAGGTGCGCACTACTGGGACTACGTGGAGGAGATGGAGTTTGAGAGTCTTGAGGCCCTGAAGGAATGGGCGCAGTTTCCCCTGCACAAGGATCTGCACGATTTTGTGGAGAGTATTCGTAAGGAACGGGCTGCTGTTGACTACGAAATTTGAAACATTATTGTAAATACAAGAGAAAAAGAGGAGGAAATTACGAGATGAAAAAGACATTGGCAATAATTTTGACGCTGGTCATGGCCTTTGCCCTGGTGGCCTGCGGCAAGACTGACGATGCCGACAACGGCGATGGTGATGCGTCCGACAAGAAGATACTGCTATCCATGGGCGCAGGCTCGCCCGGCGGTTCTCAGCAGGTGTATGTGGGAGGTTGTGCCAGTTTGGTATCCCAGTACGCGAACAACGTGGAGCTGCTGCCTGAAGCGTCCGGCTCCGGCGGCTCTACGGCTGATCTAGCAGCCATGGTGCAGGGGGAGGCGGAGTTGTGCTTTGTGAGCAACGCTGCCGCACAGAAGACCTATGCCACCCCCGAGGGTGCAGGCCTACGTGCCGTGTGGGGCGCATTCCCTCAGGAATTCATCATCGTGACCAACAATCCTAATGTTAACAACATCGAGGACCTGGCCGGTAAGGTCGTGGCTATCGGCCCTGCGGGCGGTACACCCGAGTCCAGTTCCCACGAGGTATTCGACTGCCTGGGTATCGACGCGGAGCTGATCACCATGCAGTGGTCCGACTGCTTCACATCCCTGGCCGAGGGTAAGGTGGATGCCGTTACCGGCGCCTGCGGCAATCCTACCTCCGCGCTGATGGAGGCCGAGACTATGTTTGATTGCCATTGGGTCAGCTTTACTGATGAGCAGATGGACAAGATCCTCGGCACTTACAACCATTTCGGTAAGGTGTCCATGACCACCGATTATTACACCGATCTGAAGGCCGAGATGGGTGCCGGCTCTACTTACAACACTCTGGGTATTTGGATGTGTGTGTATTCCCGCGAGGATGTGAGTGAAGAGGGTGTGTACCAGGTGGTGAAGGCCGTTATGGACCACCATGATGAGTTGGTCAGCTCCACCCACGCCGCAGCAGCCTATACTGTTCCCGAGGCTGTGAAGAACGCCGGTGTTCCCTTGCACAAAGGTGCACTGCGCTACTATCAGGAGATCGGTGTTGAGATCCCCGCAGAGCTTATCGATGAATGAAGCATACGCGCAGAATATCTTCCTAAATTCCCCATTTCCCCCGCTCTGTGTGCGTGGTGTCTAACACCACGCACACAGAGACAATATGAGGTTGTTGTATGAATAAAAACGAAGTCAATTTGCAGGACATCCAGGAAGAGAGCCGGGAGCAGGATACGTCCCGGCTGGTGGATATGTCCTACACGGAGGAGGAACTGGCCGAGCAGGAAAGAGCCACCGATACGGAGGGTCTGGACGAGGACGGCACTTCCATTCGTGTGTTTCATAACAGGTACGTTAAGATTGGACTAACGGCCGCCGCAGTTGCGTTTGCAGCGTTCCATATTTGGCTGGTTTTCATCAAGTGGACCAACATTTTCGCGATTCTCTCCTCCCACTGGGCAGTGGGTATGCTGTTCCTGTTTATCTACTATCCCACGAAAAAAGGCGCACTGGGAAAGCAGAAGCGCTTCAACGTATTTGATGTAGCCTGCCTTGTGGCCACGGCGGCCATTTGGGCGTATATCATGAAGGATTCCTTGGGACTGATGGAGCGCCTGACCTATGCCAGTTACAGCACGATAGACATTGTGGTCGGCATCGCCGCAATCTTTCTGACACTGGAGGCGACGCGGCGGTCCATGGGCCTGGGTCTGCCAATCGTGGTGGTATTCCTGGTGCTGTATGCGCTGTTCGGCGCGCATCTTCCCGGCGCACTGGCCAACAAGTCCTACTCTATTCCCCGCATCACCTTCAATGTGTTCAACCTTTACGGTATGTTCGGTACGCCCATCAAGATGTCATGCCAGAACATCTTCCTCCTGCTGCTGTTCGGCGGTTTTCTGCAGGAGCTGGGCACGGGCGACACCATCATGAGCATGGCGACCTCCGGCTTCGGCGGCAGCCGCGGCGGTCCGGCAAAGGTCTCCGTTGTGTCCAGCGCCTGTTTGGGTATGATCTCCGGAAGCTCCGTGGGCAACGTGGTCAGTACCGGCGTGTTCACCATCCCGCTGATGAAAAAAACGGGCTACAAAGCCGAATTTGCCGGCGCGGTGGAGGCGGTGGCGTCCACAGGCGGTCAGATCATGCCGCCCGTCATGGGCACAGCGGCGTTCATCATGGCAGAGCTGCTGGGTATGCCTTATGCCGAGATCTGCCTGGCCGGTCTGATTCCCGCGCTGGTGTACTACTTCGGGTTGCTGGTGGCGGTGGATCTGGAGGCGGGCAAGCTGGGACTGGGCCGGATGGATACTTCCAAGCTGGAGAAAGTCTCTGCCATCCTCAAGAAGAAGTGGTATCACGTTATTCCGGTGGTAACGCTG
The DNA here is from genome assembly GCA_900554275.1 of uncultured Eubacteriales bacterium. Taxonomy (GTDB): domain Bacteria; phylum Bacillota; class Clostridia; order Oscillospirales; family Oscillospiraceae; genus Vescimonas. The sequence continues at coordinate 21,947 of USGS01000019.1, forward strand.
ATTGGATGCTTGGCCTTTAAAGTGACTATTCCCAAGGCGTCCCTGCTGGCTACGGCCTCCATGGTGTTGGCCGCACTGATCGCACGGGACGGCACGCTCACGGTCGAGTCTTTTATCAACGCCATGGAGCGTGGTACGAAGAACGCCGTGACCATCATTGTCTGCTGTGCCTGTGCCGGCATTGCTATATCTGTCATCAACCTGACGGGGCTGGGTATCAAGTTTACGCTGGTGGTCACGAAGATTGCCGGAACGAGTATGTTGCTGTCCCTGATCTTCTCCGCCATTGCCACCATTATTCTGGGCATGGGATTGCCGACCTCTGCAGCGTATATCGTTGTAGCCTCCGTCTTGGTGGGCGCACTGACGAAGCTGGGGCTGGCACCACTGACGGCACATATGTTCCTGTTCTACTGCGCATCTTTGGCTGAGATCACACCTCCTGTGGCCATGGCAGCTTACGCGGCCGGCAACGTGGCGAAAGCGCCGCCTATGAAGGTAGGCTTTACCGCGGTACGTCTGGCGCTGGTGGCTTTCATCATGCCGTTCTTCATTGCCTACAATCCGGCGCTGATCCTGCAGAGCGATGTGGGGACGATCATCGAGGCGGTCATCACGGCCTTCATCGGCGTCTACTTCATGACAGTGGCGCTGGAAGGCTGGTTTGAAGGAAAGATCCATCCCGGACTGCGTGTGGTGATGTTCATTGCAGCGGTGTTCACCATCCATCCGCAACTCCTGACGGACATCTGTGGCTTGGCTGGCATTGTGGTGTGCTGCATTCTGCATAAGCCGATGCGTCAGTGGGTGGTCACAAAGTTTAAGAAAAAGCAGAAATCGGCGGTGTAAGGCACGTCTGCCGCCTATGCCGCGGAATGACCGGCAGCGCCGGCCATTCCGCGGCGGAGATTATTGAGAGGTGAAAAATGAACATTGCTTTTATCGGCCTCGGAGCGGTCGGTATGTATTATTCCGAGGGCCTGGTGGCCAACGGTGCAACGGTAAAGGGCTACGATGTCATGGTGGGTGATCCGCGTTTTGAAGAACGGGTCAGGACCGTCCGTGGCAACGGCGTCGAGGTGGTCAACAGTATGGAAGAACTGGTGAAGGACGCAAATCTGATAATGGTGGTCACCACGGCGGCGGTGGCGGTAAAAACCGCCGAGTCCGCCAAGCCGTTCCTGAAGAAGGGACAGATTTATGTGGAGCTGAACTCTGCTGTTCCCTCCGACAAGAAGCGGATTGAGGAGAGCCTGCGCGAAGTAGGTGTGGATGTGGTGGACGGTACGACCATGTCTGCAGTGAACATGGTGAAGTATAAGGCGCAGATCAACTTCTCCGGGCCGCGGGCCAAGGATGTGGTGGATATACTGCGGGGCTACAAAATGGATGCTCGGTACTTCGGAGAAGAGGTGGGGCAGGCGGCAGCGTTCAAGCTGGTGCGCAGCATCTTCATGAAGGGATACGAAGCGATTCTGATGGAATGTGCGGAGGCAGCCGCCCACTACGGCGTGCTGGACGATGTACTGAAGTCCATCGCGGAGTATTTTGATGCCAAGACCAGTCAGGAGCATTTTGATCTCTTCATCAATACGGACGCCGTATTTGCCAAGCGGCGCAGTGAAGAAGTGGCGGGCGTTATCAAGATGCTGGCGGATGACGGCATCAACAACACGATGACGAGAGCTACTGTGGAGAAGCTATCCTGGATATCCACCCTTGGCTTGGACGAACATTACAATCACGAAGCGCCCAATGATAAGCATGATGTGATCCGTCGACTTTGCGCGGCGGAGAAGGACATGCCTTTGTAAATTTTGTGGAAGCATGGAGGATTAAAATGCGAGATTTTGAAACAAAGATCATGAAGAGCTGCACCGGCTCACCCACAGTAAAACTCCTGTCCAAGGGCTTGGAGATGAAGCGGCAGGGGCTGGATGTGCTAATCCTCAGCGGCGGTGAGCCAGATTTCAACACCCCCGAACGCATCAAGGCCGAAGGTATCAAGGCCATTCAGAACAACATGACCCACTACACCCCTGCGGCGGGGCTGATGGAGCTGCGGGAGGCCATTTCCAGAAAGTTGCTGAAGGAGAACGGCATCATAGCCGATCCCAAGACCCAGATCATCGTAACGCCCAGCGGCAAACTGGCCCTATATCAGGCCCTGGTGTCCTTTCTGGAACCCGGCGATGAGGCTATGCTGCTGGAGCCCAACTGGGTGTCCTATAAGGAGATCGTAAAGATGACGGGGGCGACCTGCGTCTCCGTACCTCTGAGGCATGAGGACAATTTCCGTATCACCCGGGATATTTTGGAGAGTAAGCTCACTGATAAGAGCAAGATGGTGATCATCTGCAATCCCTGCAACCCCACAGGCCGTGTGTTCACGGAGGAGGAGATCCAAACCCTGGCCGATTTTGTGGATGAGCACGACCTGCTGCTGGTGGCGGACGAGATCTACGAAAAGCTGGTCTATGACGGCCACCGCCATATCAGTGTGGGCGCGATCGAGAAGGTCAAAGACCGCGTCATCACTCTGAACGGTTTCTCCAAGGGCTATGCGATGACCGGCTGGCGTTTGGGCTACTCTGTGGCCTCTGCACCGTTGACCAAAGTAATGATGAAGATGCAGGAGAGCACCGTGACCACCTCGGCGGCCATGGTGCAGAAGGCGGCTGTTGTGGCTTTCGACTGCGAGGATGATGTGCAGTACATGGTAGCGGACTATAAGCGTCGCCGCGACTTCATCGTGAACAGCCTGAACGAGATCCCCTGCATCCATTGTCCGATGCCGGAGGGCGCGTTCTATATCTTCCCCAAGATCGACTATAAGGGCATGAATTCCTTCGAGCTGTGTGATTATATCCTTGAGAAGGCCAATGTGCTGGTCGCACCCGGCGACGTGTTCGGCGAGGGCGGCGAGAAGTGCATCCGCATCGCATATCCTGCGTCCATGGAGACACTGGAAAAGACCGCGGAGCGGTTCAAACAAATATTCATGTAAGGAGGACATACCTGTGATCAACGAAAAATACGGTTTCGGTACGAAGGTCATCCACGCAGGTAATGTGAAAGATACGCAATATGGCGCATTAGCCACGCCTATCTTCCAAACCTCCACCTTTGTATTCGATAATTGCGAGCAGGGCGGCCGCCGGTTCGCCGGTGAGGAGAGCGGCTACATCTACACCCGCCTGGGCAACCCCACCACCTC
>USGS01000020.1 GCA_900554275.1 uncultured Eubacteriales bacterium
CAATTATGCAAAAATTTATTATCTCAGTTAAAGACAAAAACATTGGTCGTGATGCTATTCCGCCTTATATTGTCAATCCTCCCGACCGTTATTTTGGTTTTGAGAGCAATCTGCTCCAAAGCTATGATATCACACAATCATCCAAAGTGCAAATTTTCGATTTGTCGGTTGAAAACAAAAATTTTTTGTGCTATCATTCAATTAAAGCCGTTACACGGCAAATTTTTTCGGCGGTGAATTATGGAAAAATTCAGCTTATTACACCCGACAAATTCAAATGCATCCTACAGAACTCTCAACAAAGAGGCGCTGAATGATTTATCGGTTGATTATATATGTGACGCTCTCACAAAAGAGCAGTATGAACGCAACAGCATAAAGCAGCTGCTGATAAATATTACGGATGACGAGGAAGTTATAAAATATCGTTGCGATGTTTTTGAGGATTTTCTCCGTTTTCCGAAACTTCGTGATGATCTATCCGCACTCCTTGTAAAGCTGAACGATTTGCGTGAAATTGAGCGCTTTCAAAAGGATACCGAGGCATCTTCCTTGTGGCAGCTTGTAAACCGACTTCGTGAAATGGACGGCTATGTCGATTGCATTACAAGAATAAAAAACACGCTTGAAACAATTGAAGTAAAGTCGCAGGGCCTGCTTGAACTCAAGAAAAATGTTCAGTCAATTTACAATGACAGCGGTTTTCCCGAACTAAAAAAGGATATAATAGATACGCTTGCAAAGGCTCAAAAGCTCAAGAGCATTACACTTGGTGTGAATCTTGACGATTTGCTCCGCCCAAAGAGTGTGGGTGTAATCTCACTCAATGACAAAGAATTTACCGACAGCGGTATTCTCAAAAGATTTATGAAGTTTACAAACCGTGACAGCGAACTGCATCACGGCAACGATGTTTCGGGATTTTTAAGCTTTCATCCGTCCAATCCGTCAACCTCGCAGTTCGGGCTGGGACAGTTTGTTGTGGGCGCTCAGCAGGATGTAAACCACACCATGAACAGCTCGCTGACCGGCGCAGATCCTATGTCGGACGCACTCAAAAATGTTGTGACCGATATCCTCCGCAGAACCGTAAATGACATAAAATCAATGCTCAACAGATATGTCAATGTCAACGGCTACTCGTTCGTTTCGCTTATGCCCGAAATCATTTTCTATATTCGTTTTGCAGAGCTTTGTGATAAGATGAAAAAGAAAAATCTTCCGCTGTGCAAGGCAGAAGTTTTGCCGAAAGAGGACAGAAACTGCTGTCTTAGAGATGTTTACAACCTCAAACTCGGCATAAAATCGGCAAACGGTGAGAATTTGGATATTGTCACAAACGATATTGATTTTAACGATGACAGGCGAATTTACATTCTGACAGGTCCGAACCGTGGCGGTAAAACCACTATTACTCAGGCGGTCGGACTTGCGTTTCTGCTTGCTCAGAACGGAATATATGTTCCTGCAACGCAGATGAAATTCAGCCCATGCGACAGCATTTTTACGCATTTTCCTGCCGATGAAAACGATACCGTTGACCTCGGCAGACTCGGTGAAGAAAGCAAAAGACTTGCCGAAATTTTCTCCTCGGCAAGCCGTTACAGTCTGCTTTTGCTCAACGAAAGCCTTGCAACAACCAATGTTGCCGAGGGTTTGTACATTGCCCGTGATGTTGTCAAATCAATGCGATATCTCGGCACAAGGGCGATTTTTAATACCCATATGCACGATTTGGCTCGCAATCTTGACGAGGTGAATACAACCGTAAAGGGCGATAGCAAGGTCGAAAGTCTGGTAACAGGTGTCGAAAACGGACAGCGTTCGTTCAAGGTTTTCATCGCTCCGCCTCAAGGTGTAAGCTATGCCAAAGACATTGCCGAAAAATACGGTGTAACCTTTGACAAAATCAAAAAACAGATTGATCGGCAGCGTGTCGCTGCACCCGATTCGGGAAGATAGTATGTAATAATAAAAACATATTATGCCCGAGCGAAAGTTTTTTTAATTGAAAGTTGAAAATGGAAAATTGAAAATTACGGTCGGGCAGACAGTTTGCAAAATGCAAATCATTGTCGCCCGACTGTTTTTGTATATATAGAAGTTGCGTTTAAATGTATGGGCGGATGCTACTGTGTTGCAATTATTTATTGTATTCAGAAAATTCGTATAAAAGAAAACGGAGTGCATTACGCACTCCGTTTTCTTATGCCCACAAAATAATAAAAAAAGAAGGAAATAGCTGTTTAATAAAGTAACAGCTTAACCTTGCAGGATTTCAAGTCATTTCCTGCAAACTGTTACCCTATGCGAGTATTCTAACACTAATAGTAATAAAAGTCAAGACTGTTATGCTGTTTTTTATTATTGATAGTAATAATATCGTTTAACTTTACACATTGAATAAATCATGTGTCTGAAATTTATGCAGATTATCAAAAGAAACCTGCCTGTCTGAAGAAGAAAATCCACAAAAACATCGTGAAACACGCTAAAACCGAAGTGAACACAACCGCCGCACCTGCAAGTTTAAAGTCGCTGTCCATTTGCTGAGCCATTGTGAATGACGAAACCGCACACGGAGATGCAAAAAGTCCGATAAGCGACACAAAGTCAACTCCTCTGATTCCTATAAGCGCCGCCGTACCCAGACAAAGTGCCGGCACAACAACAAGTCTTGCGATTATGCAGATTATGAGGTTGCGTGAACAGCCTTTTATGCTCTCAAATGTGACAGACGCACCGAGTACAATCAGCGCAAGCGGAGTTGCAACCGCCGCAATATCCGAAACCGTTGTGTCAATTGTGTCCGGAAGGCTTATATTGAACGCAACAGACAAAAGTCCGAGTGCAGAGCCGATAATCAGCGGATTTTTGGCAATGCCTTTTAAAATTTTCAGCACATTTATCTTTTGCCCTCTGAAAATTTCAAGCGTGATGACGGAAAGCATATTGTAAATCGGAACAACAACAGCAACAAGCACGGCTGTCATGCCAAGCTTATCCTTGCCGAAAATATTCGCCGCAATCGGAAGTCCCATAAGGACAAAATTACTGCGGTAAATCGCCTGAATCATCGCACCACGGCTGTAATTTGACTTTTCAACAAGGAGTGTAAACCCGATTGACAAAAAGTAAATCGTAAACACGCCAATAACCGCAAAGGCAAGCAGCTTCGGGCTGAAAACGCTTGAAAAATCTGAGCCGTAGATGTTATTGAACATCAGAAACGGAAAAAATACATTGAAAACAATTTTGTTAAGCTGAGGCAGAAAGCTGTCCTGTAAAATTTTTAATTTTCTCACAAGAAAACCGATGAAAAGCATTATGAACATCGGCAGAACCGCATTAAGCGCAACGAAAAAACTCTCCATAAAATCACCTCTTTTCAGCATACCACATTGCAAATTTTTTTTCAACAAAGCATATACCCGAAAATGTACATTTATTCAAGTTGAAATATGTCGATTTGTGTGTTAAAATATTCCGTGAACGATTTAAAATGAAACAACGAGGTGTGTCCATGAAAAAATGTGAGTTCTGCGGAAAACAGATATCGTATTTTGACCAGTACTGTGATGATGAGTGTCATATTAAAGCAAATAAATTTTACGAAAAGGGCGAGCGTTTCGGCAAGCTGTTTGCGGTAATCAATATGATTTGTGTGTTCGGAATTCCAATCGGACTTTTTATGCTCTCGTTTGCAAGAGAGGTCGGTCTTACTGTCGCACTTGCAAGCTGTATAATTCTCGGAATTATGCTCATTATTCTTCCGTTTCCCACGGAAAATATGATTTCAAAATTCAAAATTCGCAAAGCCGTAAAAATCACAAGAATAATCGGCGGTGCGGTAATTTTCCTCGGAGTGCTGATTTTGCTCCTTGCATTGTTGATTAAATTCTAATTTAAATTGAATAAAACGAAAAATTGCGTCAATACTATTTTCAGCAAATACAAAGGAGGACTTTGAATGCTCGATAAAATAGCATTGACGCTTCTTATTATCGGCGGACTCAACTGGGGAAGTGTCGGTATTTTTCAGTTTGATCTTGTTGCGTGGATTTGCGGCGGACAGACAGGAATCATAAGCCGTATTGTTTATATCCTTGTCGGACTTTCCGCAATCTGGTGCATTACACTTTTATTCAGGGACACAAGCGACACCGTGACGGATGGAACAGTTGCGGATTCTTAATTTTATGAACTGTTGTGCTGTAGGGGCGTTCATTGGACGCCCGCAAGTAAAGGCACTAATTTTATTTAATACCAAAGTACATATATGAAAAACAAGTTTTCAATTTACTAAACTTATCTTTTTACCGAATAAGTTCTCTCGTCTGCGGCTTTGATGAATGCAACAAGTCCCCAACAAGACATAATACTTGAACCGCCGGCAGACACAAACGGAAATGTTACGCCTGTAAGCGGAAGGACATCGGTTGCACCGAAAACATTGAGAGAAAGCTGAACGACAAAAAGTCCTGCCGCACAGCACGCTGAAATTGAATAAAAGGTACTTCTGCTTCGGGTTGTAATTGCCCTTGCATAAATAAACATTGCACCTACTGCCACGGCAAGTGTGAACGCAACGATAACTCCCATTTCTTCCGAAACAAGTCCGAAAACAAGGTCACTTTCGGATGCGGCAACCTGCTTTAAAAAACCGTTGCCGATACCTACGCCGAAAAGTCCGCCGCTTGCCATATATGTGAGAACTCTTGCCTGCTGATAACCGAGATTGTCCTGAGTATGTTCCCACACATGACGCCAGCCCGAAAAACGGTCGGCAACATACGGTTTAAACTTGAGGACAAAGGTTACGCCGAAAATTGCGGCGGCAACAGCAAGAATAATCGTCTTGAAATCGCCCGAGCGCATAAACGCTGTGAGCAAAAATGTTACAAAGAAGATGAGCGCAGTACCGAAGTCACCCATAAGAGCCAAAAGGCCGACGCAGACTGCCGAGAAGATAATGTACTCAAGCAGGTTCTTCTTTGTCATCAACACATCAAGCGAACTTGCGCCGATAAAGATGAAGATAATCTTTGCAAGCTCTGACGGCTGAAATGAAAACGAGCCGATATAAATCCAGTTGGCGGCGCCGTTTGTAATCTTACCGAATACAATTGTTACACCCAAAAGACCGACCGCACAAATCATTGCCGGAAGTCTGAGTTTATTTACCTTATCGGGATCTTCAATCAGCTTGATGATTATGCAGAAGATAATCATACCTACTGCGGCGGCAACAAGCTGAACATAAGCCGAGCGTTCCGACTGTCTGATAAGCATCATTACGCCTATGCCCGTCAAAAACAGGGCAAGCGATTCAAGCTCGAAATTTACTCTGCGGATTACAAAATAGGAGATAAAGAAGAATCCCCATTCAACAGCAGCAAGAGCGCCGAACAGCACGAGCGGAGCCATTGTATTTGTGCCGTCATTCCAGAACATTGCCTGAACGCACATAAAAAAGTGAAAAAATGTAATAAGAAGCATAAGCTTCCACGATTTCATTGCAGGCTTATCGCTGACCTTTGAGAAAAACCAGCTCGACTGCAACGGCTGTTGGAACTCCTCGCCTCTTTTTACTATAAGGCTTGTACCGCCTATTGTTATTGTATCGTCAATAAGCACCTTTGCTCTGCCTCTTGTTCTTTTTCCGTTGAGCATTGTGCCGCTCTTTGAGTCGGTATCGCTTACATACCAACCGTCTTTACGGCGAAGGAGTACGCAATGATTTCTTGAAACTGTCGGGTCATCAACGGTTACATCACTGCTTTTACTTCTGCCGATTGAATTTTCCCAAAAAAGCACGGGGAGCATCTCGCCCGTTGCAGGGTTTAAAAGTGAAATCAAAGGAGTTTCGGGACGGCGGCATTTTGTATAGTACCGTTCAGCTCTCCGCAGGCGGATTCAGGACGGTCTGCACCGCATCAATGAGACTGTCCAGCGCTTCTGCGTCCTCGCCCATCGGCAGACGGCAGGTCAGGCCGTCCAGATCTACGTTCAGCTGCGCGAGATCCTCCGGAAGGCTGACGTTCTCCACCGTGGGCCACACGTACCAGCCATTCATCGCCGCCAGCGCCTGACAGGTGGGGGACAGCGCGTACTCTATCCACAGCTGCGCCGCAGCGCTGTGCGCCGTGCCGCGCAGAATGGCAGAGCCGTTGAGCACGTAAGGCGTGCCGCTGCGGGGCGTTACCAGCCGGATGTCATCATAGCTGTTCTCCAGCCGCTGGGCTGCGCCACTGCTCAGCAGGCCCACCGCTACCACGCACTCGCCCGTGCCCACATATTTGGCCGCCGGATCGCCGTCCTCGGTATACTGTGCCACATTTTCATCCAGCTCCAGCAGATATTTTTCCGCCTTGTCGCCGAAGGCGTCCCATGCCGCCTGGGCCAGCAGCCGGCCCTCAGTGGTATCGTATCCGGGCAGCCACACCAGCTCCCAGTATTCCAACTCCGTCAGGTCTGCCCAATCCTCGGGTGCGCCGATCTCCATCGCCTTCAGGGATGCCGTGTTGACCATCAGTCCCAGGGGGTCGACGGCTACACCGTACCACTGTCCGTCCGCTCCGGCGAAGTCACTGTCGGACAGTCCGGCCGCCGCTGCGGGGACATAGGCCGTCAGGCCGCCCATAGACGCCGCCTGCTCCAGCGCGCCGCTGTCCGCGCCGAACCACACATCCGCGCCGGGCCGTCCGGGCTTGCTCAGCTTGTCCAGCACCGCCTGGTCGCTGATCTGCTGATAGCTGACCCGGACGTTGAACAGCGTCTCGAAGGTCTCACAGGCGGCGGTGAGATAGGCCGCGGGGCAGCTGCCGTATACCGTCAGGCTGCCCTCCGCCTGTGCCTGCTCTACCAGTGTCTCCAGCCCGGCAAAGGCGGCGGGATATTCCCATTCCGTGTCGCCGGTATCCTCCGTCTGCTCGCAGGCCGTCAGGGACAGGGTCAGCAGCAATGCCAGCAGCAGAGCGGTGTATTTTTTCATAGGGGTGTCCTCCTTACGAAAACAGGCCCAGCCACAGGGCCGGGCCTGCACTATTCAGGTGGTATTATACCGACATTTTTCGCCGCTGTCAATCTTACCGCAGGCAGGCGGTGAACACCACCCGGCCCTCCGTTGCTTCTGCCTTGATCCAGCCCCGGCATCATCACGTCCAGAATGATGGCGTCGTAGCTCCCCGCCACGGCGTAGTCATAGGCGCTCCGTTCGTCATACACCGCATCCACCGTGAACTGGTTCTTCTCAAACAGGAAGGTCAGCGCCTCCGTCAGATCCCGCTGATCCTCCGCGATCAACAATCGCATGGTATCACCCGCCTGTCATTGCGTTTTCCTGATTGTATCATATACGCTCTGCCTGAAGAAACCCTAAAGACATGGATTTTTACGTATTCCACAAATTTTGATGCCGTATTGCAGCGACCTGCACAAAACAAAGATGCTTTAACGAAAAAAATATTCCGCCGCAGGGGGGTTGCTTTGTGAAATTTGTCGTGTTATACTATGCCTTAAGCGCGGGAGATTTTCCGCGTTTTCCTGCGCCAATACGGCAAAAAACGGGAAAAATCATAACAACAGGAGGGTATGGCCATGTCTGCTGCCACTCGCCGCCGGACGCTCACCGTAGAGATGACCTCCGGCTCTCTTTGGAAAAATATACTGCTGTTCAGCCTGCCGCTGATGGCGACCCAGGTGCTGGAGGTGCTGTTCAACCTCAGCGATGTGGCCATCGCCGGCAAATACGCCTACAATACCTACATCGCCCTGGGCTCGGTGGGCTCTACCACCACGCTGGTCTCCCTGTTCACCGGCCTGCTCATCGGCCTGGGCGGCGGCGTCAACGTGGCCGTGGCCCGTGGCCTGGGTATGGGCAGCGACGAGGATGTGGAGCATACCAACCATTCCTCGCTGCTCATCTGCCTGTCCGCCGGTATCCTGACCTGTCTGGTCTGCGTGTTCTTCGCCGAGCCCATGCTCCGCCTGCTGAACACCAAGGAGGAGTTCCTCCCCGGCGCGGTGCTGTACCTGAAGCTCTACGCCCTGGGCCTGCCCGCCATGGGCATCTACAACTGCGGAAACGGCATCCTCAGCGCCACCGGCGACACCAAGCGTCCCCTGATCTACCTCTCCGTGGCCGGCGTGCTGAACATGCTGCTGAACCTGTTCTTCGTCATTGGCTGCAACATGTCCGCCGAGGGCGTGGCCATCGCCAGCGCCATCGCCCAGTGGGTGTCCGCCATCCTCATCATGCTCCACCTGATGCACCGCAGGGACTGCTGCCGCATCGCGCTGACCAAGCTCCGCTTCCACCGATTGGCCTCCAAGCGGGTGCTGCTCATCGGCGTGCCCTCCGGGCTGCAAAACGCCATCTTCGCCGTGGCCAACCTGTTCGTCCAGGCGGGACTGAACTCCTTCGACGAGATCACCGTCTCCGGCGCGGCTGCCGCCGCCAATGCCGACACCCTGGTGTTCAACATGATGGCCGCGTTCTACACCGCCTGCGCCAGCTTCGTCAGCCGCAACTGGGGCGCGGGCAGGAACGATCGCATCCGCAAGAGCTATTATATCAGTATGCTGTACGCCTCCATCGTGGGCGCGCTGGCCGGTGTGCTGCTGATCCTCTTCGGCCGCCAGTTCCTGGGCCTCTTTGCCGACAAGCCGGAGGTCATCGACGCCGGTGTGGACCGTCTGCGCATCATGGCCTTCTCCTATTTCATCGCCCCCCTGATGGACTGCAGCATCGCCGCCTCCCGCGGCCTGGGCCGCAGCGTCGCCCCCACCGTCATGGTCATCATGGGCTCGTGCGTGTTCCGCGTGGTGTGGATCTACACCGTGTTCGCCTTCTTCCACACCATCACGTCCCTGTATCTGTTGTATATCGTCTCGTGGATCATCACCGGCGTGGCCGAGGCCATCTATTTCCGCATGAGCTACAAGAAGTATGTCCTGGAAAGGTCCATGACCTGGTGACAGATATGTGCACTTCAAAAAACCGCCCAGAGGGCGGTTTTTTCATGCCCCGAAACGCACCGTTGTGGAATTGCACAGGAAAACCCATCCAAGACGTGCACGAGTATGAATATTCACTAAATATGCAAATTATCGGATAAATATTCACATAAACCCTTGACTTTGCGGACAACCGGTGGTAAAGTATGCAGCATCAACAAGAGCTGCACGGCGGAACGCTCCCCGCTCCGCCGCAAAGGAGGCCTGCCGCATGAAAACACAGAGTCCCGGAAAGCCGTGTCTCGCTGTATTGCTGCGACGACGACATTCCCGCCGCCGCTGCGGTGCATAACGACAACGATATATAAAAAATATACACGATATACGAAAGGATATACGATCATGAAAAAGCTCATCTCCATGCTGCTGGCGCTGGTCATGGCCCTGTCTCTGGTGGCCTGCGGCGCAAAGAACGATACCAAGACCGACGATACCACGCCCACCGATGCCGATGCCACGCCTACCAATGCCCTGGAGCAGATCAAGGCCGCCGGTGTGCTGACCGTGGCCCTCAGCCCCGACTTCTCCCCCATGGAGTTCGTGGACTCCTCCAAGACCGGCCAGGATCAGTATGTGGGCTTTGACATCACCCTGGCCAAGTACATCGCCGAGAACCTGGGTGTGGAGCTGGTCATCGAGCCCATGGGCTTCGATGCCAGTCAGACCGCCGTCTACACCGGCGCTGTGCCCATGTCCATCTCCGGCTACTCCTGGACCGAGGACAGAGCCCAGAACTATGAGCTGAGCGACTACTACTACGCCGGCGAAAACGAGACGAGACAGGCCCTGCTCATCAAGAAGGAGAACGCCGATAAGTACACCTCTCCCGAGGCTCTGGCCGGCCAGGACGTGGGCGCCCAGAACGCCTCCCTCCAGATGCAGCTGGTCACTGAGCAGCTGACCGACGCCAACCCCGTCTCCATCGGTGACATCACCGTGGGCGTTATGGAGCTGAAGAGCGGCAACATAGAGGCCCTGGCCGTGGCCTACGGCAACGCGGAGATGATCGTCGACGCCAACCCCGACCTGGCCATCTGCACCTGGGAGTTTGATGTGAAGGCTGAGTATTCCGCCAACGTCATCATGATGCAGAAGGGCGAGACCGAGCTGCTGGAGGCCGTCAACGCCATTCTGGCCCAGGCCAAGGAGGCCAACCTCTACGATGGCTGGTACAAGGATGCCGTGGAGCTGGGCAAGAGCGAGAACGCGCAGGAGCTGACCCTGGGCTGATGCCGATACACGATCCGGCGGCGGGTACAGACGCTGTATCCGCCGCCGTACAGGACTAAGACGAGGAAACCACCATGAAATTCATCGACTTTGAAAAGCTGACCGCCCTGTTCCTGAAATACTGGGACAAGTTTCTCATCGACGGCGTGGAGTACACCCTGGCCCTGGCGGCCATCACCGTGGCCTTCGGCACGGTGTTCGCCTCCGTGCTGGCCCTGATGAAGATGTCCAAGATCCCGCCTCTGCGCTGGCTCTCCACCATCTACATTGAGATCATCCGCGGCACGCCCATGCTGCTGCAGCTCTACTTCTTCTATTTCGGCCTGCCCATGCTGATCCCGGCCCTGACGAAGCAGAAATTCCTCTGCATCGCCATCGCTCTCGTCTCCAACAGTGCAGCCTACGTGTCCGAGGTCATCCGTTCCGGCATCCAGGCCGTTGACCCCGGCCAGAAGGAGGCGGCCCTGAGCCTGGGCTTCAGCGACAGCAAGGCCATGTGGTTTGTGGTCGTTCCCCAGGCAGTAAAGAACATCCTGCCTGCGCTGGGCAACGAGTTCATCATGATCATCAAGGACACCTCCCTGGGCTCTACGTTCTTCATCGGCGACCTGATGACCCAGTACCTGGTGGTCAAGGGCGCGACATACCTGCCCATTGAGCCGCTGGTCATTGTGGGCGTCATCTACTTCATCATGACCTTTGTCCTCAGCAAGGTGTTCGGCCACTTTGAAAAGAAGCTGCAGCGGGCCGACCGGCACACGGACTACGGCCATAAGCGGAAGCAGCAGCGGGAGGCGGTGATCTGATGTCACAGAAGCTCATCCAGGTCAAGGACCTGAAGAAATACTACAACGGCGGCGACGTCAAGGCCCTGGACGGCGTCACGGTGGACATCTGCAAGGGCGACGTGATGGCGGTCATCGGCCCATCCGGCGGCGGTAAAAGCACATTCCTCCGCAGCCTGAACCTGCTGGAAACGCCCACCTCCGGCTCGATCATCTTCGACGGCGTGGACATCACCGGCAAAAAGGTGGACCTGCCCCTCCACCGTCAGAAGATGGGCATGGTGTTCCAGCATTTCAATCTGTTCCCCAATAAGACGGTGCTGGACAACCTGACCATGGCCCCCATCAAGATCAAAAAGACACCCAAGGCAGAGGCGGAGGCCAAAGCCATGGCCCTGCTGCAAAGAGTGGGTCTGGCTGACCGTGCCGGCGACTACCCCGCCCAGCTCTCCGGCGGCCAGAAGCAGCGCGTGGCCATTGTCCGCGCCCTGGCCATGGAGCCTGAGGTCATGCTCTTCGACGAGCCCACCTCCGCCCTCGACCCCGAGATGGTGGGCGAGGTGCTGGAGGTCATGAAGGAGCTGGCCCAGTCCGGCATGACCATGGTGGTGGTCACCCATGAGATGAATTTCGCCAAGGAGGTGGGCAGCCGCGTGCTGTTCATGGACGCCGGCAAAATCGGCGAGCAGGGCACGCCGGAGGAGGTATTCTCCCACCCCCAGAGCGCCCGGCTGCAGGATTTTCTGAAAAAGGTACTGTGAGGTATTTCCTATGAACGAAGCAAAAAAGGCGGCACTGGCCGCCATTGATGAAAAGAAGGATCTGATCGCCCAGGTGGCGGATGCCGTTTGGGATTACGCGGAGCTATCCATGCAGGAGGTCAAGTCCGCCGCCCTCTTCGTGAAGGTGCTGAAGGCGGAGGGCTTCCAGGTGGAGGAGGGCATCTGCAATATCCCCACCGCCTTTTCCGCCTCCTACGGCAGCGGCAAGCCGGTCATCGGCTTCCTGGCGGAGTATGACGCCCTGTCCGGCCTGTCCCAGGCTGCGGGCAGCACGGAGTACCACGAGCTGGTCAAGGGCGGCTGCGGCCACGGCTGCGGCCATAACCTGCTGGGCGCCGGCGCGATGGCCGCCGCCATCGGCATGAAGCACTACCTGGAGCAGACCGGCTGCCCCGGCACAGTGATCCTCTACGGCTGCCCCGGCGAGGAGGGCGTGGCCTCCAAGGCGTACATGGCCCGCGAGGGCCTGTGGTACGGTTTGGACGCGGCGCTGACGTGGCACGCCGGCGACTGCAACGAGGTGGCCACCGGCTCCACCAACTCCTGCATTCAGATGCTCTACACCTTCCACGGTCTGGCTTCCCAGGCGTCCACCGCCCCGGAGCGGGGACGCAGCGCCCTGGACGCCGTGGAGCTGATGAACGTGGGCGTCCAGTTCCTGCGGGAGCATATGCCCCACGATGCCCGCGTCCACTACTCCATCCTGGATGCCGGCGGCGCCAGCCCTAACGTGGTCCAGCACCAGGCCAGCGTCCTCTACATGATCCGCTCCAACTTTGTCAAGGACTGCATGGCCCTCCACCAGCGGGTGGATAAGATCGCCCAGGGCGCGGCCCTGATGACCGACACCACCATCGAGCGCCGCTTTGTGGACGGCCTGTCCGACACCGTCTGCAACCACGCGCTGGAGAAGCTGCTCTACGACAATTTCGCCCAGCTGGGCGTGCCGGAATGCACCCCCCAGGAGCACGAGTTCATGGAGAAGCTGTCCGCCACCTATGACGGCAGCGATGTGCCCGGCGGTGTGGGCGCCCACAGCGACCCCGCCTTTGCCGAGCAGGTCAAGGCCCTGCAGACCAGCCATTTCAACGATTTTCTCATGCCCCTGTATCAGGGCCCGGCCTTCAACGCCGGCTCTACCGATGTGGGCGACGTGAGCTACCAGTGCCCTACCGCCCAGATCCACCTGGCGGTGTGGCCCAATAACGTCCCCTGCCACAGCTGGCAGGTGGTCTCCTGCAACAAGACGCCCCTGGCCCATAAGGCCACCGTCCACGCGGGCAAGGTGCTGTGCGCCGCCGCTATCGACCTGCTGAACCAGCCGGAGCTGCTGGCCCAGGCCAAGGCGGAGTTCCTCAAGCGCACTGCCGGCGGCTATATCTGCCCCATCCCGCCGGACGCCGTGGCAGCCGTCCTGTAAGATCGTATATATGAAAAGAAGAGGACCGCGCCGCGGCCCTCTTCTTTTGCTTATGTTTACAGTGCGTAGAACAGCTTTGCCATCTCCGCCGTCACGTTCTCCTTGAAGCTGCACAGCGTCACGCAGTAGACGTAGTTCCCTGTTTTCAGGTATATCATCTGCTCGTACAGCGCCGTGCCGTCCCGCTCCGCCGTCACCGCCACCGCCGGGCAGCTCTCTGTCCCGGCAAAGTCGGCGGCGGTGGTCTGGGCTGTCACGTTTTCATAACCGTAGGCGGTCAGCGTGTCTGCCACCTCCGCCGACGCGATCTCCGCGTACTCCTGCGGGCTGACCGTCGTTCCGCTCACCAGCCCCAGGTTCTGGATCACCACGTTCATCACCATCAGTCCGTCGGTAGACACGGCGTACATATCAAAAATGCTGGGATCGTCCGCCAGCGCGGCCTTCACGTCCGCGTTGTCCGTGCCATCGGCCAGTGCGCCGTTCAGCTCCGCCATCTGCTCCGCGGTATAGAATACCCAGCCCTCGTCCAGCCTGCAGCCGATGCCGGCGAACTCGTTGGTGTAAACGCCGCCGTTGACGCTGCCCTGTGCGCCGTCCGTATCGTCCGTCCCCGCCTGCACCTGCCCCGCGGCGTCGCTCTCCGCAGCGCCAGGCTGCACCGTGCCCGCTGTGTCCGGTTGGTCCGCCGGGGTCACCTTGCTGCCGCAGCCCGCTATGGTCCATACCATCAGCGCCGCCAGCAGCAGGGAAATATACCGTTTCATCGCCGCACCTCCCTGTGGTATCTTCATCTATCCGACCTCATTCTACCATCTCTGCCGCAAAATGGCAAGTGACAGCTGTTATGCTTCCTTTTTAGTCACTTTGTACGTTACGGGGTCGAGATGGTAGTTTTGAAGAAGATCGCCATAGGTCAGAATGGCGATTTCACCGATATTGGTATCCGAATCGTAATGATAAACGCGGTAGATCAACGCGGAATCGCGGTAAATGTCCATGAAGGCCCGTTCGTTTTCAGATAGATAAAATGGCGTATCCATGCCGCCAGCAGTCGTTTTTACTTCAATGTATCTGAGCGCATAGTCAGGCCCGTTGCGGGATAGAATGTCGTAACCCGCGCCATCGCCGTATTTACGGGAGGTGTGTATCACCTCGTCAAGTACATTAAACGGGACTTGGAGGTCGTATAAGCGGCGGCGCTCCCACTCCAGCACGAAATTCTCGCCGGCATCGCCTAAAGCGGTGTGCTGGATATGTAAGGACTGAAAATCTATTTTCCTTGCGGTGAACCTACGCCGCTTTTCCTTCCGCGCCTCGATGGCCTGCACACTTAATCTCGAGGAGGCATCATCAGCGGCAACAGCTTTGGCACAGAACACTGCGGGACGTTGTGTTTTGTCAATAATGTACCCATTTCGGCAAGAGATACCCGCCGGTGCATGGGCTACAACGTTTCTGACGATCTGCGAAAACTTGTCGTCTGTTCTCCCGGCGAGAATAGTTCGGTCGTCAGCGTCAAGCTCCAGCACCTGACGCAGTAGGTGATTCAATTCGGTGACGGTCAGTTCACCATTCTCTTCAACTAGACTTTTGATATAAGGGTGCAAGCTGTTTTCGGATATTGGCATAATGACACCTCCGTCAATAGTTGGTGATAAGCAGGTGCGAAGCATCCTTATCATTTCGGTTTTGGAAGCTGACAAAGTATTTTTTGCTGAATTCCGATACACACAATTTGCGCCCGCCGTGGACAGCTATGCCATTGGGATATAGCGCCTCAACAAACGGCGTCTTTTTGATGATCAGCATAAAGAAGCACGGGCATTCATTCTTCAGATAGATAGCCAAGCGCTGCTGGTCAGCCTGTCCGAAAGTATTTTTGGCGTATGTGCTGAATTCTGTGTCATAGGGCGGGTCGAGGAACATAAAATCATCGGCCTGCGGGGGGAGCTGGCGAAGAAAATCCTCAAAATCAAGACAGGAAAGTTGTGTATGCTCCAGCTGCGTCAACAATTCCGAACTGGAAAAATAGTCGATTTTCCGCGTCAGCGTCTTCCTGTTGTAGGAAATGCCGCCGTAAGGTACGTTGAATTGCCCCTTCGCGTTGTACCGAAACATAGAAGAATAGCAAAACTCGCGCAAGAAAAAATAGATAGCCGTATAGAAAGAAGGCCCTATCCCCAGTGTTCCTGCGTGATTGTAGAGATAGCGGAAATGCATATAAAACGCGGACTTGAAGGCACACTCGATGTTTTGCAAAAAATCAGCGGGCGACAGTTCACCGTGTACCTCCTCCAGCTGCTTCATGCGGACGATCTTGCCGCTGAAGTTTCTGATAAGCTCACTCACAAAGTTTTGGATGCCCACGTTGAAATCTGTGGAAAGAAGTCCGTTGAACTCATCTGCGTTGCGTAAGACAAAAGCTGATACCGAATCCCGAAGCAACTGTACGTTTGATGTGTCACAGCAATATGCGTCATATATGGCGCGAATCTCTCCCGCGTGGTCGGTCACCACATTTGACACAAGCTGCCAGTTGTGATCGATCTGGGTCAGGTAGTGAAGGAAATCGGAATTCCTTTCCTTGACGAGCCGATATAATTGCATCAGTTCACAAGAGCGGTCATTCAGGTAATAGTTGTCAGCGGACAAGGCAAAAAACACCGCACCGCCCCCCACAAAAGGCTCATAGTAATTCTGCGCCCGTGTTGGTATATTGGGGAGAATATGGATCAGTTCCTTGTCCTTTCCACCAGGATATTTCAGAAGCGGAGACAGCTTTTGCGCTTTTGGAGAAATAAACATGACAGTATCCTCATTTCACGGGGAATCAATTTTAAGTATAGCAGAGAATAGGGAAAAAGCAAGAGTGAGAGACGATCCCCCCATTTCCCGACACGTCTCGCCCTGCCGCTGCGCTACAATGGGGACATTGACCAAAAAGGGAGGGACAAGCCTTGAAACAACTGCTTCACGGGATGCGCCGCGCCGCCCTGCCGCTGCCGCTGGCAGCGCTGGCCGCGCCCTGCGCCGCGTTCCTGCTGTCCGCCGCAGCGCTGGGCGGCCAGTTCAGTCCTTGGGCGCTGGCGGCGGTGGCCGCGGCCGGTACGGGCTGGAACGGCGCGGCCGCCGGGCTGGGTGCGCTGCTGGGTGCGTTGGCATTTCTGGACTTCCAGCCCGGCCTGCGCCACGGCGCGGCGGCGCTGCTCATCTTCTGCGCCAACACGGCCTTCTGCACCACCCGCCTGTACCGCCGCGACTGGTTTCGCCCCGCCGCCGCCGTGCTGGCGTCCGCCCTGGTGCAGACGGCCTACCTGTGGCAGCGGGGCGGACGCCAGTGGGCGCTGTGCGCCGCGGCCCTGGCCCTGCTGTATGGCTGCACCCGGCTGTGGCCGCAGAAGCTGGGCGGCCCGGCAGATACCGGCCGTACTGGCTGGTTTTTGTTGCTGCTGGGCGTCTGCGCCTGCCTCAGCCGCCTGTCGCTGTACGGCTTCACCCCGGCCATGACCGCCGCCGCCGTGCTGCTGCTGGCGCTGGGCCGCGCCGCCCGCCCCGCCGACCTGATCTGTGCCGGCGCGCTGGCGGGCCTGACGCTGGACCTCTGCGCCGTGGACACGTTCTACGCCTCCGTGGTGCTGGCCCTGGCCGCCGCAGCCCATGCCGCCGCCCGTACCCTGCCGCCCATCCTGTCCGCCGCCGCGTTCTGCACCGGCGGCGTATGCGGCGCGTGGCTGCTGGGAGATGTGCAGCCCCTGGCCCTGCTGTGCGAGCTGATCGTGGCCAGCGGCCTGTATCTGCTGCTGCCCGCCGCGCCGACAGCCCGCCTGCCCGCACCGGATATGGCCGCCGCCCCGGCGGCCGCCTTTCAGGCGGTGTACGACAGCCTGCCCGCCGAAGCTCCGGCCCTCCGGCCTGAAAATCCCGCCGTGCTGTTCGACCGCGCGGCGGAGCAGGTCTGCCGCGACTGCCCCCTCCGCACCGACTGCTGGCAGACCCATTACACCGACACCTACAACGCCTTCAACGACGCCTGCCCCCGGCTGCTCCGCCGGGGCAAGCCTCTGGCTGAGGATTTCCCCGCCTATTTTGCCGCCCGCTGCGTCCGCTTTCCCCGCCTGCTGTCGGCACTGGAGGAGCAGCTTCGGGGCTTCCTCCAGCGCCGTGCCAGTCACGCCCGGCTGGATGCGGCCTACCGCCTGGCCCGCGAGCAGTACGCCCAGGTGTCCCAGGTGCTGTCCGCCTGCGAACCGGACGATGCCCCGGCCCGTCCCCGCTACATCTGCCGTACCGCCCTGGCCGCCCAGCCCAAGAAGGGGGAGACCCTCTGCGGCGACGAGGCCGCCTGCTTCGCTGTGGGGGACAAGACCTACCTCCTGCTGTCCGACGGCATGGGCAGCGGCGACGATGCCCATCACGAGGCCGCCATGACCGTCCGCCTGCTCCGCCAGTTCCTCACCGCCGGTGTCGATCCCACCCCGGCGCTGAAGACCCTGAACACCGCCCTCATGCTCCGCTGCCAGGGCGGCGCGGGCTTCACCACCATCGACCTGGCCTGCATGGACGGTGTCTCCGGCGTGGTCACCCTGTATAAGTACGGCGCCGCGCCCTCCTACTTAAAAAAGAACGGCGCGGTGACGCGCCTGGAGGGCGACGCCCTGCCCGCCGGGCTGGAGAGCGCCCGCCGCGACCCCCAGCCCCAGCGCCTGACGCTGTCCTCCGGCCACTGGCTGGTGCTGGCGTCCGACGGCGTCACCGGCGAGGGCGACGAGTGGCTGCAGGACCTGCTGGCCGGCTGGAACGGCACGTCCCCCCGTGAGCTGGCCGCCCTTATTCTCCGGGAGGCGGAGGCCCGCCGCCGGGGCGATGACGACTGCGCCGTGCTGGTCCTCCGGGCCGAGCGCCTGAACGACGCCAAAAAGCGCGTGTGACTTTCATGATTTTTCCGCCTTGCGCCGTATAACTTCCCTCCGCCCCGGCGATACTATGGCTGTAACAAATGCAGCAAGGAGGGCATCCACTTGGTTAAAGGCGTTTCCCGCCGCGTGATCGTCGTAGACTCACCCGACCCGCGGATCTTTGAACAGGCGATCTTCATTCTCCCCACCGACGGCGGCGGCGTCAGCTCCCGCCAGCTGGTGGATCAGGCGGTGCGCATCGCCCGCAATTATGCCCGCAGCCAGGGCGGCGCACGCCGCCGTCCCCGCTGGCCCTCGTGGCTGTGGGCCGTGTGCGGCGCGGCGGCCTGCGGCCTTGCGTGGTTGCTCATTACCCTGCTTTGAAGTTGGTTTCATGCGGGAAAACGGCCCGCTTGAAATAGATGGCTTTCCATCGTTTTCCTACCGTTTTTTCTCCTCACTTGGAGCGGACGCCAATGCGTCCGCCCTCTTTTTTTGCCAAACTGTAATTGATAATGGCAGGTATCACAAAATAATTTAGCACACCTGACAAAAAGTCTTGTTTTTCCCGATAAAAAGCGTTAAGATACTGGTGCGCCCGCTTTGGGCGCACCACATTTGCAAAGGAGAAAATCACATGGAGCGTATCTTCCACCTGAAGGAGAACGGCACCACGGTCAAAACGGAGATCCTGGCCGGCCTGACCACCTTCATGACCATGGCGTACATCATCGCCCTGAACCCCAACCTGCTGACCAACTTCGCCGTCGGCACGCCCCTTTGGAACGGCGTGTTCCTGGCCACCTGCATCGCCAGCGCCATCGGTACGACTGTCATGGCCTTCCTGGCCAACAAGCCCTTCGTCATGGCTCCCGGCATGGGCCTGAACAGCTTCTTCGCCGTCATCGCGGGCAACGTGGCCGCCATGCTGAACACGGACTACACCAGCGCCTTCCAGGCGGTGCTGTGTATCATCCTGGTGGAGGGCATCGTCTTTCTGCTGCTGAGCATTTTCAACATCCGCGATAAGATCGTCACCGCCATCCCCTTGGGCGTCCGCCTGGGCATCGGCCCTGCCATCGGCCTGATGCTGATGAACATCGGCCTGGGCTCCAACGTGGGCATCTACGCCGAGGGCAACGGCTACTCCAGTCCCTTCTACGTCCTGCGTGACTTCTTCGGCGCGATGACCCCCAGTGTTATCAAGGGCCACATGGGCGCGGAGTACAGCACCATGGTCCTCACCGTCGTCACCATGTTCATCGGCCTGTTCGTCATCATCCTGCTGGCCAAGAAGGGCGTCAAGGCCGCCGTGCTGGTGGGTATGCTGGTGGCCTCCGTCATCTACTGGGCGGGCAGCTTCATCTTCCTGCACGTCAACCCCTTCGCCTCTCTTGAGGGCGCGTCCTTCCTGCCTCCCTTCCATGACATGGCCGAGACCACCCTCTTCAAGTTCGACTTTGCCGACTTCTTCAACATCGGCTGGTTCACCGCCGTCAGCCTGATCATCACCTTCTGCATGATCGATATGTTTGACACCATCGGCACGCTGGTGGGCACGGCCTCCCGCGCCGGTATGACCGACAAGGACGGCAATATGCCCAACATGAAGGAAGCCCTCCTGTCCGACGCCGTGGGCACGGTGGCCGGCGCCTGCTGCGGTACGTCCACCGTCACCACCTTCGTGGAGTCCGCCTCCGGCGTGGAGGCCGGCGGCCGCACCGGTCTGACCTCCCTCACCGCCGCGTTCATGTTCCTGGCCTGTATGTTCATCGCCCCGGTGGCCGCCATCATCCCCGCCGCCGCCACCTCCTCCGCCCTGATCTATGTGGGCATCCTTATGCTCCAGGGCCTGAAGAACGTGGACTTCGACGATATGGACCAGGTCGTCCCCGTGTTCCTCATGTTGCTGGCCATGCCCATCTCCGGCTCTATCGGCCACGGCATCGGCCTGGCCATGATCGCCTACACCGTCATCAAGGTGTTCTCCGGCCGCGCCAAGGAGGTCTCCGTCCTGACCTATGTCATCGCGGCGCTGTTCCTGGTGAAGTTCTTCGCCGTCGTCTGATCTCTGTATAGTAAGCAGCACCCCCGGCCCTGTAGCCGGGGGTGCTGCTATTATATTCATATTTCCGTTTCCGGCAGCTTTTCCGGCCACTGCGGCCACGTCTCCCGGATGAACGGAACGATCTCCTCCCGGGCCATGTCCAGCGCCGCGGCCATCTCGCCGTACAGCTGCTCCTCTGCCCGCTTCAGATATCGCTCGTCCATCTGGCTCACCTTTTTCCCGTGGCGCACCGCCCAGGCCCGCCGCCGGCAGATGGTGTGGATCAGCGCGGCCATCTCGCTGCACTCGCACCGCTGCACCAGGCGGTGATAGTGGTCCTTGGCCGCCCGCAGTCCCGGCATCTCCGGCTTACACAGCGGCAGGGAGGGGAGGGACTGGATCAGCGCCAGCGCCGCGTCCCGGGTCATCACCGGCCGCATCAGCACCGCCGTGTCCACCGGGGTCAGCACCGTGCCGCTGCGGTACAGCGGCGTCAGATGATAGTACATCCTGTCTCCGCTGTCATAGCTCATGCCGGACGGTCCGATGGACTCTATCCGGCACACGCCCTCGCCGCCGTATACGACCAGATCACCTGCTGCAAACATTCCACACACTCCTGTTCTGACATAAACACAACATACAAATCGGTAATAAAATCATAGCACAAAATGTCAAAAAATGTAAGCACAAAATTTTGCCTGCATGTCGATTTTTCTGCCTGCCTGTGCTACAATACAGAAAAACTCTGCGAGGTGTAACCCCATGAAAACTCCCGTCATCCATCCCAACGCCTACATCGCGCCCAACGCCACCGTGGTGGGCGACGTGCATATCGGCGCGGGCAGCAGCGTGTTCTTCGGCTCGGTCCTCCGGGGCGACCGCGAGCCCATCACCATCGGCGAGGACACCAATATCCAGGACAACTGCGTCCTCCATCAGGAGTACGGCTGCCCCACCACTGTCGGCAGCCGCGTCACCGTGGGCCACGGCGCCATCCTCCACGGCTGCACCATAGGCGACGAGACGCTCATCGGCATGGGCGCGATCCTGCTCAACGGCGCTGTCATCGGCCGTCACTGCATCGTCGGCGCCGGCGCGCTGGTCACCCAGAACACCGTCATCCCCGACGGCTCGCTGGTCTACGGCTCGCCCGCCAGGGTCAAGGGCCAGCTGGACGAGGCCGCCATCACCGACATCCGCCGCAACGCCGTGGACTACCGCCGGGAGGCTGCCGACTGGTTTCCTGAATACGGCGACAAATAAAAGAACGCTCTCCCACCGGGAGGGCGTTCCCCATCTCAGTATTCCTTCGTCTCCAGCTCCCGGCGTATGGCCGCGAAGGCCGCCTCCTCGCCCTGCTCCTTCAGCAGCAGCAGCCACCGGTCCAGCAGCGCCGCCGTCTCCGGATGCATGAACCGGCTGGCGTCTGTCCGCCGCAGATCCTTGCTCCGCTGGTAATACTCATACGGCGACGCGTCGGTGTACGCGTCCCCCTGATACACCCGGCAGGCGGCGATACGGTCGCAGAACATCTCTGCCACATACCTCTTGGGCATCTTGCATCCGCCTATGTAGATCGTCCCGTCCTCCCGGCGGCAGTAGTCGATCCAGTACTCAAAGTGATGCCGGTTGCGTCCCTTGTGGTGCAGCCACGCCAAACTCATCCCGTTCTCCAGCCGCTCCTGGTCGTTGGGACTGCGCCAGCCCTGATAATACTTCACGCCCCGCCAGAACTCCATGGGACTGTACTTGCTCAGGTCGTGGGTCAGTCCCTGCCACACCAGCCCCAGCTTCAGGCAGTAGTGCCGCACCATCCGGCGGTGTCGGTTCACCGTGTGTAAATGGGCGCGAAAAGGCATAGCGCGTCCTCCTTTCCCAAATATGTCCACAGTATAGCACAGTTTTCCCGCCTTGCCCAGCGGAAATTGCGTGCAGGCATAACTTTCCTCTCTCCGCGGCACACTACGCCCGAGGTGAATAACTATGAACCATGCCGGCTTCTTCCTCCCCTGCGGTGCCGCCTGGGAGCGCCGCCTGCCGGATCGTCTGACCCCGCTGGATGAAGAAACGCTTTTTTCTCGGGCCTGGACGCTGCTGGTATGCAGCCGCCGGGGCGCGGAGACGCTGTCCCACCTGCCCCGCGCCCCACTGTGCCGCACGGTGCTGCTCCCCGCCGGCAGCGGCTGCACCTTTCCCTCCGCCCGCCAGACGGTGGACTGCGGCCTCCACAGCCGCAGCAGCCTCACCCTCTCCAGCCTGACGCCCCAGCCGATGCTGTGCATCCAGCGAGGGCTGACGGATGTCCGCGGCGCGGCCATTGAGCCCCAGGAGCTGCCCCTGCCGCCGGACTGGACGCGGTTCGAGACTGAGCCCCTGCTCCTGCTGGCCGGCGCACGCCTGCTGCTGGGACTGCCCCTCCTATAGACGCAAAAAGAGAGACCACCCGCAGGAGGTCTCTCTCTTTTTGCTGCAGTTATTCGATTATTCGATGACCGGCAGGCTCTCCAGCACCTGTGCGCACCGGGGGCACAGGTCGGGGTGCTTGCTGTCGCTGCCCACGGTGGGCAGCACCTTCCAGCAGCGCCCGCACTTGCAGCCGCTGGCGGGCCGCACGGCCACCGCCTGCTCCGCGCCCACGTCCACGCGGACCTGGGAGACGATGAACAGGTCGGCCAGCGTCTCGGCATCCATGTCCGCCAGGAAGGCATCCTCGGCGGTGACGGTCAGATCCACCTCGGCCTCCAGGCTCTTGCCGATGGTCTTATCGGCGCGGGCCTGCTCCAGCGCGCCGTTGACAACGGTGCGGAGGGCGGCGATACGCGCCCACTTGGCCATCTCCTCGTCGCTGAGGGCGCAGCCGCCGTAGGGCAGCACCATCTCGTTGAAGAGCACGTTGCGGGCATCGTCGCTGCGGCGGTGAGGCATGGCCAGCCATACCTCGTCGCAGGTGAAGGCCAGGATCGGCGCGAACATACGGGTCATGGCATCCAGGATCATCCACAGGGCGGTCTGGGCGCTGCGGCGGGACAGGCTGTCCTCACCGTCGCAGTACAGGCGATCCTTGATGATGTCGAAGTAGAAGGAGCTGAGATCCACCACGCAGAAGTCGTTGATCATGTGGGACACCACGTGGAACTCGTAGTTATCATACGCGGCGAAGGCCTTTTCGATGAGGCTGTTCAGCCGCGTCACCGCCCACTTGTCCAGGGGCAGCATCTCGTCGGGCTGCACCGGGTTCTCCGGGTCGAAGCCCACCAGGTTGTCCAGGCAGAACTTGCAGGTGTTGCGGAACTTCAGGTAGTTCTGGCTCAGCTGCTTGAAGATCTCGTCAGAGCAGCGCACGTCCACGTGATAGTCGGAGCTGCCCGCCCACAGGCGCAGCAGGTCTGCGCCATACTTGTTGAAGATCTCGGCGGGGTCCATGCCGTTGCCCAGGGACTTGTGCATGGCCTTGCCCTCGCCGTCCACCGTCCAGCCGTGGGTGACGCACTCCTTGAACGGTGCGCCCCGGCCCAGCGCGCCTACGGCCACCAGCAGGGAGGACTGGAACCAGCCGCGGTACTGGTCAAGACCCTCGATATACATGGTGGCGGGCCAGAAGTGCTGATCCCGCTCCATGGCGGCGAAATGGGTCGAACCGGAGTCAAACCAGCCGTCCAGCGTGTCCGTCTCCTTCTCAAAGCCAACGCTCTTGCCGCAGTGGGGGCACACAAAGCCCTTGGGCAGGATGTCCATGGCGTCCTTCTCAAACCAGGCGTTAGAGCCCTTCTCCTCGAACAGGCTGGCCACGGCCTCGATGCTCTCGTCGTTGCACACCGGCTTGCCGCAGTCCTTGCAGTAAAACACCGGGATGGGCAGACCCCAGCGGCGCTGGCGGCTGATGCACCAGTCGGTGCGCTCCAGGATCATGGAGCGCATACGATCCTTGCCCCAGGCGGGCACCCACCGCACGTCCTCGCAGGCGGCGATGGCCTCGTCCTTGAAGGAGTCCACGGAGCAGAACCACTGGGGGGTGGCCCGGAAGATGATGGGTTTTTTGCAGCGCCAGCAGTGGGGATAGGAGTGAACGATCTCCTCACTGGCGAAGAGGGCTCCGCTCTCCTTCAGGTCGGTAAGGATGACCGGGTTGGACTCCTCCGTCTTCAGGCCGGCGTACTTGCCCGCGTAGTCAGTGTGGCAGCCCTGGTCATCCACAGGGACCACCAGCTCCACCTTGTAGCGCTTGCAGGTCTCGTAGTCATCGGCGCCGAAGCCGGGGGCGGTGTGGACGCAGCCGGTGCCGGAATCCATGGTGACATACTCGGCGCAGCACAGCAGGGATTCCTTATCCAGGAAGGGGTGCTGGGCCTTCATATACTCGAAGTCCTGGCCGCGGAACTGCTTAACGATCTCATAGTGGTCAAAGCCGCCCGCCTGCATCACCTTGGCGCACAGGGCCTCGGCCACGATGTAGAGCTCTCCATTGTCCGCCTTGACCAGCACATAGCTCTCCCGGGGGTGAACGGCGATCGCCAGGTTGCCGGGCAGGGTCCAAATGGTAGTGGTCCAGATGACGAAGTACATGTTGGACAGGTCGCCATATTGGCTCAGACGGCCCAGATCGTCCTTTACCCGGAACTTCACATAGACAGTGGTGCAGGGGTCGTCCTGGTACTCGATCTCCGCCTCGGCCAGGGCGGTCTCGTCGTGGGGGCACCAGTACACGGGCTTAAGCCCCTTGTAGATGTAGCCCTTGCGGTACATGGAGCCGAAGACCTTGACCTCCTCCGCCTCAAAGCCGGGGTCCATAGTCTTATAGGGGTGCTCC
>USGS01000021.1 GCA_900554275.1 uncultured Eubacteriales bacterium
AGAAAGCCCTCCGCCTTGCGGCGGAGGGCTTTCTGTGTGTTGTGTTTGTTAGGAGAGAGAGAAAATCACATAAGGAAGTGTGGTTCCTTTGGATGATGCTATATTACCCGGCAAAATTGTCTTAATCATGAAGCGCACATGAACTTTTTGTGAATTTGCGGGGGGATTACTTGAATTTTCGGCTCTCTGCCACAGCCATGACGTCACATCGGTTGTTCTTCTCGTTCTCGGCGTGGCCCTTGACCCAGTGGCAGCGGACATCGTGCGTATCCAGCAGGGGCAGCAGGCGCTGCCACAGGTCCACGTTCAGCACCGGCTTTTTGTCCGCCTTTACCCAGCCCCTCTTCTGCCAGCCGTAGAGCCAGCCCTTCTCCAGCGCGTCGATGACGTACTTGGAGTCGGCATACAGCTCCACGATGCAGGGCTCTTTCAGCAAGGACAGCGCCTCGATGACGGCGGTGAGCTCCATGCGGTTGTTGGTGGTCTCGGCCTCGCCGCCGGACAGCTCCTTCTCCGCGCCCCGGTAGCTCAGTATCGCGCCCCAGCCCCCCGGCCCGGGGTTGCCGCTGCACGCGCCGTCGGTATAGATGGTGACTGTTCTCATTGGATTTACGTTCCTCGCTGTTCGTTTGCTTTGCTGCCGGCTTGTCCCGACGGCGCGTGCTTGTCATCCCCGAGCGGTTGCCGCTTCAGCGGCGAGCGAGTGGGGACATTTCCCAAAGCGGCGAAGCCCGCTTTGCCGTCGGTATGTATTGTTACGGTTCTCATCTTACTCCACCTCCGTGACGAACACCGTGCCGTCTCGGACGGTGAAGCGGACGTTCCTGCCGTCGTAGCGCATTCCATACACTCGCTCCGGGTCGTCCTGATACCGGGGGCGGGGGTCGGCGGCCAGCGCGCTGAGCAAGCCCTGCCGCTCGCCGCTGTCGAACCGGGCCAGCAGCTCCGGCGGAAAGTCCACCGTCAGCCGCGCTCCGGCATCGCCGCCGGTGAAGCCGCCGGATGCGTCGGGGTAGCTGTCGGCGTAGGCCAAATAGGGCTTGATGTCGAAGATGGGCGTGCCGCTGACCATATCCGCGCCGCGGACGTACAGCACCGGGCCGTCCGGCTCGTCCAGCGATACCCGCTCCAGTTCCACGGCGGACAGCCCCAGCCCGTTGGGGCGGAAGGGCGAACGGGTGGCGAACACGCCGATACGCTGGTTGCCGCCCAGCCGGGGCGGGCGCACCGTGGGCGACCAGGTCTGCCGCAGGGCGCGGTCAAACTGCCAAATCAGCCACACATGGGAGAAGCCCTCCAGCCCCCGCACCGCCTCCGGGTCACGGAAGGCGGGCTCGAACACGATGCGGCCCGGGCAGTCGGCGATGCCGCTTTGGCGCGGCACGCCGAACTTCTCGCCGAAGGGCGTCTCAATGCGGGCGATGGGTGTGATGCCCGCCATGGTCAGCGCTCCCGGCGGCCCGTGTCGGTCAGGTGGGCGGTGATGTCCCTGGGCAGGCGCACCAGCC
Organism: uncultured Eubacteriales bacterium; assembly: GCA_900554275.1. Lineage (GTDB taxonomy): Bacteria > Bacillota > Clostridia > Oscillospirales > Oscillospiraceae > Vescimonas. The sequence continues at coordinate 1,509 of USGS01000021.1, forward strand.
GCACGATCTCACCGGCCACGATGACCGCCATGCCCGCCACGATGACCCAAATATTTTTCAGGGTGCTGGCGCTGAAGAACATGACCAGCAGCACCAGCAGCAGCGCCATGTTGATGCGCCCGTTGACCTCCTCCGCCTGCCGCAGGGCCTCGTCCTTCTCGTAGATGACCTTGTTATACACGAACAGGTTCTTCGCCGCCGCGTTCTGATACAGCGTCTTGGTGAAATACTGCCACCTGGTCAGGGGTACGGTGGCCTCTCTGGGGGCACTGCTCATACCGTCTCCTCCGTGTCCGTCTTTTCCTCCGGATCGGCCAGGGCCAGGGAAATGACCCGGTCGCCCTCCTCCTTGAAGCGCATGACGATGACGCCCTGGGTGGCGCGTCCGGCGATGCGGATGCTTTCCACCGGCGTGCGGATCAGGATGCCCGCCGCCGTCACCAGCAGCAGATCCTCCGTGCCGTCCACCAGCTTCATGCCCACCACGCAGCCGGTCTTGTCCGTGACCATGTAGTTGCGGATGCCCAGGCCGCCGCGGTTGGTGATGCGGTATTCCTCGATGGGGGTGCGCTTGCCGTAGCCCTTTTCAGTGATGGACAGCACCGTCTTGCCATCGTCGGCCCGGGCCGCGCCGATGACGTAGTCGCCGTCACGCAGCCGGATGCCCCGAACGCCCACGGCGGTGCGGCCCATCGCCCGCACGTCCGTCTCGTCGAAGCACACCGCCTGGCCGTCGTGGGTGGCAATGAGCACCCGGTCGCTGCCCCGGGTCTCCACCACGGAGATCAGCTGGTCGCCCTCGTCCAGCGTCAGAGCGCGGATGCCGTTATTCCGCAGGTTCTTCAATGCACTGACCTCCAGCCGCTTCACCGTGCCGTTCCGGGTGGTCATGAACAGGTACAGCTGCTCGTCTCCCGTCTCCCGGAAGTGGAGCATGGCCTGGACCTTCTCGCCCGTCTCCACCTGCAGGATGTTGACGATGTTCACACCCTTGGCGGCCTTGCCGCTCTCGGGGATCTGATAGCCCTTCTTGCGGTACACCTTGCCGGTGTCGGTGAAGAAGAGGATATAGTCGTGGGTAGACGCGGTGAACACGTCCACCACCGTGTCCTCCTCACGGGTGGTGATGCCCTTCTTGCCCATGCCGCCCTTGCTCTGGGCGGCATATTCGCTGACGGGCGTGCGCTTGATATAGCCGTTCTCCGTCAGGGTAAAGACGCACTGCTCCTCCTCGATGAGATCCTCGATGTCCAGCTCGTCCTCCACGTCCTGGATCTCGGTCTTGCGGTCGTCGCCGAACCTGTCGGCGATAGCGGTCAGCTCCTCCTTGAGGATGGACTTCACCAGCCCCTCGTCGCTGAGCACCCGCTGGAAATAGGCGATCTTCTCCTCCAGCTCCTTGTACTCCGCCTGGAGCTTCTCCCGGTCGAGGCCCTGCAGCCGCTTGAGCTGCATATCGAGAATGGCCTGGGCCTGCACATCGTCCAACCCGAAGCGCTGCATCAGGTTCTCCTTGGCGTTGTCGTAGCTGCTGCGGATGATGCGGATGACCTCGTCGATGTTGTCCTGGGCCACCAGCAGGCCCTCCAGCAGGTGGGCGCGCTCCTGTGCCTTCTTCAGGTCGAACCGCGTCCGGCGGATGATGATCTCCTCCTGGAACGCCAGGTATTCGTCGATGATGTGCCGCAGGGACAGGATCTTGGGCTGGCGCTGGTTGTTCACCAGTGCCAGCATATTGATGGCGAACGTGGTTTGCAGCTGGGTCTGGGCAAACAGGCGGTTCAGCACTACCTGAGGGTTGGCGTCCCGCTTCAGCTCGATGACCATACGCATACCGTTGCGGTCGGACTCATCCCGGATGTCGGAGATGCCCTCGATGCGCTTGTCCTCCACCTGGTCGGCGATGGCCTTGATGAGCATCCGCTTGTTCACCTGATAGGGCAGCTCGGTGATGATGATCCGCGTGCGGCCGTTACCGAATTCCTCGAACTCGTGCCGCGCCCGGACCATCAACCGTCCCCGGCCGGTGGCGTAGGCGGCACGGATGCCGCTGCGGCCCATAATGATGCCCTTGGTGGGGAAGTCCGGGCCCTTCACGTGCTCCATCAGGTCGCTGAGGGTGGCGTCGGGGTCGTCCAGCACGCAGATGCACGCGCCGATGACCTCCCGCAGGTTGTGGGGCGGGATGTTGGTAGCCATGCCCACGGCAATGCCGCTGGAGCCGTTCACCAGCAGGTTGGGGAAACGGCAGGGCAGCACCCGGGGCTCTTTCCGGCTCTCGTCGAAGTTGGGATCCCAGTCCACCGTGTCCTTGTCGATGTCCCGGAGCATCTCGTTGGAGATCTTGCTCAGCCGGGCCTCGGTGTAACGGTAGGCCGCAGGGGGGTCTCCATCCACCGAGCCGAAGTTGCCGTGGCCGTCCACCAGCATATAGCGCATGGAGAAATCCTGCGCCAGACGCACCAGCGCATCGTACACGGAGGCGTCGCCGTGGGGGTGATAGCGGCCCAGCACATCGCCCACGCAGGTGGCGGACTTCTTGAACGGGCGGTCGGAGGTCAGGTTGTCCTCGTACATGGCGTAGAGGATACGCCGGTGTACGGGCTTCAGACCGTCCCGCACGTCGGGCAGGGCGCGGCCCACGATGACGGACATAGCGTACTCGATATAGGATTGCTCCATCTCCGGCACAAGGGGGCTCTCCACAATGTGCTGGTCAGGGAAGCGTATCTCCTCAGGGTCGTATTGGGGCTTTTTGCTCATAGATTCCAGCCCTCCTTAATAATCCAGATTCACAGCGTACTGTGCTTTGCGCTCGATAAACTCCTTCCGCGGCTCGACCTTCTCACCCATGAGCACCGTGAACGTGGCGTCAGCCTTCACCGCGTCGTCCAGGGTGATGCGCCGCAGGGTACGGGTGGTGGGGTCCATGGTGGTCTCCCACAGCTCGTGGGGGTTCATCTCTCCCAGGCCCTTGAACCGGCTGATATCGATCTTCACGTTGGGGTTGTCGCCCCGCATCTCGGCGGACACCCGGTCGCGCTCCTCGTCGGAGTAGGCCACCCGGGTGGTCTTGCCCCGGGTCAGCTTATAGAGCGGCGGCACGGCGGAGTACACGTACCCCTCCTCGATCAGCGGCCGCATATAGCGGAAGAAGAACGTCAGCAGCAGCGTGCGGATGTGCGCGCCGTCCACATCGGCATCGGCCATGATGATGACCTTGTGATACCGCAGCTTGTTCTCGTCGAACTCCTCGCCAATGCCCGCGCCCAGGGCGATGATCACGGGCTGGAGCTTGTCGTTGCCGTAGACCTTGTCCACACGGGCCTTCTCCACGTTCAGCATCTTGCCCCACAGGGGGAGGATGGCCTGAAAGCGGCTGTCCCGGCCCTGGGTGGCGCTGCCGCCTGCGGAGTCTCCCTCCACGATATACAGCTCCGTCAGCTCGGGGTTGTTCTCGTTGCAGTCCCGGAGCTTATCCGGCATGGCCGCGCCGCCCAGCACCGTCTTGCGGCGGATGGACTCACGGGCCTTTCGTGCGGCCTCCCGGGCGCGGTTGGCGGTCATGGCCTTGTCCAAAATGGTGCGGGCCACCGCCGGATGCTCCTCCAGGTACACCGCCAGCTGGTCGTTGACGATGCCGTCCACCAGCGTGCGGATGTGGGCGTTGCCCAGCTTGGCCTTGGTCTGGCCCTCGAACTGGGCCTCCGTCAGCTTCACGGAGATAACGGCGGTGATGCCCTCCCGCACGTCCTCGCCGGAGACCTTGTCTCCCTCCTTGATAAGGCCGTACTTCATGCCGTAGGCGTTGAGCACGCGGGTCAGGGCCGCCTTGAAGCCCGTCTCGTGCATACCGCCCTCCGGCGTGTGGATGTCGTTGGCAAAGGACACCAGCGTCTCGTTGTAGCCGTCGTTGTACTGCATGGCGATCTCGGCGGTGCTGTCGCCCTTCGCGCCGGAGAGGTAGATGACCTCCTCGTGGAGGGGCGTCTTGTTCCGGTTGATGAACGTGACGAATTCCCGGATGCCTCCCTCGTAGCGCATGGTCTCCGACTGCTCTCTGCCGGGCCGGGCGTCGGTGATGGTGATCCGCAGTCCCGCGTTCAGAAACGCCTGCTCCCGCATACGGGTGTGCAGCGTCTCATAGTCGTACTCCAGTGTGTCGAACATCTCGCCGTCGGGCTTGAACGTCACCGTTGTGCCGGTGTGGTCCGTCTCGCCCACGACCTTCAGCTCCTGGGTGATATTCCCCCGGGAGAAGCTCATCTCGTAAATTTTTTCGTCCTTGTGGACCTGCACCGTCAGCCATTCGCTGAGGGCGTTCACCACGCTGGCGCCCACGCCGTGCAGGCCGCCGGAGACCTTATAGCCCCCGCCGCCGAACTTGCCGCCGGCGTGGAGCACGGTGAACACCACCTCCAGCGCGGGCCGGCCCGTCTGGGCCTGGAGATCCACGGGGATGCCCCGCCCGTTGTCGGTGACGGTGATGGTGTTTCCCTCGTTGATGGTCACGGTTATGTCCGTGCAGTAGCCCGCCAGCGCCTCGTCGATGGCGTTGTCCACGATCTCATAGACCAGATGGTGCAGTCCGCTGGCGCTGGTAGAGCCGATATACATACCGGGCCGCTTGCGGACGGCCTCCAGCCCCTCCAGCACCTGAATTTCCGATGCGTTGTACTCCGTGTCCACCACGGGTCTTTCCATTTCTGCCATGTGCTATTCTCCTTTTCCTTGCGCCCGCTTCAGAAGCGTTTGGGAATTCAACTGCGATAAATAGATGATCTGCCGGTGATAGGGGTGATCGCACACCACGAAGGACTTGGGAATGTCCTCGCAGGCGGACTGCACCACGCCCTCCTTCTCCGCGCCGTCTAAAAACCGGCGGGTGAGCTTGGAGGTAGAGGTGTTGTCCAGATCGAATATGCCGATGACCCGCCGGGGGTCTACCATTACGTTCATGCCGATGTGCAGATAGCTCACTCACAGCACCTCCCCGCCCCGGATATGGAACACGCGGCCCTTGAGCAGCGTGTCCAGCCGGTCGTTTTCGCAGCAGGTGATGAACACCTGCCCGCCGCTGATGCGGTTCAGCACGTATTCCTGCCGCCGGGGGTCCAGCTCGCTGAGCACGTCGTCCAGCAGCATCACCGGGTACTCCCCCATGGCATTCTTGTGTATCTCCCGCTCCGCCAGCTTCATGCTCAGCGCCGCCGTCCGCACCTGCCCCTGTGAGCAGAACTGCCGGGCGCTGCGCCCGTTGACCGATACGTCTATATCGTCCTTGTGCGGCCCGCTGAGACACAGCCGGGATGCCCGCTCCGCCGCCTGATGGCTATCCATGTGGGCCTTCAGCGCCCCATAGATGTCTCCCTGGCTGCCCAGCGGGTCAGCAACGGTGCTCACCGTCTGATACGATAGCGCCAGCTCCTCCCTCTGGCCGGAGCACTCATAGTGGGCCTGCCGTGCGTACTCCGCCAGCGCGGCGCAGAACCGCGCCCGGTAGCTGACGATGGCCGCGCCGTACCGGCACAGCCCCTCGTTGAACTCCGGCAGCAGGTCCAGCAGCTCCGGCTTGTCCTCGCTGTCCCGCAGGATGCGGGTCTTGTGCTCATACAGCCGCTCGTACTGCCGCAGCGCCTCGCCATACCGCGGCCGCAGCTGGCACAGGGAGGTATCCATGAACCGCCGCCGCTCCGCCGCCCCTGCCCGTATAAGGAACAGGTCCTCCGGCGCGAAAAACACGGTGTGCAGCACGTCGCTGAGGGCCGCGCCGTTTTTGGCGGCCACACCGTTCACGGTCATCCTCCGCCGCCTGCCCCGGTACAGCTGCACCTCCGTGACGAATTCCCGATCCCGGGACAGGATGCGGCCCTTCACCCGGGCCTCCTGGCCCTCGAAGCCCATCAGCTCCCGGTCGCTCCGCGCCCGTGGGCTCTTTCCGCAGCTCAGGTATACGATGGCCTCCAGCAGGTTTGTTTTGCCCTGTGCGTTTTCACCGTAGATCACGTTGCAGCTGTCGTCAAAGGTCAAGGCCGCGCTGTCGTAATTCCGCCAGCCCCGCAGCGCCAGCTCACGTATCTGCATAGCGCACTTCCAGTGTCTTGCCCTCAAACTCCACGGTGTCGCCGGGGCGTATCTTTCTGCCCCGCATGGTGCACACCTCTCCGTTGACCGTGACCAGGCCCTCCTGGACCATGACCTTGGCCTCGCCGCCGGTGTACGTCAGCCCCGCTATCTTCAGCAGATCCTGCAATTTGATGTATTCTGTGGTGATCTCAATGGTGTTCATATAACTCCTCTTTCGTAAAGGGCTTTTTCGCCGCCGTTACTGGGCCTTCAGCCGCACCGGCAGCACCATATACAGGAAGTTGTCGCTTCCGTCGGTGGGCACGATGATGCAGGGAGAGATGCCGGTGTTCAGCTGCATGGTCACAGTGTCCGCCGGGGCGTACCGCAGGGCGTCCATCAGATACCGGTTGTTGAAGCCGATCTCCAGGCTCTGGCCGTCGCCCCGGACAGGGCAGATGTCCTTGGCCTCGCCGTTGCCGGTACGGGCGGACATATACACCCTATCGTCGCTGAACACGCACCGCACCGGGCTTTTCAGCTTCTCGCTGATGACCACGGACACGCGGTCCAGGCTCTCCAGCATGGTCTTGTTGTCCACCTCAATGGAGATGGGGTTGTTGGTGGGGATGGCGTTCTTGTAATCCAGGAACTCTCCCTCCAGCCGGCGGCAGATCAGCTGGGTATTGCCGGCCTCGAACAGCAGATGGCGCTTGCCCTGGGTCACGGTGATCATATCGTCGGTGTCGGCGCAGATCTTCTCCACCTCATTCAGTGCCGAGCCCGGCGCCACGAACCGAAACGCGCCGCCGTCGATATGCTCCAGCGGCTCGCGGCGCAGCGCCAGACGGAAGCCGTCCACCGCCACCATGGTCAGTCCCCGGTCGTTGATCTCAAACAGCGCACCGGTGTGGATGGGCCGCGTCTCGTTAACGGACACGGCGAAGCTGGTCTGCTGGATCATGGCCTTCAGCGTCCGCTGCTCCAGCGTCACGGAAAACTGATCGTCCACCTCCGGCAGCTCCGGATAATCGTCGGCGCTGAGACCGGGCAGCTCAAAGCTGGCGTCGCCGCAGGTCAAATGCACGTTGAACTTCCCGTCGGCATCGAACACCACCATGTCGTCCGGCAGACGGCGGATCATCTCGCCGAACAGCCGCGCGTTCAGCACGATGCGTCCCTTCTCGCTGATGTCGCCGTCCAGCGTGGTGCGGATACCGGTCTGCATATTGTAGCCGGACAGCCGCAGCACGTCCTCGCACTCCAGCAGGATACCCTCCAGCGCCGGGATGGAGCTCTTGGTGGCCACCGCCCGGGAGACGGTGCTGACCGCCTGCTGCAGCAGTGCCTTCTCGCAGGAAAACTTCACCATATCTGTCACGTTCCTTTCTTTCTCGAAAATGGCAGTTCTTTTTTCTCAGATCAGATCATAATCTTATCATTTATTAGTAGCTATAGCAGTAGGCGACCCTTTCTGTGGAAATCACCCGCCGCCCCTTACCATTCCTGGTTTTTTTATCCAACCCGCTCCGTGGAAAACCACGGGCCGTTTCAACAGCTTCTGCCTGTCTCTGCCTTTTCCACCCATTTTCCACGTGGATTTCACAGGAAACCGTGGAAAGCTGTCTATTGCTTGCTGTTGATGTTGGTGGTGATTTCCTTCACCTTTTCGGCGAAGGCCGGGTCGGTCCGCATCTGCTGCTCCACCTTCTTCAGCGAGTGCAGGATGGTGGAGTGATCTCTGTCTCCGAACTCCCGACCGATGTCATCCAGACTCATGCCGCTCATACGGCGGATGAGGTAGATGGCGATCTGCCGGGCAGCCACCACCTCCCGGCCGCGGCTCTGTCCCCGCAGCGTCTCCTCGTCCACGCTGCAGTAGCTGCATATATAGCTGATGATGGTCTTGGGCGACGGGGCGAAGTCGTTGCTCTTCTTCAGCATATCCCGGATGGCACGGCTGACGGTCTCCTCGTTCACCTGGTCGTCCAGCAGGTCGCGATAGGCCAAAATCTTGTTCAGCGTGCCCTCAATCTGCCGCACGTTGGAGGTGATGTTCTCCGCGATGTAGTCCGTCACCTCGTTGGGCAGCTTCACGCCCAGCATGGCGGCCTTATTCTGCACGATAGCGAACCGCGTCTCGAAGTCCGGCGGCGCCACGTCCACCATCAGGCCTTGCTCAAACCGCGTCCGCAGCCGGTCCTCCAGCTGGGTGATCTCCTTGGGCGGCCGGTCGGAGGTGAGCACGATCTGCTTTCCCGCCTCCCGCAGGGTGTTGAACGTATGGAAAAATTCCTCCTGTGTCTGTATCTTACCGGCGATGAACTGAATATCGTCCATCAGCAGAATATCCGTCTGCCGGTACTTCTCCCGGAACTCCGCGTTCCGGTTCTCCCGGATGGAGGCCACCAGCTCATTGGTAAAGTCATCGCCCTTGATGTAGACGATCCGGGCGGCGGGCCACTTCTTCCGGGCCGCGTTGGCGATGGCGTACAGCAGATGGGTCTTGCCCAGTCCACTGTCTCCGTAGATGAAGAGAGGGTTGTATTTCTCGCCGGGCTTCTCCGTCACCGCCTTGGCGGCGGCGAAGGCCAGCTTGTTCTGCGGCCCGACCACGTATGTCTCAAAGGTGAAGGCCTTGGCCTCCGACAGGTCTCCGGGCCGGTCCGGCGCTACGCCGTGATAGGCCGACAGCTGCTCGTCGTCCAGGATCTTTACCTCCAGATCCGTGGAGAAAAGATCCCGCAGCGCCGCCTTGATGTGGGGCAGGAAGCGGGCCTCGATGGTGCTTTTCTTAAACGTGTTGCTGCAGTGCAGCACGAAGGCGGAGTCCTCCAGCGTCACCACGTCCACCTCGTCGAACCAGGTGCGGATGGTGACCTCCGACAGCTCGCCGCCCAGTCGGGTCAATACGCTGTCCCATACATCTTTCAGTGAATTCAAAACAAAGCTCCCCTTTCGCCGGAGTTTCCCCGGCTCTATATTGGGCGGGGCGCGCCCACTAAAAATATCCCGCTACATTATAACAGAAAACAGGCGTGAAGTCTATACTTATTCTAATATAAGCAGAGAAAACCTTTTCCTCCTTCTTCCCGCCCTCTCCCTTGTTTTTCCCGCAAAAACGGTCCTTTCCGGGTAAATTTTTAGTTGACATAGTTCCCCGCTGTCTGTATAATGTACTTCGCGCTGTTTTGCATTTGCACAGCCGCGTGCAACGTTTACTGCGGCGAAAAAAATTTTTTTTCGCTGTCGAGTAAGAGCGGCGATCCGTCGCCGCCGGATAATTTTTCAAAATGGAGGTGTCATGCAATGTTCCGTACCTATCAGCCCAAGAAGCGCCAGCGCTCCAAGGAGCACGGCTTCCGCAAGAGAATGGCGACCCGTAATGGCCGCAAGGTGCTGGCCCGTCGTCGTGCCAAGGGCCGCGCTCGCCTGACCCATTGAGGTCACGGAAGGTGCATCGCACATACAGATAAGCCCTGAGGGACGGAGGTCATAAGCCCCGTCCCTATTGGTCTATATCATGTCTGTGCACAACGCAGAAGAAGAGGGAGAGCATGAACGCAAACGTCACGGTCAAGACCAACGGCGATTTCCGCCGCATATACCGCAAGGGGCGCTCCGCCGTCTCCGGCGGCGTGGTGGTCTACTGCCTGCCCAACAAGCAGGGCAAGAGCCGCCTGGGCCTCACCGTGTCCACCAAGGTGGGCAAGGCCGTGGTGCGCAACCGTGTCCGCCGCCGCTTCCGGGAGCTGTACCGCCATCACCTGGCGGACATAAAGCCCGGTATGGACATTCTCATGGTAGCCCGCGTCCGGGCCGCCGATATGCCCTTCGGCAAGCTGGAAAAGCAGTATCTCTCGTGCCTTGACCAGCTGGGCCTGCTGCGCGGCCAATGAAAAAGCTGCTCATCTCCCTGGTCCGCTTTTACCGGCGGGCCATCTCCCCTCTGTTCCCCGGCTGCTGCCGCTATATCCCCACCTGCTCCCAGTACGCCATTGAAGCGCTGGAGAAGTACGGCGCGGTGAAGGGCAGCTGGCTGGCCCTGAAGCGTCTGCTGCGATGCCATCCCTTCCACCATCACAAGGGCGGCTGGTATGATCCGGTGCCCTGAAACCTCGTTTTCCAAAATCTAACGGAGGAAACAAGCCTATGTTCGCACAACTCGGCTACTACATCTGCGTTCCCTTCGCCTGGCTGACCCGCCTGTTCTATACCTGGACCGGGTCTTACGGCGTGGCGCTGATATTCTTCACGCTGATCGTGAAGCTGATCCTTCTCCCCTTCCAGCTCAAGAGTAAGAAAAGCATGCTCCGCATGGGCCGGATGAACAGCAAGGTGGAGGAGATCAAGAAGAAGTACCCCACCAACCAGCAGCGCCAGCAGCAGGAGATCGCCGACCTCTATGCCCGCGAGGGTGTCAACCCCATGTCCGGCTGTCTGTGGTCGTTCCTGCCCTTCCCCATCCTTATTGCGCTGTACTATATCATCCGTACCCCCCTGCGCTACTTCATGTCCCTGTCCAACGAGGTCATCGAGAGCATCACCGAGCTGGCCGTGTCTCTTGGATATTCTTCCAGCGCAAGCGGTCAGGCCGCGGCCTATGAGCAGATCTACCTGGCCAAATTCATCCACGAGAACTGGGGCGAGTTTGCCGGCAAGTTCGACGGCCTCATCGACCTGAACTACAACTTCCTGGGCATGGATCTGTCCGCCGTGGGCAGCAGCCTGTTCAGCCAGTTCCCCTCCGGCGGCTGGCCCGTCATCGGTATCCTGATCCTGCCGCTGATCTCCGCCGCCCTGCAGTTCCTCATGACCCAGATCTCTATGAAGGCCAACGGCAGCGCCAACGCCAACGGCACGTCCAAGGCCATGCTCTATATGATGCCCCTGATGACGGTGTGGATGGGCTATGTCCTCCCCGCCGCTCTGTGCGTCTACTGGATCTGCAACGCCGCGTTCTCCTGCCTGCAGGAGCTGTTCCTGAACAAGCACTTCAACAAGCTGCTGGACCGGGAGGAGACGGACAAGGAGCGCCAGAAGCGCGAGGCCCGCTACGCCAAGATGCAGGCCGCCCGCGAGAACTACAACAGCCAGCTGGCCGGAGCCAAGGGCGAGAAGAAGCCCCAGCCCCAGCCCAAGAAGAAAAAGTCCGCCGAGCACGGCGCCTCCACCACGGAGGCCGGGCGCGTGGGCGGCAGGCCCTATGCCCGAGGCCGGGCGTATCAGGAGGGCCACTACAACGATAACGACGAATAAGGAGCTTTGTCTATGAGTTACATCGACGTAACGGGCAAGACCGAGGACGAAGCGCTCCGCAAAGGTCTGGAGCAGCTGGGCATGGACCGGGACGACGTGTCCGTGTCCATCCTCGAACGCGCCAAGAGCGGCTTTTTAGGCATCGGCGCGACCCCCGCCCGTATTCGCATCACCTATGGCCCGGAGGAAGTTCCCGTGGAGGAAGAGCCCGCAGCCACACCCCGCATCATCCCCGAGAAGCCCGCTGAAAAGCCGGCGGAGAAGGCCGCGGAGAAGAAGCCCGCCCCGGCCAAGCCTGTCCAGAGCAAGCCCCGTCAGGAGAATAAGCCCCGTCAGGAGCAGCGTCCCCAGCCCGAGAAGCGCCAGGAGACCGCTCCCACCGCCCCGGCCGTGGACCTGCCGGAGTGCGATGACGACAACGCCAAGCGCATCGTGGCCTTCGTGTCCGGCCTGCTGGAGCACATGGACAGCGCCGCCCAGGTGAAGGTCTACGAGGTGGAGAAGGGCCGCTATAAGGTGCTGCTGGTCGGCGAGAAGCTGGGTCAGCTCATCGGCCATCGCGGCGAGACGCTGGACGCCATCCAGCAGCTGACCAACTACGCCGTCAACACCGGCACGGATAAGCGCATCCGTGTGCAGATGGACGCGGAGAACTACCGCGCCAAGCGGGAGCAAAGTTTGGAAAGTCTGGCCCGCAAGGTGGCCGGCAAGGTGCAGAAGTACCGCCGCAGCGTCACCCTCGAGCCCATGAACGCCTACGAGCGCCATGTGATCCACGCCACGCTGCAGGACGTGAAGGGCGTCACCACCTACTCCGTGGGCACAGAGCCCAACCGCCGTGTGGTGGTGGCCTACGACCGCGGCGAGGCCCGGTAAACCCCAACGCAATAGAGCAAAAAAGAACACGCCGCAAGGCGTGTTCTTTTTTGCTTGTGTCAGCCGTCCAGCACCTCCCCGGTGCGCCAATTCACCTTGTGCATCACGCCGTCGATCAGGTCGTAGCACACATCGGGGATAGCGTCGGGGTCTACGTCCATGAAGCGGTGGTGATACCAATCCCGCTCGTAGAGAATGACCACCGTATCCTCCACCTCGGAGCTGATAAGATCGCGGGCTCGCCCGCCGGCCAGATAATTGTATGCGCCGCTGCTGCCTCGGGGAAGCGAATCCTTGCCGTCCCGGGGATAGAGGTACATCAGCACCAAATAGTTATCGTCCTCAGGATCGTCCCAGTTCGGAAACACGTTGGTGCAGTAGTATTCCACAAATTCCAGCGGATCTTGACAGACACACATCATGTAGTCCAGGTGGGTGTTGCTGATGACATCGCTTCTGGGAAAGTCGCAGAAGTAGTAATATCCGTCCTGCTTGATGTAGTTGAAGATGTGGCCGCCCATATACTGCACGTAGCCCTGTTCCTCATAATCTCCCGCTAATAGGCGGTTCATCAGGTTGGACGTCCCGTTGCACGTCCCCGCCATGTACTCGTAGGTATAGTCCGCCGGCAAGCCCCATCCCCAGTCGTAGCCGCCGATATAACAGCCTGGGTTGAGACTGAAATTGACGTAGCGGCCCTGCAAAAAGTATGCATCCTTCTCATCTATGCGGTAGCCGCTGGCCCGCAGAAACAGGGCGGCGTCCTCGATATAATGCAGCTTGTCGGCGGCCTCCTCCAGCGTCAGTCCGGCGCTGGCCAGCTGCTGTATCTCCTCGTCGGTGTACTCCCGCTGCTTGAAGGCCTTTTCCAGCGCCCAGGCCTCCTTATCCGGCAGCGTGAAGGTATTTACTTCGTATACCCCCTCTGTAAAGGGGCTGTAATCGCAGGTTTTCCGCAGCGTGTCCGCCAGCTTCTGTGCGTCCGCGTCCGCGAAGCTCACGTCGGAAAAAGCGATCCAGCGGTCGCCGCGGATCTCAAACGGATCAAACGCATAGTACAGCCCGTCCTGCTTTACGGCGCAGAGGCCGTAGTAATTGTCGGGGGCAAACAGGTCGATGCGCCCGCTGTCCTCATAGTCGCCGGAGAGCAGATACAGCATGGCCTGTGCGTAGCCATACGGTTGTGTGCCGCCGCGGAGAAGGGTGTCCTCCGCGCCCTGATTGTCGATGTTCTCGCCGGTTTGCTGCCGCAGACGCAGCAGGCGCAGCGCGTCCGGCACGGTGTTCACGGTCATGGCCATCTCCAAGGTGTCGCCGCCGTCCAGAAGGGCGGTCAGTTCTGCCGGGGTCAGCTGCGGTTCGCCGAACACCGCCGGATAGCATACACCGTCTGTGCGGTAACACTCCACGCCGTTGGACTTCACAGTTTTCACTGTGGGGACGAGGTTTTCCCCGCTTTCTGCTTCGTTTGGCGCGGTGCAGCCCGCCGCCGTCAGAAGCAGCAGAAGGCCCAGCAACAGGGCGGCATACCGTTTTTTCATCGTCTCTCCCTCTTTCTCTCCTGTTTTTGGTGATGCTGTCATCATAGCACATTTTGAACGACAGGACAAGCAAAAGAACACGCCGGGAGGCGTGTTCTTTTGCTTTTCAAAGGGCAGATTTTGTGATAAAATACTTTTAATAATACTTGCATGTTTTTGAAAAAGGGACGCGGTTTTTTTGAACCGTATATAGAAAAAACCGGAAAGAGGTGGAGGAATGTTCCAGCGGGCGTATGTGGAGATCACCAACGTGTGCAACCTGCGCTGCTCCTTCTGCCCGGGAACGGCAAGGGAGAAGAAATTTCTCGATCCGGCGGAATTTCGCGTATTGGCAGAGAAGCTGCGGCCCTGGACAGACTATCTGTATCTCCATGTGATGGGAGAGCCGCTGCTGCACCCGTCGCTGGGGGAGATACTGGACGAGTGCGACAGGCTGGGCTTCCGGGTGTGCGTCACCACCAACGGGGTGCTGCTGCCGTCGCGGCTGGCGGTGCTGCGGGGGCGGCGCTGCCTGCACAAGGTCAGCGTGTCGCTCCACTCCTTCGAGGGCAACGGCGGCGACGGCGGGCTGGAGGAGTACGTCACCGGCTGCTGGGAGAGCTGCCGGGCGCTGGCGGCGGAGGGCGTGATCTGCGCCCTGCGGCTGTGGAACGGGCACGGCGCGGATCGGCTGAACGGGCGGGTGCTGGACATACTGTCGCGGCTGGCCGGGGTGCGGGCGGAGGACCTGCCCGCCGACCGGAAGGGCAACCGGCGGCTGGCGGAGCGGGTGTTCTTAGAGCCGGGGGAGAAATTCGACTGGCCCGGGCAGGACAGCGGCGGGCCGGAGGCCCAGTTCTGCTACGGGCTGCGGCAGCAGATCGCCGTGCTGTGCGACGGCACGGTGGTGCCCTGCTGTCTGGACGGCGAGGGGCGGCTGGCGCTGGGAAACCTGCTGGCCCAGGAGCTGGACGGAATACTGGACAGTCCCCGGGCGCGGGCCATCCGGGAGGGCTTCGACCGGCGGCGGCCCAGCGAGGCGCTGTGCCGCCGGTGCGGGTTTGCGCGGAGGTTCAATAAATAAGGGAGTGTTCCGCGCCACGGCGCGGGTCACGGCTTCCCACGCCAGTGTGAGCACTGGCGCGGGCGGACAGGAGCATGAGGGAGATGTCCACGGAGTGTGGACAGAGAGGAATGCTATGGCGCGGGAGACGGAACTGCTGAACCAAATAGCGTCCCCGCTGCTGGCGTGGTACGACGAGCACCGCCGGGTGCTGCCCTGGCGGGAGGAGGTGTCACCCTACCGCACCTGGGTGTCGGAGATCATGCTCCAGCAGACGCGGGTGCAGGCGGTTTTACCCTATTTTCAGCGGTTTATGGAGGCCGCGCCGGACGTGACGGCGCTGGCCACGCTGCCGGAGCAGCGGCTCATGGCGCTGTGGCAGGGGCTGGGCTATTACAGCCGCGCCCGGAATTTGCAGCGGGCGGCGGCGGTGCTGACGGAGCGATACGGCGGGGCGCTGCCGTGCAGCTACGGGGAGCTGCGGGCGCTGCCGGGCATCGGGGATTACACGGCGGGGGCGATACTGTCCATCGCCTACGGACAAGCCGTCCCGGCGGTGGACGGCAACGTGCTGCGTATCACATCGCGGCTCACCGGGTACGAGGGCAATGTGCTGGACGGGGAAACCCGGAAAGCCGTCCGGGAGTGGATGGCGGAGATCATGCCCACAGATCGGCCCGGGGACTTCAACCAGGCGCTGATGGATCTGGGCGCGTCGGTGTGTCTGCCCGGCGGGCCGCTATGTGAGAGCTGCCCGCTGGCGACGCTGTGTACGGCCTGCCGGGAGGGGCGGCAGGCATCGCTGCCCGTGCGGGTGAAGAAGGCCGGGAAGCGGCAGGAGGAGCGGACGGTATTCCTGCTGGAGCGGGAGGGCCGGACGGCGCTGCGGCGGCGGCCTGACAGCGGGCTGCTGGCGGGGCTGTGGGAATACCCCAACGGATTGGGGACGCTGACGGAGACGGAGGCGGCCCGGCAGCTGGCGGAGTGGGGGCTTGTGCCGCTGGAATGGCGGGAGCGGTTTCAGGCGAAGCACGTGTTTACCCACATCGTGTGGGAAATGACGGTGTACCGGCTGGCGGTCAGCGGTGACGGCCCGGCGGGGTGGGCGTGGTACGACCCGGCGGAGCGGGGGGCGTATCCTATGCCCACGGCGTTTGGGAAGCTGGGGGAGTGACGGCGGCGGGATGAGGTCATCCCGCCCTGCGGACACATTTACCGGCGGCCCTTGTTTACCCTCTCCGTCTTCGCTGCGCTCGGCCACCTCTCCCAAAGGGAGAGGCAAGGGGTGCGGTGGGTGAAACGGCGGGCGGGGTAGAACCCCGCCCCTACGAAAAAGACAGCAACAACGATATTTACACATTTCACATACACAAAGGAGAAACAGGATGGCACAGTTGTATTTCAAGTATGGCGCGATGGGGTCCAGCAAATCCGCCAACGCGCTGATGGCGCGGTTCAACTACGAGGAGCGGGGGCAGGAGACGCTGCTGGTCAAGCCACGGTTGGACAGCCGGGACGGCGACCACATGGTGTACTCCCGCATCGGCCTGCAGCACCCCTGCGTCTACTTCGACGAGATGCGGGCTATGGCGGACAGAGAATTGCAGCGCTACGCCTGCATCATCATCGACGAGGCCCAGTTTCTGACCAAGGAGGAGGTGTACTATCTGGTACACCTGGTGGACGACTGCAATATCCCCGTCATCTGCTACGGCCTGCGGGCGGATTTCAAGGGCGACCTGTTCCCCGGCAGCTATCACCTGCTGGTGCTGGCGGACAAGCTGGAGGAGGTCAAGACCATCTGCTGGTGCGGCAAGAAGGCGGCATTCAACGCCCGGTTCGATGAGAACGGACGGGTGGTGAAGGAGGGCGCACAGGTGGTGCTGGGCGCTAACGACAAGTATATCGGCCTGTGCCGCCGCCACTGGATGGCCGGCGACCTGGGGCCGGACTTCGACATCCACAAAACATGATCTGCACGCTGTGTCCCCGCCGCTGCGGGGCGGAACGGACGGCGGAGGCAGGCGGCGGCTTCTGCCGTATGCCCGCGGGGCTGCGGGTGGCCCGGGCCATGCTGCACCGCTGGGAAGAGCCGCCCATCTCCGGGCGAAACGGCGCGGGGACGGTGTTTTTCTCCGGCTGCACCCTGGGGTGCGTGTACTGCCAGAACGGGGACATCTCCGCCGGGGGCTTTGGGAAGGACATCTCCACGGCCCGGCTGCGGGAGATCTTTGAGGAGCTGATTGGCCAGGGGGCGCACAACATCGAGCTGGTGACGCCCACCCATTTCCTGCCGTGGATACTGCCGGCGCTGACGCCCCGGCTGCCTGTGCCGGTGGTGTATAACTGCGGCGGGTACGAGCGGGTGGAGACGCTGCGGACGCTGGAGGGACTGGTGGACGTGTATCTGCCGGACCTGAAGTACGCCGACGGAACGCTGGCAGCGGCGCTGTCCGGTGCGGCGGACTACTTCCCTGTGGCCTGCCAGGCGATCCGGGAGATGTTCCGGCAGGTCGGGCCTTACGTGCTGGAGGACGGGCTTTTGAAGCGGGGCGTGGTCATCCGCCATCTGGTGCTGCCGGGGTACTTGGACAACACCCGGCAGGTGCTGGACTGGATCGCGGAGACGTTCGCGCCGGGGGACGTGCTGGTGTCGCTGATGAGTCAGTACACGCCCACAAATAACATGACCGGACGGATGGCCCGCCGGGTGACGGCGGCGGAGTACCGGGCCGCGGCGGCGTATATGCGGAACTGCGGCATCACGGATGGCTTCGTGCAGGAGCGGACATCGGCGGAGGAGGCCTATACGCCGGCGTTCGACGGCGAGGGGGTGTAGGCGGCGGCTCTTTTCCGCCAATACGTCGTTGCAGCGCCTCGACATACACAAAGTATGCCGTCAGCGCCGCGCCTCGTCTTGACGAAAAATAGCGCGCCGCCGAAGGCGGCGGGGCGATGAGGTCATTTAGGTTGTTTGGTACATTTGGCATAACAAAAGCGGCTTGTTTCTCTGAAATAGGCCGTTTTTTCGCATAAATAGCGCACTTTTTTGGTAAGTTGGGGTTGCATTCCCGCGGCGGATGTGGTAGGGTAATAGCAGAACAGAAAGCGCCCTCTGGGGCAGCGTGAAAAAACAGGAGGTACGTCCATGAAGTATCCTAAGACCGGCAGCGAGGTTTACGTGAGCCTGAACCTGTCCAACACCATGCTCACCGGCATCGGCAAGGGCACGATCACCCGGGAGGAGGTCTCCGCCAGCTATCTCAAGCGGCTGTTCGCCGAGCACGGCGTCATCGTCTCCGCCAAGCCGGAGCAGCGCCGCCTGCTGGAGATCGTCAACGAGCGCTATGACCTAGAGCTGGAGATCCCTGAGACGCTGAAGCTGTTCCAGCTGACAGAGGAGCACCGCCGTCTGGTGGTCATCAGCGTTACCGGCCTGCGCCGCAAGAACGGCTCGCTGCTGCCGGAGTATACCGAGGAGGAATTCGACGAGGCCACGTTCAACTTCGTGAAATACTATGTCCAGGGCGTACATTACGACACGCTGGTGGAGGAGAACAAGAAGCTGAAGTTTGAGCTGGAGCAGGAGCTGGAGTGGCATCACCGCACCGACAACTGAGAGGCATATAAAAAGCAGGCACCCTTCCGGGGTGCCTGCTTTTTATATGCCCTTGTACTTGCGGCGGGTGGCCAGGCCGCCCCGGATGTGGCGCTGGGACTTATTCTCGTCCAGAATGGCCTTTGCCTGGAGGTAGAGCGCGCGGTCGCACAGCGGCAGACGCTCCGACAGGTCCTTGTGTACCGTGGATTTGCTCAGGCCGAAATGCTTGGCGGCGGCGCGGACGGTGGTCCGGTTCTCTATGACGTAAAGGGCCAGGTCTTTGGCCCGGGTTTCCAGATCGTCTTTGATAGCACACCACTCCCATGCTGTTACTGGCCTATTTATATGGCCGGGGCATGGGGATTATGACCGTTACAGCAGGGCTTCGTCGGTGATCTCACCCTTGCAGACGATATTGGTCGGGCCGGTGAGGAACAGGTCGGACACGCTGCCGTCCGGGCGGCGATCCACGTCGATGGTCAGCGTGCCGCCGGCCATGTCCACCCGCACGTTATGGCCGGACACACGGCCCAGCAGCGTCAGCACCGTGACCACAGAGCCGGTGCCTGTGCCGCAGGCGTAGGTGAAGTCCTCCACGCCCCGCTCGTAGGTGCGCTCGTAAAGGTGGTCCGGGCCGATGATCTCGTAAAAATTGACGTTCGCGCCCTTGGGGAAGTCCTTATAGTGCCGCAGCCGGCGGCCCAGCCGGAACAGCGCCTGGGTGTCGCAGTCCTGCAGGCCCTGCATGGGAACGACGGCGTGGGGGATGCCGGGGTCGCCCAGCTCCACATAGGCGCAGTCGTACACCGCGCCGTCCACCTCCGCCGTGCCGTCCAGACGCAGATGGCAGGGGTCGTTGAGCCGCACCCGGTACTGGCGGCGGTCTATGCGCCAGCCAGTGACCAGGCCTGCTGTGGTCTCCACCCGCAGGATCGGACCGGCCAGACCGTTTTCATAGCCGTAGCGGCAGATGCACCGCGCGCCGTTGCCGCACATCTCGCCCATAGAGCCGTCGGAGTTGAAAAACAGCATCCTGTAGTCGCCGCCGCAGGTGGGGCGCTTCACCACCATCAGGCCGTCCGCTCCGATGGAGAGATGGCGCTCACACAGCGTCCGGGCCAGGTCCGGCCACTTGTCTGCGGGGACAGCGTCCTGCCGGTCGTCGATGACGATGAAGTCGTTGCCTGCGCCGTTCATTTTCCAAAATTCCATAACAGGTGTCTCCTTTCTGTCAGAACAGGGTGATGCCGTCCACGGCGGCCACATGGCGGCGCATATCCTCCAGCAGCAGCTCCGCCGAGGCGGTCAGGCCGCGGCCCTTGGGGGTGACGAGGTAGAAGGTGCGCTCCGCCGGGGGATGGGCCAGGCGCAGCACACGGACGTGGGAAAACAGGCGCAGGTACAGCTCCGCCGCGCCGGCGGGGATGATGCTCCAGCGCCTGCCGCAGGCGGGCAGCGTCTCCGCCAGCTGGGGCGTGTCGGTGTAGAGCAGGGGGCGGGTGTTGATCCCGAACCAGTAGTCGTGCCACTGGGAGATCTCCGGCTGGCCGTAGATGAGGATCTCGTCCTCCGGGTGGAGGGCGGTGGCCTCCACCGGCTCGGTGAGGGCGATGTCCTCCGGCACCACCAGGAAGAAGGCTTCCCGGAACAGGGGCTGGATCTCGATTTGCAGGTCGTAGTGCAATCCGCCGTCCACAATGGCCATGTCCGCATCGCCCCGGGCCACGGCGGACACCGCCTCGAAGGTTCGCATGGACTCCACCCACAGGGACACCGGCAGCGCACGCTCCAAAAACCGCTGGTACACCGGCGGCAGGATGTACTGGTTGGCGGTGTAGGCGGCGATGACGTGGAGGAACTCCCGCTTCTCCCCGGCGGCGAAGGCCTGGGTCTCCGACAGCAGGTTCTGCCACCGGCGGGCCAGGGACAGGAAGTGCTGGCCCGCGTCGGTGAGGGTGATGCGGCGCTGGCCCTTGCCCCGGTGGAACAGCGGCGCGCCCACCTCGTCCTCCAGCGTTCGCAGCCGGGCGGACAGAGAGGGCTGGGTGATGAACAGCGCGTCCGCCGCCGCCGTCATCGTGCCGTTGTCCAGTATGGCGAAAAAGGTTTCAATGTCCTGATCGGTCATGGGAGCATCTCCTATTATAGTAATTGTCTATATATTAGCAGAGAATAATCAATTTTACAAGTATATTCTTTTGTGCTATGATGCGGACACAAACAAGAAAGGAGTTGTTCCCTATGACAAACACGAAGAAGAATACCGGATACCTGATCGCAGCCCTGGTGGTCACGGCAATCAGCGTCTATACCATGGTCAGCCTGCTGACGGGGAACATCACCCCGGTGGTCCGTGTCACGACCATGCTCTGCCCCGTGTGGTTCTTTGCCGATCTGGCGCTGTGGTGCACCATACTGTAACATCCTGATTATTTCTTCTCCCTTTTTTCTCTCTTAACAGGCAAAAGCCCCCGCCGATGGCGGGGGCGTTTTTGTGATCTCGTGTATACAAAGGCGGTGTATTGTAGTAGAGTAGGGGGAGAAAGGAGTGCTGACCCATGCTGGAGGAGGAAGTGCGCCGGGCGCGGCGGGAAGAGCGGGACGTGGAGGACGTGACGGTGGAGGGGGAGTGCCTGGCGGGCGCAGACTTGTCGGGGCTGGAGTTCCGCCGGGTGCGCCTGCACCGGTGCCGGTTCCAGAACTGCGACTTCTCGGGGGCGGTCTTTGACCGGGTGGAGTGGAGCGGCTGCGACTTCTCCAACTGCCGCTTCGGCGGGACGGTCTGGACGGATACGGTGGTGCGGGACTGCAAGGGGGACGGCGGCCGGTTCACCGCCAGCCGGTGGCGGGGCTGCACCCTGGGAGAGAGCGCCTTCCGCTGCGCCAATTTTACACAGTCGCGGTGGAAAAAGTGCCGCATGGAGAACTGCCAGCTTCGCCGGGCCGTGCTGGCCGAGGCGGATGTGGCCGGCCTGAGCCCACACCGGACGGGGTTCCAGGAGGTGGACTTTTTTCGCACGCCGCTGAAGGGGATGGATTTTTCCGACTGCGCGCTGGAGGGCATCACCGTATCGGAGAGCCTGGGAGAGCTGCGGGGCATGAAGATCAACCCGGCCCAGGCGGTGGATCTGATCCCCCTGCTGGGGATACAGCTTTTGTGAGGGAGGGAGCGCCCGATGGGCGGACTGGTGACGGTGGTGTTGCCCCTGTTTTGTTAAAAAAGTTGCAGCGCAACCCAAAAGCAATTCATAATTGCCTGAATGTAAACAGCTTGCGGTTTACATATGGCGATTGTTTGCATAGAATTTGAGGTGAAAACAGTGAAATTAAATGAAAGGTTAATTTCTTTACGAAAAGACAAAAGGATGTCTCAGCAGGATCTGGCAGAGGCTTTGAATGTATCGCGCCAGGCAGTATCCAGATGGGAAGTTGGAATTGCCATTCCGAGTATGGATAATCTGCTGGCGTTGAGTAAATTGTTTGGAGTTGCAACGGATGAACTTATGGGCGGCGATAAAGTTGTCAGCGTCCCGGAGAGTGAAAAGACGCAAGGCAGCGGAAATAGAAAGGGACGCTCTGTACTAAAAGTAATTCTAATTATCCTGGCCGCTGCGGCCCTTGTTGCAGCAATCGTAATTACATATCTGAACCAGAAGGAGGCGGAGCCGGTAGAACAAAACACAGTGAAGTTTGAAGGACTGGAAGAGGAAAGGATCTCTGATTCCGATGCAGTAATAAGCGGGCCAATTTCATAGGGAGGAATGATGCGGCGATGAAAAAATCAGTTACAGCGACGGTATTGGCTTGTGCGCTTGTGGTGGGCGGTGTGGGGCTGACTCCGGCCGGAGCTTCGGAAAGCGGCGCAGACATATGTTACTCAGTTTCGATTGATAAAAGCAGTATCGTGGCGGCTGATACCAGGACGGAAATGATCGGCTTTAAAGAGCTTTCAACGCAAGCAGTTGACCCTGCTGTCCTTTCGGAAAGCAAGGGCGGGAGCATGACGCGGGCCACCAGCCGGATTGAGTGGGATATCCCTTCCGGGAAGATTATGAAGGCAGATACCGCGTACTCCCTGGAGGCGGACGAGGTGGTTACGATAAACTGCACGTACTCCCCCAGGACAGCAGACCTTGACTTCGGGTTCATCACCCCGGATAATACGTTCCATTTTACCAGCGGGAGTGAGGGCAGTATCAAAACCAATATCCAGATCGAGGATACAGGAAAGTATTATTTTGCGGTACGAAATAATACTAAAAATAGCGTCGAGGTATTGGGATATGTCTACTATTAAATGGAAAATCATACCGATTTTATTAATAACGGCTTATCTGCTATTGGGGTGTATCGGATGCAGTTCATACTCATCAGAAGAGAAAGATGCTACAGATTTAACAGGCGAT